>NZ_LEKE01000083.1:0-213388 GCF_001029585.1 Rhodococcus sp. ARP2 | reverse complement strand
GATGACGTTCATTCCGGCATTGCCCTGACATCAACAATAGAATACATTACAGAAAAGTTGACGGTGAGTCAGCTCACCGACCGAAAACTCCACGAAGGAGCGCACATCATGGGTCATGCAGTCATCGTCGAGGCCGCTCGGACACCGATCGGCCGTCGTCGCGGCGCCCTGGCGGGGCTGCACCCCGCCGAGATTCTGGGAGCAGCGCAACTCGGCGTTCTCGAACGAGCAGGCGTCGCACCGGAAGACATCGGGCAGATCATCGGTGGCTGTGTCACCCAGGCAGGTGAGCAGTCCAACAACGTCACGCGGCAAGCGTGGCTGCACGCCGGATTGCCGTACAGCACAGCGGCAACCACCATCGACTGCGCCTGTGGATCTGCCCAGCAGGCAGTGCATTTGATCTCCGGCCTGATTTCCTCAGGTCAGATCTCGGCCGGTATCGGCTGTGGCGTCGAGGCGATGAGCCGTGTGTTCCTGGGCCAGGCAAACGCGCCCGGTACGGGAAACCCGTACCCGGACGACTGGACCATCGACATGGGCGACCAGTTCACCTCTGCGCAGCGTATCGCCGAGAAGCGTGGCATCACACGCGCCGACGTCGACGCCTTCGGCCTGGAATCGCAGCGCCGCGCAGCCCAGGCTTGGGCAGAAGGACGCTTCGACCGTGAGATCGTGCCCGTCAAGGCTCCTGTCGTCACCAAGGAAGGTGTGCCGACCGGTGAGATCGCCACTGTCACGCGCGACGGTGGCCTGCGCGAGACGACAGCCGAGGCGCTGGGCGGACTCAAGCCGGTCATCGAAGGCCATATCCACACCGCCGGCAACTCGTCGCAGATCAGTGACGGCGCGGCTGCGGTACTGCTGATGAGCGAAGAGCGCGCGCAGGAGTTGGGATTGAAGCCCCGCGCGCGGATCGTCGCGTCCGGCATGGTCGGATCTGATCCCTTCTATCACCTGGACGGACCGATCGAGTCCACTCAGATGGTGCTCGACAAGGCCGGAATGACTCTGAACGACATCGATCTCGTCGAAATCAACGAAGCGTTCGCCTCGGTAGTGCTCTCCTGGGCGCAGGTTCACGACGCAGATCTGTCCAAGGTCAACGTCAACGGCGGTGCGATCGCACTCGGGCATCCCGTCGGTTCGACCGGCGCTCGTCTGATCACGACCGCGCTGCACGAACTCGAGCGCTCGAACAAGTCCACGGGGCTGGTCACGATGTGCGCCGGTGGCGCTCTCTCTACCGCCACCATCATCGAACGCATCTGACCCGTACTCAAACTGTCGAATTGACGAGGTAGACATGACCATTGGATTGAGTGAAGAAGATCGTGACCTCCGCGACTCCGTACGGGGCTGGGCGGCACGTCACGCAACACCCACCGCTATCCGTGAAGCGGTCGAGGCGAAGGTCGAAACTCGCCCCCAACTCTGGAGCGGGCTTGCCGAGCAGGGACTTCTCGGACTACACGTGGCCGAGGAATTCGGTGGCGCTGGATACGGATTGGTCGAGCTCGCGATCGTCGTCGAGGAACTCGGGCGCTCCATGGTTCCCGGCACGTTCCTGCCGACAGTCGTGGTCAGCGCCGTTCTCAGCGACGCCGGAGTCACCGCTCCGCTGGCCGGACTGGTCGACGGCAGCACGCTCGGAGCCGTTGCACTGCAGCCGGGTTCGCTGAAGATCGCCCGCGACGGCGACACCGCCACCCTCAGCGGAACGTCCAGCCAGATTCTCGGTGGCCATGTCGGCGACGTGTTCCTCCTCGCGACGGACAGCGGATTCGTTCTGCTCGGACGTGACCGCCTCGAGGTCACGGACTTGGCCAGTTACGACGTCGTACGTCGTAACTCCGAGGTCACCGTCGACGGTCTGATCCTCGCCGATTCCGAGATCCTCACCATCGATACGCAGCGTGTGCTCGACATTGCCGCAACACTGTTCGCGGCCGAGGCATCAGGTTTGGCCGACTGGGCCGTCACGACCTCGGCCGACTACGCGAAGGTGCGTCAGCAGTTCGGTCGCCCGATCGGCCAGTTCCAGGGCGTCAAGCACAAGGCCGCTCGGATGCTCGCTCTTGCCGAGCAGGCGCGCGTCTGCGCGTGGGACGCTGCGCGCGCACTGACGCCCGCCAACGGCGTCGGTGCCGAAGAGGCTTCTCTCGCAGCAGCCGTCGCTGGAGCCACGGCCCTCGAAGCCGGCTTCTCCGTCACGCGTGACTGCATCCAGGTGCTCGGCGGAATCGGCTACACGTGGGAGCACGACGCGCACCTGTACCTGCGCCGCGCGCAGTCCCTGCGAATTCTGCTGGGTTCCACGGCATCCTGGCGTCGTCGCGTTGCCGAGCTGACCATTGCCGGCACCCGTCGCGTGCTCAGCATCGAGTTGCCGCCCGAGGCCGAGGCGATCCGCGCCGACGTCCGCGCCGAGCTCGCTCCTGCACTCGAACTCGAAGGTGCCGCGCAGAAGACGTATCTCGCGGAAAAGGGCTACACCGCACCGCACTTCACGGCTCCGTGGGGCAAGTCCGCCGACGCCGTCAGCCAGCTGGTCATCGCCGAAGAACTGCGCGCTGCGAAGATCAAGCCGCACGACATGATCATCGGCAACTGGGTCATCCCGACGCTCATCGCGCACGGCAACGAAGAGCAGCTTGCCAAGTTCGTCCCGCCGTCATTGCGCGGCGACATCGTCTGGTGTCAGCTCTTCTCCGAGCCCGGCGCAGGTTCCGACCTCGCGGCTCTGAGCACCAAGGCCACCAAGGTCGACGGTGGCTGGAAGTTGCAGGGCCAGAAGGTGTGGACGTCGATGGCACGCGACGCGCACTGGGGAATCTGCCTCGCGCGCACCGACGCCGACGCCCCCAAGCACAAGGGCCTGTCCTACTTCCTGATCGACATCAAGAACAGCGGCCTCGACATTCGCCCGCTTCGCGAGATCACCGGCGAAGCGCTGTTCAACGAAGTCTTCTTCGACGACGTCTTCGTCCCCGACGAGTGCCTGGTCGGCGAGCCGGGCGACGGCTGGAAGCTCGCTCGCACCACACTGGCCAACGAGCGTGTCTCGCTGTCCAACGACTCGTCTCTCGGATCGGGTGGTGAGGCTCTTCTGAGCCTGGTCGACGGACTACCCGGTGGCATCGACGACGAGCAGCTGACGGTGCTCGGAAAGGTGCTGTGCGACGCGCAATCCGGCGGTCTGCTCGGTCTGCGCACCACGCTGCGCTCGCTCACCGGCGCGCAGCCGGGGGCCGAATCCTCGGTGGCGAAGTTGATCGGTGTCGAGCACATCCAGCAGGTCTGGGATGTGGCAATGGAGTGGGCCGGGCCGAGTTCACTTCTGGGCGACCAGCATCGGATGTCTGCAACCCAGATGTTCTTGAACTCGCAGTGCATGTCCATCGCGGGTGGTACAACCAATGTTCAGCTCAACATCATCGGTGAGCGAATCCTGGGTCTGCCTCGCGACCCCGAACCGGGAAAGTGACCTGCACATGAGCAATCGCACCTTCGTCATCGGCGTGGGCATGACCAAGTTCGAGAAGATCGAGACCCGCGACTGGGAATACCCGGACATGGTGACCGAAGCCGTCTCGAATGCGCTCACCGATGCCGGGATCAGCTACGACCAGATCCAGCGTGCTGCAGTCGGTTACGTGTTCAACGCGTCGACAGCAGGCCAGCGTGCCCTGTACGAAACGGGTCTGTCCGGTATCCCGATCTTCAACGTCAACAATAACTGCGCCACCGGCTCGACGGCACTGATGATGGCGCGCGAGTGGGTACAGGCCGGACAAGCGGACTGCGCACTGGCCGTCGGCTTCGAAAAGATGACCAAAACGGCGCTGACCGGAACCGGTGAGATGCCCAAGGTCACCACTTTGGATTCGCAGCTGAAGATCATGGTCGAGGACTACGGCTTCGCCCGATCGCCCATGACCGCTCAGTTGTTCGGTAATGCCGCCGTCGAGCACATGAAGAAGTACGGCACTACGGTCGAGCAGATTGCAGCCGTGGCGGTCAAGAACCACAAGCACTCGGTCAACAATCCGTATGCGCAGTTCCGTGACGAGTACACCCTCGAACAGGTGCTCGGCGACAAGATGATTCACGAGCCGCTGACGCGCTCGCAGTGTTCACCGACTTCGGACGGTGCCGGTGCTGCCGTCGTCGTGAGTGAGAAGTTCGTCCGTGAGCACGGACTCGAGGACCGTGCGATCGAGATCGTCGCTCAGGCCATGACCACCGACACCTCGGCAGCGTTTGCCGAGAAGTCGATGATCGACGTAGTCGGCGCGCCGATGACGGCTGCGGCCGCCGAGCAGGTCTTTGCCGAAGCCGGCATCAGCATCGACGACGTCGATGTCATCGAACTGCACGACTGCTTCGCGATCAACGAGATCATCACCTACGAAGGTCTCGGAATGTGTGGCGCCGGTGAAGGCGGAAACCTCGTCGAATCCGGTGCCACTACGTACGGCGGCCAGTGGGTCGTCAACCCGTCTGGCGGTCTGATCTCGAAGGGCCACCCGCTGGGTGCCACCGGGCTGGCACAGTGCGCCGAACTGACGTGGCAGCTTCGCGGGACCGCAGACGCTCGCCAGGTCGAAGGCGCACGAATCGGATTGCAGCACAACCTCGGACTGGGCGGCGCGTGCGTCGTGACCGTCTACCGAGCCGGAACTTTGGAGAACTGATGGCTATCGATCTCGAGGTGGCATTGTCCGCCGAACCGACTGTGCGCGAAGCGTCGTGGACGGACCGCGACGTCATGCTCTACCAGTTGGGGCTCGGCGCCGGCGTGAACGCTCTGGATCCCGCCGAGCTCACCTGGGTGTACGAAAATGGTCTGAAAGTGCTCCCGACCTTTGCAATGGTTGCAGGCCAGGGAGTTTCGGCGGGTGTACTGCCCGCAGCGTCGATGAGTATGCCGGGAATCGACATCGACCTGCGCAAGATTTTGCACGGTGGGCAGTCGCTGACACTTCACGCGCCGATCCCGTCGACGGGTGCTGCTCGTATTTCCACTCGCATCGCTGACGTGTGGGACAAGGGCAAGGCTGCCGTCATCGTGCTCGAGACGGCGGCCGAGGACCTTGACGGGAATCCGTTGTGGACCACCGGAATGCAGATCTGGGCCCGCGGCGAAGGTGGCTTCGGCGGCAGCGCCGGTCCCGAAGTTGTTGCCGGGGTGCCTGACCGGGCGCCCGACAAGGTACTGACGTCGAGCACGAGTACCTCACAAGCTCTGGTGTACCGACTCAGTGGAGACATGAACCCGCTGCACGCTGATCCCTCCTTCGCGAAGATGGCGGGATTCGACGCTCCGATTCTGCACGGTCTGGCGTCGTACGGCATCGTCTGCAAGGCGGTGGTCGACGGAATTCTCGACGGAGATCCGACGCGGGTGAAGAACTACTCGGTGCGGTTCGCCGGTTCGCTGTTCCCCGGCGAATCCATCACCACCTCGGTATGGCAGGACGGCAACACACTGACCTTGGCGGCGACGTGCCCCGAGCGCGAGAACTCCCCGGTTCTCACACACGCAACAATGGAGATCAACTGATGGACCTCGGCACGCACCCCACGGCAGCCACACACCCGGGCGGCACGGTTTTGACGTCGCCGCCGCAGGACGCCCCGGTCGACCGGGCCACGGCAGCAGCGCGTCGCGTTGTCGACGCGATGCTGCGCACCGACCGCGGAAACGCCAATCTGGATCGGGTTGCGGAGGAGCTCAACAGCATTGCCGAGCACCTCGAGCAGCACTCGCCCGAGGTGGCCGAGCGCTTGATCGACATGTGGAACGGTGAGGGCGTGACTCGTCACGATCCGGTGACCGGTCCCGAGAATGCCATTGCGCCGCCGCTGGTTCTTGAAGGGCTCGCTGACGGGTCGGTGCAGGGAGTGGTCACGTTGACGCTGCCGTACCAGGGCCCTCCCGGCCATGTACACGGCGGTGTTTCGGCGCTGCTGCTCGATCACGTTCTTGGCGTCGCGAACGCCTGGGGTGGAACTTCCGGCATGACAGCACAATTGAGCACTCGGTACCATCGCCCGACTCCACTGTTCGAGCCCCTCACGATCAGCGGCAAATTCCTTTCCAAGGACGGCCGCAAGATTCACACCGTCGGTGAGATCAAGACTGCGGACGGCGAATTGTGTGTGTCGGTAGAGGGATTGTTCATCGACAAGACCGTGCCGCGCCCCAGGTAGGGGTTCTGATGAAGGAGGGCCCAGTGGGCAAGCTCGACGGACGTGTAGCAGTGGTCACCGGTGCCGGTATGGGCATCGGGCGCGGAGTGGCAGGCGCGTTCGCGCGTGAAGGCGCGTCGGTGTTGGTTGCCGAGATCGACGAGGCAGCGGGCCTCGAAACGACCCAGTGGTTGCGGGACGAATGGGGCGCGGAGGCGGAATTCGTCCGGACCGACGTCACCGACAAAGCTCAGGTTGTTGCCATGGTCGACAAGTCCGTCGAGCGGTTCGGACGCCTCGACATCCTGGTCAACAATGCTTGGCGGACTTTCGGTTTCGCTCGGCTCGAGAAGATGACCGACGAGCAATTGCGCGGCGGTTTCGACATGGCAGTGATGGCCGCTTTCTGGGCCATGCAGGCTGCATTGCCGGAACTCGAGCGTCACGGCACCGGCCGCGTGATCAACATGTGCAGCCTCAACGGCGTGAATGCTCACATGTACTCGGTCCAGTACAACGCGGCCAAGGAAGCATTGCGAACGCTGACTCGCACTGCTGCCCGCGAGTGGGCTCCCAAGCACGTGAACTGCAACGTCATCTGTCCCGGTGCGCAGAGTGCGGCGTACAAGCGTGTCGCCGAAGCCAATCCGGAAAACGCGGCAGTGATGGCCGCACAGAACCCGATGGGGCGGATCGGCGATCCCCTCGACGACATCGGCCCCGTTGCGGCCTTCCTGGCGAGCGACGACAGCCGTTACGTCACCGGCAACACTCTCTTCGTCGACGGTGGTGGGCACATCAACGGTGTGCAGTGGGCGCCGACCGTCGACTGATCGGCAGTAATTCGGCTCGAGAATCCGGCGTCTATTTGGCCGTGAATCCCGCATCGACCGGCAACGCGATACCTGTGACGTATCGAGCCTGATCCGAGACCAACCAGGCTATCGCGTTGCTGACGTCGGAAGCTTCGATCAGCCCGACGTCCAAGAGATTGCCGACATCGGCTCCGCTCGATGCGGGAGAGTCTGCGAACAGTTTCGCGACGGCATCGTTGACGACCATCGGTGTATTCGCTCCCGCCGGATGCACGGAGTTGACACGAATGTTGTGGGGAGCAAGCCAGTGCGCCCACGTGCGCCCCAACCCGACGATGGCGTGTTTACTCGCGCAGTAGCCGTCGGATCCGCCGGTTCCATCACCTCCGCGGCCGACAAGTCCCAGTGTTGATCCGGTCAGGACTATTGCGCCGCCTCTCCCTTGCTCGATCATCGCGGGCGCTGCGGCCTGGACGGTATTCCAGACGCCGAAAAGATTGACCTCCATCTGGTCGCGGAAGGCGCGGGCATCGTCGATGTCCGGGGACATCATGCCGATACCGGCGTTGGCCAGGACGATGTCGAGGCTGCCCAACACTGCGATACCTTCGGATATCGCAGCTCCCAGCGCGGGTAAATCGCGAACGTCGACTTCTCGCGCGACGACATTTCGCCCGAGGGCGTCGATCATTGCCGTTGTCTGCCTCAAATCCTCGGCGGTACCCATCGGGTAGGCCACCGATTCGATCTGGCGGCAGATGTCGAGTGCAATGATGTCGGCGCCCTCCTGCGCCAATCGCACGGCATGGCTTCGGCCCTGACCTCGGGCGGCTCCGGTGATCAGCGCGGTTTTGCCTTCCAACTGTCCGGGCATGGGTGCTCCGTTCGTCGTGAATCATGAGTACTCGGTCATGAGTACTGACTCGAGGGGACGGCGAAACTCGTCGCCGGCGACGTAGTCTGAGTTCAGATACAGCGGGAACTCGCTTCGGAAGAGAAGAGGCTCGGTATGTCCGATTGGGAGAAGAAGTTCGAAGCTGAAGCCAAGGGCCTCCTGGCAGAGGTTGAAGAAGAGCTGACCGTCCTCGAAGGTGTCGACACCATCGATCCGTTTGGTGAAGACGATCCGGACCCGGTTGCTGGAGACGATCCGTCAGCGGGAGATGACGACACCAAGCCGGCCTCAGACTGACCCTGCGACACGTCGACGCGCCTCGACGCCGCTCGGTATCTCAGAACGGTGGCGGGTCGTCCCCGTAGTCGATGGGTTCTCGGTGGGCTCGCGGTGATTTCCGCCGCTTACGTTGAGCGCGTTGTTCTAGCTGCCTTTGAATCCGTCGGCGTTGACGATTGCGTTCGGACTGGATACGGGCGGCCTTGTTCTCCGCCTGGGTCCGCCGATCTCGACCGCACTGCGGCGGCATCGGGCCGTGCGGCCCGGCTATCAACCCTGCGGGGCGTGTTCGGTAGCAATGCCCGGTCGGCGAAGTCAGCGACATGGTCCGATCCTCGTTCGACGCGAATCGCCACCGGTCGGAATGCTTGAGGCGATGGTGGTTGCGGCAGAACGCACTCATATTCGATTCGACTGTCTTGCCGCCGCGTTCGGGGTCGCCATGATGGAACGGTTCATTGTGGTCCAGATCGGAATTCCAGGCCGGGACATCACAATGCAGCCATTGGCAGCTGCCCGCGATGATCCGCAACCAGGTATCGAGAACTGAACCAGGCCGGTAGACGTACGCCGAACCGGGCACCGATTCGGTGGCGGTATCAGCGGGTACTCGGACGTTTCGAATTACGGCGTCTTGGGCGATGTCGCGAGCATGCTCAGCGCTGATCACCCCGTACCCGTCGAGGTGAGCGGGCTCGCCGCCTCCGCGCAGAGTGGAATCAGTCATCACGACGTGAACCACGGGCCGACGAACGACAACACCACCGCTACGATCCTGCGGGCAATCAGCTCGGCCACAGTTGCACGGCAAGAACGGTGATCCGTTGGTCAACTCGAAGAGCGCGTCGGCTCGTCGCTGCTCGTATGTTCGAGAGTCGTTTCGGCATACCGACATTGCCAACTCGCGTAGTCGGCCGTCGAATGCCCGAGCTTGCTCTGCCGGAATGCTTCCCAAGATCTTTGCCATCCCGTCCTCGGCAGCGCTGACCCCGACGAACCGATCGGTGAGAGCACGGCGTCGACGTTCTCGCATACCTTCCGGGTCCACCATCGCCACGATCCGATCGATCGCCGCTGTCAGTCGCCTTCCCGTCAAGCCCGTTCCGCCGGCTACTGGTGGGGCGAGAACCTGCTCGAGCAGTAGTCGTTCCACCTCGTCGATCAATTCGTCTTTCACGTTCGCGGTCGCGGAATCGATCAAACCAACTCGGTACAGATCCAACTCGCCACGCGCCATCGCCGCTCGAGTGCGATGCAAACGAGTCTTCAACGAGAACCCCAACCCGATCAGCTTGCCGGCAGCCGCGCGGCCCATCGTCAGTGACGCACCGACTTCTGATTCAGCCAACTCGTGTGCGGTCGACGACCACGCACCACTGGCGGCATGCTCTGAGCTTCGCCGCGAAAAGAACTCGGCAATCACAGCGAGCTTGCGTTCGACCAGCATCGCCTCACATGCGTGCAGATCTGTCATGAGATCAACCAGCGCACAATCAGTTTCGGTACCGGTCAGCTGCGCTGAGATACCGAAGAGCTCTGTTGTCGGGTTGAACATGCATCCATTCTATTCGAATGTGTGTTCGATATGAACTGAATTCTCAAATCAGTCGGAATAGTCCGAGTTTTCTGATTCTCAGCGAATTTCCAAGGCCTGTCGTAGTGCGCTCAGAGGATCCGAGGCGTCACGACGCCCACGCGGACCAGGCCCTTCGGGGTTGACGAAGCGGCCCTCGTCCGAGCGAGTCCACTCTCGTACGGCCCATCGCTCCTTGATCGCCCAGCGACCGTTGCGACGCTCCATGTGGTCGATGAATCGCGCACCGCTGGTGAAGTTGATCATCCCGATGCCTTCGGGCCCACCCCAGTGTGTGGACATCGAATACGCCTCGCTGATCGCGTGGTCGCCGTGCAGTTCGACCAGATGGTTGCCGATGTGATGCATCGTGCCGCCGATCGCCGAGAGTTTTGGTGTCACCCAGGCGATGTACTCGTCGATGTTGCCGTCGAATCCGGTGTGATGGTCGATCGCATCCGGGTGGTAGGCGCTGCGGACGAGATCGAAGTCGAGGCGGTCGATGCCACGGCAGTACGTCAGAACCACCTCACGGATTGCCTGCTTGTCGATGAGATCTTGCAGTGCCCGGTCCATGTCACGCCTCCTTGATGCTGGTCATCCAGTCGAGTAGTTCTGGTAGTTCTTCGGCAGCGCAATCGAATACGGCGGGTCGGAGAACGACGACGGACGCGCCGCGGGCGAACCAGTCCCGGGCCTTGTCTGCGGTTGCCGAGAGGTCGACGGACCCGTTGTCGCGTCGAACCGGCGCCGCAGACACTTGCACGCGCGCCGACTCCGGGTCACGTTGGTGGGCTTCGAACGTGTTGCGCAACAGTGCAACACTGTCGGTGAACGTTCCCAGATCGGTCGGGTTCACGGTCCAGCCGTCTGCGACGCGTGCGATGCGGTCGAAGTTCCGCCGGCTTGGTCCGAAACCGAAGAGCACCGGTATTCGGGGTTGGATCGGCAGCGGGAGGCTGTGGTAGTTCTCGAAAGCGAAGTCGCGTCCCTGGAAGGTGGCCGGTGCATTGGTCCACAGTTCGCGGCAGGCTGCGACGGTCTCCTCCATGCGCCCGAATCGCGCGTCGAAAGGCATGTTGGTGGCGGTGTATTCAGCTTCTTGCCATCCAACGCCGAAACCCATGACAGTTCGACCTTCGGACAATGAGTCGAGAGTGGCAACCTGTTTTGCGAGCAGGGCCGCCGGGCGAACAGTGGCGATCAGAACCGATACTCCGAGGCGAGCTCGTTCCGTCACCGCGGCGATCGAAGACAGAAATGAAATCGGTTCGTACCAAGGGTGATCCAACGGGAACAGGAAGTTGTGTTCGACTACCCGCTGGGCGTGAGCGTCGGCATTGAACCCGAGGTGGTCGCCGGTGCAGATCAGATCGATCCCGGCACTGTCAGCACCCGCGGCGAAGTCCAAGACCGGGCGGACCTTGCCGTCGAACAGGGCCTCGAGACCCAAAACGTTGACACCGATTTCCACAGTCGTTCCTCTACAGTGCCCGCTTGGCATGAGCGGACATGTCGCCCATGTTGTCCAAACAGAAGAGCCTCGAGCTGAACTGCCAGGACCCGTCGATGCACGAGAAGCGATCGAAGTAGCGTCCCGACAAAATAGGTTGCAGGGCAAGATCTTCGGTACCTTGTATGACCGTGACGTACGAGAGCGCCGTCGCTGATTCACCGTCGACCGAGATTCGCGTGTTGGTCAGCAGATGTTTGGTGCGTGGAACCGGCGGATCTCCGTACATCCGAATGAAGCCGCTGCAGGCTGCGAACACTGCGTCGGCGTCGGACGAAATGAGAGTGGTGGCAACCCCGTCCGGTCCGCACTGCCCGTAGTCGGACTGGGCGAACAATGCAGCGACTTCACCCAATCTGCCCTGATCGATCAGATGCGTGTACTCACAGAGCAGGTCACGGATCGCAGACTCGGCGACGATCCGTGACAGCTCCGCGGTCATACGGTGATCTCGCGCCGAACCATCTTGCCGGTTGCGTTGCGAGGCAACAGATCACTGGTGATGCGCCACTTCGACGGCACCTTGAAGTAGGAAAGTCGCTCGGCGGCGTAGTCGCGCAGCTCCGCCTCCGTGGTGGCAGCCCCGGGACGCAGTACAACCACGGCGGACACTTCCTGGCCGAGGTCGGGGTGCGGCATGCCGATGACAGCGCACTCGATCACGTCGGGGTGCTCGTCGAGCGTCTGCTCGATCTCGGTGGGGTAGACGTTCTCGCCACCACGCAGGATCAGGTCGGAACGACGACCGGTGAGACGGAGACGTCCGTTCTCGATGACGCCGAAATCGCCGGTGCGGAGCCAGCGTCCCGGTGCAATTGCAGACTCGGTCGCCTCGTCGTTCTCCCAGTATCCGAGCATGACGAACGGGCTGCGCACGCACACTTCACCTTCGATGCCGTCCGGCAGCCACTCGCCGAAGGGATCGCGAATCTCCATCGAGACGGTGATGATCGGACGTCCGAGAGTACCTGGGAACTCTTCGAGTTCGGCGCCGACGGCGACCGCAATTGCGGTGCTGCATTCGGTGAGGCCGTAACTGTCGACCAGAGCGTTGCGTGCGAACGGCACCTGCTCCTTGAGGCGTTCCTTGAACGCGGGCGACGACGGCGCGGACGCCAGCGAGAATGCAGTCAACGAAGAGACGTCGTACTTGGCGATGTTGCCGTGTTCGAGTAGCCGCGATGCCATCGTGGGGACAGCACCCCAGTTGGTGACGCGCTCGCGTTCGACCAACCCGAGCACCTTGTCGACGTCGAAGCCGCCCTCGGTCAGGATGACGGCGCTGCCTGTCGCGAGACGGGGGACCACCAGATTGTGCAGGCTGGCGATGTGGAAGAGCGGGGAGGTGAGTAGATAACGCAATGGGCTCGGCTTGGAAGCGTCGTACTCACGGCCGGTGAATGCAGCGCCGATCGCGTCGCTGTATTTGTGGTAGTCGACGACGGCCATCACGTTGCGGTGCGAGTGGAGTGCGCCCTTGGGGCGGCCACTGGTACCGCTGGTGAACAGGATTACGGCGGGGTCGTCCTCGTCGATGTCGGTGCTCGGCACGTCGGAGCCTGCATATTCCGCGATGAGCGCGGGCAGATCCTCTTCCATGGTGAGGACCGTGATGTCTGCCGGCAGTTCGGGGAGGGCGGCGCCGCGCTTGGCGTCCACGACCAGAACCTTCGGGCGTGAGAGCTCGATCCCGTGGGTGACCTCGCGCGGAACCCACCAACCGTTGAGACCGACAGCGATCGCGCCGAGCGCCTGCGTCGCGAAGAACGTCATGACCCATTCGGGAGTGTTGGCAGCGAGGATGCCCACACGGTCGCCCTTGCGGACTCCGTACTTGTCCCGCAGAGCAGTTGCCAGCGCGGCGACGGAATCGGCGTGCTCGGTGAACGAGATTCGACGATCGCTGGTGACGAGATAGTCGCCGTCGCCCCAGGCGCGAGATGCCGAGATGAGTTCACCGATGGCGTGACCACGGTTCTTCATCACGGGCATTATGGTGCCGAGAACCTCTTCTTCGACGATCTCGAATGGCCCACCTGGACCGGTGAGGCGTGAGACCGCCTGGTCCAGAAGCAACTGCGGATCTGCGGGGGCAGTCATGGAATGGCCTTTCGTATTGTGGCGCTTTTCACGTCACAAAATCTCACGAGAAAATCATATCTGTGGCGGCGGTTACCACTGAGCGAGACTGGGGCGGTTCCGGCTTTGAGGCGTCGATACGTTCGAGTCGTATCGCAGTTGGAGTAATCGACATTCCGATATCGACTAGGACACAGGACACGATGACGAACACCGCCACCGAAGCATCTTCGAATGCAGCTCTTGCAGCTCCTCAGCGCGAGGACGTCGCGCAGATGTTGATCGACCGTCTCGGTGATCAGCACCTGGGTCTGCGGACGCGGACGCAGGACTGGAGCTGGGACGAGGTGGTGCGCGAGAGCGCGGCGCGCGGCTCGCTTGCGAAGTCGCTTCGCGCGCCTGGACCGTTTCACGTCGGAGTACTTCTGGAGAACGATCCCGAGTTCCTGTTCTGGCTCGGCGGCGCGGCCCTGACCGGGGCCACGATCGTCGGCATCAATCCGACCAGGCGTGGAGCTGAACTCGAGGCTGAGGTTCGGTACGTCGACTGCCAGCTGATCGTCACCGACAAAGCGGGCTACGAGAAGTTGTCCGGCCTTGACCTCGGACTGACCGAAGATCGTTTTGTTCTGGTCGACGACGCGTCATACCCGGACAAGATTTCCGCTCACCAGGTCGAGTCGCCTCAGATCGACCTCGGCGTCGACGCGTCGACGCTGTTCTTGCTTCTCTTCACCTCGGGCACCACCGGAATGTCCAAGGCAGTGCGGTGCAGCCAGGGGCGTCTGACGCGGTTGGCCTACGCGAACTGCGCCAAGTACGACATCGACCGCGACGACGTCTGCTACTGCTGCATGCCGCTCTTCCACGGCAACGCGTTGATGGCTCTGTGGGCGCCGGCCCTTTCGCAGGGAGCTACGGTCTGCCTCGTTCGTAAGTTCACCGCCTCGGGATTCATGCCGGACGTTCGGTTCTACGGCGCAACATATTTCACCTACGTCGGTAAGGCCTTGGGGTATCTCATGGCGACGCCGGAACTGCCCGACGACATCGAGAACACCCTCACGCACGGCTTCGGGACCGAGGCGTCGCCGGGGGACAAGGCAGAGTTCATCCGCCGTTTCGGTGCGCAGCTTTTCGAGGGATACGGTTCGAGTGAAGGTGCCGGTTCGGTCGTGCTCGATCCGAACCAACCTGCCGGCGCGCTTGGCCGTCCCGCGAGCGAGAACATCGTCATCGTCGATCCCGATACCCGCGAAGAGCGACCCCGCGCAATTCTCGACGAGCACGGTCACGTGCTGAACCCCGACGAATCCATCGGCGAGATGGTCGACAAGGCCGGATCGAAGAAATTCGAGGGGTACTACAAGAACGAAGACGCAATTGCCGAGAAGATTCGCCACGGTTGGTACTGGACAGGCGATCTCGGCTACGTCGACGAGGCCGGGTTCATCTACTTCGCCGGACGTAAGGGTGACTGGATCCGCGTCGACGGTGAGAACACCTCGGCTTTGATGATCGAGCACATCCTGCGTCGGCACCCCAAAGTGATTGCCACGGGTGTCTTCGCGGTACCGGATCCGCGTTCGGGCGATCAGGTGATGGCAGCTGTCGAGGTCGCCGACTTTGCCGATTTCGATCCGGCCGAGTTCGCCGCCTACCTTGCCGCGCAGGCGGATTTGGGTACCAAGGCAGCGCCGCGATTTGTTCGTGTTTCGACTGATCTGCCCGTCACGGGCTCCAACAAGGTACTCAAACGTGAACTTCAAGCCGACCGCTGGCGGACCGACGAACCAGTGTTCCACTGGGTGGGCCGCGGCACTCCCGAATACACGTTGATGACCGAAGCTGACGTGGTGAACCTGGAGAAGGAGTTCGAGACTCACGGCCGCACGCGGTTCCTGTGAGTGGTGTTGCGCTGGTTACCGGCGCTTCCCGGGGGATCGGCCGTGAGTGCGCGCTGGCATTCGCGCGCGCCGGATTCGACGTTGCAATCACTGCTCGCACCGTTCGTGAAGGCGAAGGGCGGGCGGCCCCGCGAACGAGGCAGGGGGAGCAGGTCATTCCGGTACCCGGCAGTCTGGAGACGACGGTTGCCGAGATCGAATCCTTCGGTGTCCGCGCATTGGCCGTTCCGATGAATCTGCTCGATCTGGCCTCCGTCCGCGGCGCCGGTGAACGGGTGCTGGCGGAGTGGGGACATGTCGACGTGTTGGTGAACAACGCCTACGCACAGACGGTCGGAAACATGGACCGGGTGCTCGACATCGAGATCGACGACGCCCAGGCGATGGCGATCGGCAACTATCTGCACCAGCTTGCGTTGATTCAGGTGATACTGCCGTCGATGATCAAGAGCGGCAACGGGGTTGTCGTCAACCTCGCATCTGGTTCGGCGACCCTGGATCCGCCTGCGCCTCCCGGCGAGGGTGGTTGGGGTTTGTCGTACGCCGCGTCGAAGGCGTCGTTCGGACGTATCGCCGGAGCGATCAACTCGGAGTATCGAGGCGCCGGAATCAAAGCGTTCAACCTGAGTCCAGGATTTGTCATCACGGAATCAGGGAAAGCCCGTGGTGGCGCGGACGCGATAGTGGAAGCCGGATTTGCGGCCACACCGGCATCCGTGCCCGCCGCTGCTGCGGTGTGGCTTGCAACAGATCCGGATGCGGACCGGTTCCTCGGTCGCGTCGTGGACGGTCCGAAATTGATGGCGACACTGGAGGAAACGGTATGAAGCTCGGCGTAGTTGTTCCGGTCGAATTGGGTCGAAGTGGAGATCCCGACTGGATTCTGCAATTCGCCCGTGCCGCCGAATCGTTGGGTTTCGACGAGATCTCGGCCGTGGAACACTCGGTTGTCATCGCGGATACGGCGAGCGAATACCCGTACTCTCCGACCGGAAAATCTCACCTACCCGATGACTGTGACATCCCGGATCCACTGGAACTACTGTCATTTGTTGCCGGCGCCACAACGACTTTGGGTCTGTCCACCGGAGTTCTGGTGCTTCCCAACCACAATCCGGTAGTGCTTGCCAAGCGCTTGGCGACGCTGGATCGACTTTCGGGTGGGCGATTGCGCATCTGTCTCGGTCTGGGCTGGATGAAGGAAGAGATCGAAGCGTGCGGCGGTGACTTCGAGCGCCGCGGCAAGGTAGCCGATGAGGCCATCGCGGTGATGCGTTCACTCTGGGAGGGCAAGGAAGCAGTCGATTTCGACGGCGATTACTTCTCGTTCAAGGGTGCGTACAGCTGGCCGAAGCCGCACCGCGAATCCGGAGTTCCGCTCTACATCGGTGGACACAGTCTCGCTGCTGCTCGGCGAGCAGGCCGGTTGGGTGATGGTTTCCAGCCGCTGGGACTGGCCGGTGAAGATCTCGACAAGGCCGTAGCAGCGATGAAAGCGGCTGCGGTGAAGGCAGATCGAGATCCTGCCGACGTATCGCTGGTACTCGGTGCGACACTGCCCAGGCTCGACGAAGCGAAACTCGACTGGGCACGCGGGTTGGGAGCCGATCGAATCGTGTTGTCCGCGAGCCGTCGTGGCACGTCGTTGGAATTGATCATCGACGAAATGGCTGAATGCTCGAAGCGGCTGGGGCTCGGCGCGTAGTCCTTTCTCTGATCAGGGATGCGCCAGCCCGTTCAGGACCATCGCGCCGACGAAGGCAGCGTTGTCGGCTGGGCTGTCCGATCGGCGGGTGAAGCACCTCAGTAGGAGGGTGTTGGTGATGCCTGCGGCGATGTCCATCGGAGCACTGATGGTCGACATCGCTCCGTTGTCCTGGCCGCGCTGCACAATCGGCGCGATGATCGAGGGAATGTTGAGTTTCTCTTTGAGCGAGAGCAGGCTCTCGGGCTCGCCGTAGGTGTCGTGGGCAACGGCAACCAGCAGTGCATCCATGAACTCTGTTTCGTCAGAGGCTAGTTGTGCGCAGCGGAGTAGGAAGTTCTCGATGATCGCGACGTCACCGAGACCGATCAGGATGTCGTCGGCAACGGTCTCTCGCAGTGAGTCCACGCGGCTCTGAAGGGCTGCCACCAAGATGTGGGGCTTGGTGGGAAACAGTTTGTTGGCGGCGGCGCGGGGAACTGCCGCCGTGTCGGCGATGTCGTTGATCTGCGTCATGAAGTATCCGCGCTTGCCGAATTCGCTACGCGCAGCGGCGAGAAACGCCGCTCGCGGATCACGCGGCAGCGGACGCGGCTCAGCGGGCTGGTCGATGGGACCGACAACGTCATCGAGGTGTTGGTGAAGGCCGGACGTGTCGACGACGGCGCCCAGTATCGCGAGCAGTGCGTCGGACATGATGTCGGGTGAGACGGAGCGGGAATCGATGCGGCTACGAATGCGGAAGCCGTCGATCACCGCGTTGACCGTGACAGCGAAGGTCTTGGTGGTGAACGGCCTTCGGAGTGTTGCGTCGGTTTTCTCGAAAAGGGCCTCGTAGGCCGCGGATACGAGCTCGTCGCGTCGACGATATTCGTTTTCCAGAGCGGTGGAGGTTCGCCGGTGTGAGCCCGCAAAAATGTGTGAGAGAAGGCTTCTTGCAGTCGACGCGTCGTTGACGATTGCGTCGAATGCCTCTTTGACGAGAGTGGTGACCGTCGGACGAAGCGCGTCGTCGTTTGCGGCCAGCTGTGCGCGCACGGTCTGCTTCACTTTGTCTGCGCTGTGCAAGGTCGATTCGGTGAGGCTGGTGATCACGGCCTCGATGAATTCGGATTTGGTTCGGAACTTGCGAAAGAACGTGGCCTGCGACGCACCGGCTTGGTTGACGACCTGTTCGCTCCGAAGTCCGCGTTCGAGAACGTCCTGAGGAGCATCGACGAGAGACGTCACGCCGGCATCGACGAATTGCATGGTGGAGGCGTCGCGGTCAGTCATCGCCGGTCCTTCGGTCGTTCGACAGTCTCTCCCGCACATAACGGGCAAACGAGACTCTACCGAGGTCAAGGCCTGCTCGAGTGGTGTTCTGAGAGTGTTCACTCTCGCTCGAGAGTTATCCCAGTCAACAAACGGAGTGACCCTGCGACCATGCTCCGTTTCCATGGGAGTTCGACCGCGCGAAAAGCCTGGAAGTTAGGGACACCACCGATGAAGACTGCTGACTCACCCAGCCTCAGTAGACGTGAAGTACAGGTGCTGTTGACCTGGATTCGCTGCGACTCGAAAGCCGAAGTCTCCCGTGAGTTGTACATCGCGGAGGGGACGGTGAATACGCATCTCGCGCGTATTCGAGGGAAGTACGACGAAGTGGGCCGGACAGCCCCGACGAAGATGGCGCTGCTTGCACGGGCCCTTCAGGACGGGCTGATCGGTATCGACGAACTCTGATCGAAGCGCGAGCGATCGGGTGCGTCGATCCGGGACGTCAGTCGAGGGCGGTGGCGTCGGTTGTCGGCGTCTTGGTGCCGGGAGTCGCTTCGATGTCGAGAACGACCTGGCTGTCGGTGGCTTCTTCGGGGAAGACGTACCGACGCATGGCCCACCAGCGGAAGGCCGTCGCCAGCAGGGTCCCGATGATCGATCCGCTGATGAAGTCCGCGAAGTTCTCCATCAACACCGACACCTCGGGTTGACGCAGGTGGAACACGTACCTGGAGGTCCAGAGAGGTACCTGGTTGATGGCCAAACCGATACCCGCGACGATGAAGAACAGAGCGGCCTCGTGATGGCGCTGTCGACCACCGCGCTGAGCAAACGACCATTCGCGGTTGAGGACGTAGGACAGAACCGTCGCGATCAGGACCGCAAGGATGTTGGCCGTCACCGGGTGCTGAGGCAGAACCGTCCACTTGATGCCGAAGAACAGCACCGTGGTGACGATGAAGGCGATGCCGCCGACCACCAGGAACTTGAGCATTTCTGCGTGCGGCAGGACGCGCACGAGAATCCGCTCAGGAAGCCTATTGACCATCTTTTCGACAAACGCCATTGTTCGAGGCTAACCCTGAATACGACCGACGGCACAAATCGTCGATGCCCGTGTCGGCAAGATCATCAGAATCCGTACCCGAGAATTGCGGGCTTCTCTGCGTTGAAAGCGAAGTCGAAATTCCGGATCTCCCGCGGATCGGACGCGTGGAGTCGGTGCGCCGCCGCGAAGGTCTTGGCCTGGTGCTCGCCCAGGTACAAGCTGCTCAGGACATCAGAGGGCATCGTGATCGCGGGCTCCGCGTCAGTGGCCGTACAGGTGGCCTTGCCACCCTTGACCTGAAGTGCAAAAGTTCCGCCGGCCTTCAGGAACGGATCTTCGACCTTGATGACGGTGTCCAGGTCAGCAGCATATTCACGAGCCTCGAGAGCCGCGGGCACGTCCATGATGCGCAGCCACAGTCGATCGGAGCGCGTCGTCGTTCGGGCAAGGCGGTAGTCCGTCAGCATCAGCCGGAGTGGATCGGCAGGATGTTGGCGTGTCTCGATCCGGGTGACGAGGTCGAGGCCGCAGATCGTGCGCCACAGCGCCGCGTGCGCGTCTTCGGTGATCGTCACGAATTCGTCGATCCGGGCGATGCTGTCGCGGCCCTCGCTCGTGTGCCGGTAAGCGATGTATCCGTCCGCGTGTGTCAGAAAGAACAGTCCGGAGGCGCCGTCACGATCCTCGGACGGGTCGGCGAACATATGGTCCCAGAGCGGTTGCGGACGCAATTGAGCGCCGGGTGTCAGCAGTCGCCAGCGATCGTAGATCTCGGGTAGAAGCGTCGAGGCAGCTTTGACGTCGACGATCGACACGCCACCGTTGTCGGGCACCTCGGGGCGGAACCGCGCGAAGCGGCGATCGAGGGTGATGCCCTCGCTGAAGGTGGCCGGGCCGTATCCGAAGCGGTTGTAGATGCCGGCCTCGCTGGCCGTCAGGGCGGCAAGTGGTGCTCCGGTCGACTCGATGTGGGCGTGAAGTGCAGTGAACATCGAGCGTAGGACGCCACGGCGACGGTGAGTCGGTGCGACGGATACCCAGGTGATTCCGCGCGTGGGGAGTTGGCGTCCGCCGGGCACGGTGAATTCCATGTCGATTTCGATGGCCACGCCGACGGGTAGGTCACCGTCGACGGCGAGGATGATGTCCTCGGGCTTGTAGAGAGCCTTCGTCAGTTCGCTGACCGCGGGAGACGGGTGAAAACCGAACCCCACCGAGTCGAGTAGTTGGAGAGCCGGCCAGTCGCTCTCGGTAGCGGTGCGGATGGTGATCTTGTTTTCGGGGCTCACGTATATCGACTTTGGCATAGATTGCGTGAAGACGCACATGAATATCGGGGCTGACGTTTCCGCACCGGCTCCCAGGGGTACCGCCCGACGGACCAGTCCTGCGGCACGGAGAAAACCGATACGGAGAAACACTGTGGCGATCACCGACATCAAGGAATATGCCCATCTCACCGAGGAAGACGTCGAAGCGCTCGGGCGCGAGTTGGACGCCATTCGGCTCGACATCGAGGAGAAGCGCGGCGCGCACGATGCTCGATATATCCAGCGGACGATCGCGTTTCAACGCTCTCTGATGGTGGCCGGCCGCATCGTCTTGTTCGCCAGCAAGAAGAAGCCTGCCTGGATTCTGGGGACTGCGCTGCTGGGGGTCGGCAAGATCATCGAGAACATGGAACTCGGCCACAACATCATCCACGGTCAGTGGGACTGGATGAACGATCCCGAGATTCACTCGAGCAACTGGGAGTGGGACAACACCTGCCCGTCCTCGGGATGGAAGCACTCGCACAACTTCACTCATCACAAGTTCACCAACATCGTCGGCCTCGACAACGATGTCGGCTACGGCATCATGCGCGTCACGCGCGATCAGAAGTGGCACGCCGACTATCTCTTCCAACCGATCACGAATTTCGTGCTGGCGACCCTCTTCGAGTGGGGCGTCGCACTGCATCACCTCGAGACCGACAAGCTTCGCAAGGGCGAGGTGAAGTGGTCCGAGAAATCGGAGATGGCCAAGGACGTCGGAAAGAAGATCGCGCGTCAGGTGGCGAAGGATTACATCCTGTTCCCCGCCCTGACCGGCCCGGCGTGGAAGACCACGTTGACGGCCAACGCCGTTGCAAATCTCATCCGCAACTATTGGAGTTACGCCGTCATCTTCTGCGGGCACTTCCCCGACGGTGCCGAGAAGTTCACGCTCGAGGAATTCGAGAACGAATCCCGCGCTCAGTGGTACTTACGACAGATGCTGGGGTCCGCCAACTTTCATGCCGGCCCCGTCATGGCCTTTATGAGCGGCAACCTCTGCTACCAGATCGAGCATCACTGCTTCCCTGACCTGCCGAGCAATCGGTACTCGGAAATCGCGGTGCCGCTGCGGGACTTGTGTGACAAGTACGACCTCCCGTACACCACCGGGCCGCTGTGGAAGCAGTACGGATTGACGTTGCGGACCATCTGGAAGTTGTCGCTGCCCAACAGGTTTCTCTCCGCGTCCCAGGACGATGCTCCGGAGACGCACTCGGAGTTGAAGTTCCGCATCCGCGGCGGAATCAAGGAAGTCTTCGGCGTCGATCCGCAGACCGGTAAGCGGCGAGGCCTGCGAACTGCGATCGCGATGGTGTCGAGCTGATCGGTTACCGCTTGTGGGCCATCGAACGAACTACGAGATCGCCGGTCGACTGGATCGCCTGAACCAACACGATCAAGATCACGACAGCGACGAACAGCACCGGGGTGTTGAATCGTTGGTAGCCGTACTTGATCGCGAAGTCGCCGAGACCGCCGGCGCCGATGGCGCCTGCCATGGCTGAGAAACCGATCAGCATCACCGCCGTCAGGGTTGCTCCGGCTACCAATCCCGGAACTGATTCGGGCAGTAGGACCTTGGTGATGATGTCCTTGTCGGTGGCGCCCATGGATCGTGCTGCTTCGACGCGTCCGGAATCGACCTCACGCAGTGCGTTCTCGACGACGCGAGCGAAGAAGGGCACCGAGCCGATGGTCAGCGGGACGATCGCTGCCGTCGCCCCGAGCGCTGTTCCGACGATCGCCCGCGTCGCCGGGATGAGGAGGACCAACAGAATGACGAACGGCAGCGAACGGCCGATGTTCACCACGGTGCCCAGTACCGAATTGAGAACGCGGTTCGGACGGATTCCGTCGGGCGCGCTCGCGTGCAACAGAACGCCGAGGGCGATACCGATGATCACGGTGAGCACGAACGAGACGCCGACCATGTAGAGCGTGTCGAGTAGGGCTTCCCATGCTTCGCCCAGGGAATCCTGCCAGGACGTCTTGTTCATGAGAACGTCACCTTCACTCCGCGCTGCGAAAGATGTTCTTCGACAGACTTTCTTGTCTCTTCGTCGTTGGCGAGTCCGGTGTGCGAGGCGAACTCCACGCGAAGGCGGCCGACCTGATGGGCTCCGATGTCCTCGATACCGCCGGAGATCACGGTGACGTCGACATCGAGATCACGCGAGAGTTGGGAAATCACAGGCGAGGTCGACAGCGAATCGACAAAGGTGAGGAGTGCCGGAATTCCGGTCGGGGACGTTCGCACCGTTCCGGCCGGCAGTAGCGCCTCGCCGAGGGGTGAGTCCGGGTCCGCAACCAGTTCGGTGAGCGTTCCCTCGTCGACGATGCGTCCCTGGTCGATCAGGGCGGCGCGGTGACAGATCCGTCGAACCACGTTGAGCTCGTGGGTGATCAGAACAATGGTCACACCCAGACGTCGATTGAGGTCGGCGAGCAGGTCGAGGATCGAATCGGTCGTATCCGAGTCGAGGGCGCTCGTGGCTTCGTCGCACAGGAGGACATCGGGAGAAGCCGCCAAGGCCCTCGCGATCCCGACCCGTTGTTTCTGTCCGCCGGACAGTTGCGAAGGGAAGGCGTCACGTCGGTCTTCCAGGCCGACCAACTCGATCAGCTCGTCGACGCGGGCACGGCGATCTGCCCGCGAGTACCCCGCCACTTCGAGAGGAAAGGCGATGTTGGCGGCGACCGAGCGGGAGTGCAGCAAGTTGAAATGCTGGAACACGACACCGATCCGCTTGCGTGTGTCGCGCAACTGCGCAGGGCTCAACGCGGTCAGATCGGTGTCGCCCAACAGAATCCGGCCACTGGTCGGGCGTTCGAGCAGGTTGAGGCAGCGCAGCAGAGTCGATTTGCCGGCGCCGCTCTTGCCGATGATGCCGAAGATCTCGCCGTCTTCGATTTTCAGGGACACGGAATCGAGTGCATGCAGAACTTTTGTGCCGCTGCGGTATTCCTTGGAGACCGATTCGATCGAGAAGACCATGACGGGTCTCGATCAGGTAGCGCTGGCCGGAATGACCGAGCCCTGGTAGGTCTGCTCGATGAACGTCGCGACGTCGGTGGACGTCAATGCCTCGGCCAACTTCTGCACTCGCGCATCGTTTTCGAGGGAGGTACGAACCGTGAGGACGTTGGCGTACGGGTTGCCCTCGGCCTTCTCGAGCACCAGTGCGTCCTTGGCGGGATTGAGGCCGCCTTCGATTGCGTAGTTGCCGTTGATGATTGCGAGATCGACATTTCCGTCGTCGAGAGTGCGCGGAAGCTGCGGGGGATCGACCTGGGTGAACGTGAGTCCCTTGGGGTTGTCGATGATGTTCTTCTCGCTGATCTGCGTGATGTCGGTGCCGGGGGCGCCCAACTGCTGATCGAGCTTGATCAAACCGGCCTGCTGCAGCAGGTACAGCCCACGGGCGAAGTTCGTCACGTTGTTGGACAAAGCGACCGTTGCGCCCTGGCGCAGGTCGGCCAGGTTGGTGACCTTCTTGGAATATGCACCGAGGGGCTCGACGTGGACCTTCGCCACGGCGACCAGGTCGTCGACACCCTTTTCCTTCGACCACGATTCCTGGTACGGCACGTGCTGGAAGAAGTTGGCGTCGGTGTCGCCCGCTTCGAGCACCTCGTTGGCGTCGAGGTCGCCGGTGATCTCGCTGACCTCGATCTTGGTGTCGCCGAGCAGGCCCTTTTCTTCGACGAACTTCAAGATCTCGGCGTGCGGAACCGAAGAAGCGACGATGCGAAGGGGCGCGTTCTCATCGGAAGAGTTGTCGCTCGAGCACGCTGCGACGGTTCCGACTGCGACGGCGGCCACTGCGAAGGCAGCGAGGAATCTTCTGGTGCGCGAGCGTGACATGTGAATCTCCAAGACATAGCCGAACGTCACGCCGAGATGGCGTGACAGTTGCTGAACGCTAGCCCGGTAAACCTCCCGTGAGGAGATACAGAATCACCGCGATTTTTTCCTGTACCTATTGTCCGAGCAGGATGACCGGAACGTCCTCGGCAAAATCGACTACCAATTCGCGACGCGAGAACAGCCAGGTGCCGTCGACCTTTTCGAAGCTGTCCTGATAACGAATCTCGATCCGGTTGTCCCGGTGGCCCTCGCCCCGCGGATAGATGTGGTGAGCGGAGCAGTAGGCCTCACCGTGCGCGGTGGTGGGGCTGTCGAGGTCGAGGATCTGCTGCTCGACGATGTGCCGGGTCGAGTGCAGATGTGAGACGGCATCGACCACCGAACTGCTGACGACGGTGTTCCCACGTATCTCCGTCGGCGCATCCGTTCCGTTCAATGCCGGCGGCAAGACGAATGCCACGTCGTCAGTGAAGAGAGCCGCAAGCGCGGTGGTGTTTCGGCGGTCGACGGCCTGTGCATACCTGGCGGCCAAGTCGGTGAGAGCGACGCGATCCGAGGAGTCCATGCGCATATCTCACCCTATGTGACGCCGCTCATGTTTCGGCTTCCCGCTCAACGAGACATTCACAGCGCCCACCTGGGCATCTGGTTAGCGTCCAGACCAAGAGTTGCCAGCCATGAATGCCATAGGAGAAACAGCGATGGATCTGAGGGAATCGCCCGAGCAGCAGGAGCTCCGCAAGGAGTTGCGCGCGTACTTCGCGGCGCTGCTGCCGGAAGAGAAGCGTCGCGCGGCCGGCGAGCAAGGTGTGGGCGGCGAGTACTTCCGCGAGATCGTGAAGTTGCTGGGTAAGGACGGCTGGCTCGGCATCGGTTGGCCCAAGGAATTCGGTGGACAGGGCCGCTCCATCGAAGAACAGTTCGTGTTCTTCGACGAGGTTCAGCGCGCGGGACTGCCGTTCCCCTTCGTGACGGTCAATACCGTCGGACCGACGTTGATGAAGTACGGCACCGAAGAGCAGAAGGAACGATTCCTGCCCGGCATTCTTGCCGGCGACATCGTCTTCGCCATCGGCTACACCGAGCCCGAGGCCGGCACCGACCTCGCATCACTCAAGACTCGTGCGGTTCTCGACGGTGACGAGTGGATCGTCGACGGCAACAAGATCTTCACCAGTGGCGCAAACACCGCCGACTACGTGTGGCTGGCCTGCCGCACCGACGCGGACGCCCCCAAGCACAAGGGCATCTCGATCCTGATCGTCCCCACGGAGGACGCAGGCTTCGAGTGGTCACCGATCAACACCGTCGGCGGTTTGATGGTGACGTCCACGTACTACTCCGGCATTCGTGTTCCGTCGAAGGACGTTGTCGGCGAGGTCAACGGCGGCTGGCAGCTCATCACCGCTCAGCTCAATCACGAACGAATCGGCTTGGCGGCCATCGGTGGTCGCACGTACGGTCTGTGGAACCTGGTTCTGGACTGGGCCAAGGAAAACGGCGCCATCAACATCCCGTGGGTGCAGCAGGACTTCGCTCGTACACACGCCAAGCTCGAGGCCATGCGACTGCTGAACTGGAAGATGACGGCAGCCGTCGCACAGGACACGCTCTCCGGAGCCGACGCCGGCGCTACCAAGACGTACGGGACCGAGACTCACGTCGACGTCTACCGCACCCTGCTCGGAATTCTCGGCTCCGCCGGACGCATCCGCCCCGAGTCTCCGGGCGCTTTGCTTGCCGGTCAGATCGAGCAGATCTCCCGTCAGGGTGTTGTCAATACCTTCGGCGGCGGCGTCAACGAAGTTCTGCGTGACATGGTCGGCACCATCGGCTTGGGACTCGTTCGCGAAAAGAGGGTCAAGTGAGCGACATTTCGGCGCAACTCGACGCTTTTGTCGGCCAGACGCTTGTTCCCACCACCTGGGGACCCGACGAGGTCAACATCCCCATGATCCGGCATTGGGCCGAGACCATGGGCGATACCAACCCCGTCTACCTCGATGACGAAGCTGCCCGCGCCACCGGCCGTGACGGCGTCGTCGCTCCCGCTCAGATGCTCCAGGTCTGGATCATGCGGACGTTCACCGACAAGATGGCGGGCAACGACCCGTCACAGGTGTGGACCGATCTGATCGCCACCCTCGACGCTGCGGGCTACAGTTCCGTCGTCGCCACCGATTCCGATCAGGAGTTCTTCGCCGAACTGCGCCCAGGCGATCGCGTGAACTACACCGAGGTCATCGAGTCGATTTCCCCTGAAAAGAAGACCGGACTCGGCGTCGGACACTTCGTGACGACGCTCAAGACGTACCGCAACGGCGACGACGAAGTTGTCGGCACGCAGCGGTGGCGGACACTGCGGTTCAAGCCGCAGGAAGCCAAGGCTCCGGAGGCTCCGCGCGCACTGCGTCCGCGTCCGGCTCTCAACGCGGACAACGCTTTCTGGTTCGAAGCGGCCAAAGAGCACCGTCTGGTGATCCAGCGCTGCACGTCCTGCAAGACGTTGCGTCATCCCACCGGCCCGATGTGCGGCGAGTGCCAGTCACTCGAGTGGGACACGATCGACGCGTCGGGGCGTGGCACGGTGTACAGCTTCGTGGTCAATCATCACCCCAAGATCGACGCGTTCGACTACCCGCTCATCGTTGCGGTAATCGAACTCGAAGAGGGAACCCGATTGATCGCCAACATGGTGGGTATCGCGCCCGAAGATGTCGTGGTCGACATGCCCGTGGAACTTGACTGGATCGACGCCGACCCGGATCTGACGCTTCCCGCGTTCCGGCCGGCCGTACGCGAGGAGCACTGATGGACTTCAATTTCAGCGAAGAGCAGGACGCGATTCGCTCACTGGCCGACGAGGTCTTCACCAGCAAGGCAACGATCGAGCGCACCAAGGAGATCGAACTCTCCGCCGAGCGTGTCGACCGCGAACTGTGGCGAGAACTCGCGAGTACCGGCCTGCTCGGTATCGCACTGCCCGAGGAGTTCGGCGGCGGCGGACTCGGCTTGTCCGAGCTGTACGCACTGCTGGAGGAGCAGGGCCGTCACGTTGCGGCCGTGCCGATCTGGGAAACGACCCTTGCGGCATTGGCTGTCAACGAGTTCGGTTCCGATTCCCTTCGTGCCGAGCTCCTTCCGAGTGTTGCCGACGGCAGTCGATTCCTGACCGTCGGGCTCGAGGAATTCGGGCCGTACACGGGCGGCGACCCGCTGACCACGGCCGAGCAGGACGCCGACGGCAACTGGACCGTGACGGGTGAGAAGGCAGTAGTGCCGATGACTCACGTCGCGAACCTTGCTCTCGTTTCGGCAACCGCTTCCACCGGTACGGCACTGCTGCTGGTGGACCTGAGCGCCGAAGGAGTGACGCTCGAGCAGACGCAGTCCACCAACTGGGAGATCTGTGCCAACGTCACCTTTGCCGGTGCCCCCGCGCAGCTGATCGGTGCGGCCGATGGTAAGACGGTTCCGTGGCTGATCGACCGAGTTGAACTGGCGTTGGCCGCAATTCAATGGGGTGTCGGCTCGGGTGCAGTCGCGCAGGCTGTCACGTACCTGAACGGCCGCAAGCAGTTCGGCCGTCCGCTGGCGACCTTCCAGGCCGTCAATCATCAACTCGCTGACTGCTACATCGATCTCGAAGCGATGAGGGTGACACTGTGGCAGGCCGCCTGGCGTATCTCCGAGGGACTGGATCTCGGCACCTCGGTACTCGTCGCCAAGTGGTGGGCAACCGACGGCGGACAGCGCGTCGTGCATCGCACCACGCATGTTCACGGCGGTATGGGCGTCGACACCGACTACCCGGTTCACCGTCACCTCTTGTGGGGCAAGCAGATTGCTGCCACCCTCGGCGGTTCCAGCTCCGATCTCGCGCGTCTGGGTGCGCAGCTCGCATCCGGTGTGGAGGTGCTCGCATGACCGTTCTTGCCGGTCGTAGTTACGCAGACGTCGTTGTCGGAGAGGCATTGCCCGAGTTGGCGATCCCGTTGACCCGTACGTTGATCGTCGCCACCGCAATCGCCACCCGCGATTTCCAGGACGTGCACCACGATCCGAGCCTGGCCCAGGAGCGCGGCTCCAAGGATGTCTTCATGAACATCCTCACGAGCAACGGTCTTGTCGGTCGATACGTCACGGACTGGGCCGGATCTGCATCGACCCTGCGCCGCATCGCCATTCGTCTCGGGGCGCCCAACTACCCGGGTGACACCATGACGATGACCGGTGAGGTCGTGTCCAAGGAAGACGGAGTGGTCGTGGTCAAGGTGCAGGGTGCAAACAGCCTCGGCAATCATGCATCCGGCACCGTCGCAGTCGCTTTCAAGGAAGAGGAGAGGCCCTGATGGCGATCAGCCCACTCTCGGGAACCGCCGCCATCGTAGGCATCGGATCCACCGAGTTCTCCAAGAACTCCGGCCGCACCGAACTGCAGTTGGCGTGTGAGGCCATCGTCGCGGCACTCGCTGACGCCGGTATCGACCCGTCCGAGGTCGACGGTCTGTCCACCTACACGTCGGAGACGAACGGCGAAGCCATTGTGGCTCGCAACTGTGGCCTCGGCGAGCTGAAGTTCTTCTCGCGCATTCACTACGGTGGCGGCGCCGCGTGTGCCACCGTGCAGCAGGCCGCTATGGCAGTTGCGACGGGTGTTGCCGACGTCGTGGTTTGTTACCGCGCCTTCAACGAGCGCTCCGGTGTGCGCTACGGCCTTGGCCAGCACGATCGCCCCATGGACAGCACCGCGGATCGCGCGGCATATGCGTGGATGACTCCGCAGGGATTGTCGACTCCCGCTCAGTGGGTCGCCATGTTCGCCCGCCGCTACATGCACCAGTACGGTGCGACGAGTGAGGACTTCGGACGAGTTGCAGTGGTGGCGCGCAAGCATGCCGCCAACAACCCGGCTGCCTGGTTCTACGAGCGTCCGATCACACTCGAGGACCATCAGAACTCGCGCTGGATCGCCGAGCCTCTGCATCTGCTCGACTGCTGCCAGGAAACCGACGGCGGCCAGGCATTGGTCATCGTCTCTGCCGAGCGCGCAAAGGATCTGGCCAACAAGCCCGTCATCATCAAGGGCGCCGCTCAGGGCAGTAGCAAGGATCAGCACATGATGACCAGCTACTACCGTCCTGACATCTCGGGTATCCCGGAGATGGGCCTGGTTGCTCGTCAGTTGTACGGCCAGAGCGGCCTGACCCCTGATGACATCAACGCCGCGATTCTGTACGACCACTTCACCCCGTTGGTGCTTCCGCAGCTCGAAGAACTGGGCTTCTGCAAGCCAGGCGAAGCCAAGGACTTCATTCGCGAAGGCAACCTCGAGATCGGTGGACGCTTGCCGTCCAACACTCACGGTGGTCAGGTCGGCGAGGCATACCTGCACGGCGTCAACGGAATTGCCGAAGGTGTGCGACTGGTCCGAGGAACGTCGACCAATCAGCCCGATGGCGTCGAAAACGTCTTGGTCACAGCCGGAACGGCAGTGCCCACCAGCGGTCTCGTTCTAGGCGCTGTTTAAGAGAGGAAATGACAGTGACAACTTCGGAAGCTGCGAAGACCGCCGGCGATTGGCGCGGAGCCGATCTCGGCACCCGCACCGTGGCGTACACCGAGCGCGACGCGATCTTGTACGCACTCGCCGTGGGCGCCAAGGCAACCGAACTGGACCTCGTCTTCGAGGATCAGCTTCGGGTACTGCCGACTTTTGCTCTGACGCTGGCACAGTGGGCTCCCGACGCTCTGGGGTCAGCGGGCGCCTTCGACACCTCGACGGCACTGCACGGCTCGCAAGAGTTGAAAGTGCTTGCTCCGCTTCCGCGTAGCGGTGAGGTGACGTTGAAGGCTTCGGTCGGCGAGGTGTGGGACAAGGGCGCAGCAGCGGTGTTCGAAGTGAAGGTGGAATGCGAATACTTCGTCGCGACCTGGTCACTTTTTGCTCCCGGTGCCGGCGGATTCGGCGGAGAACGTGGACCCTCACGTCCGGCGGAGCCGACCGGTGAGCCTTCGCTGACCGGTGTGCTGACCACAGCGGAGAACCAGACGGCGATGTACCGGCTCCTGGGCGACAAGCACCACATTCACATCGATCCCGAGGCTGCGGCGCGGATCAACCAGCCGCGTCCGATCATGCACGGGCTGTGCACGTTGGCAGCCAGCACACTCGAGCTTGCTCGGGTCGCCGGAGTGCATCCGGCTGATCTTGTCAGTCTCGAAGGTCGATTCGCTGCGGCGATCCATCCGGGTGAGTCGCCGTCCATCGTTGCGTGGGGAACTCCCGACGACCTGGCCTTCCAGGTCACCAAGGGTGATCAGGTAGCGATTTCCGGTGCACGAGTGAGCTTCTCCGCTCACTAGTCCCTCCAGACTCAACTGCGGGGTGCTTGACCCCTTGTCGCGCCCCGCAGTTGTTCGCACGAAGAAACAGCCCCTGAGCGAATTCGCTCAGGGGCTGCTCTGTGCTTGTATTCAGTCCTGATGGGTCGCCATGTAGCGAGCCGGGTATTCACCGCCGCCGTGAACGGCGATGTCGGCGCCGTTGACGTACGAGGAGAGCGGGCTTGCCAGGAACAGGCAGGAGTTGGCGATATCGGCCGGGACGGCCATGCGCTCCATCGGAATGGTCCTGGTGACCGCCGCGCCGCCGTCGGCGCCGTAGACCTCGGCGGCAGCCTCGGTACGGATCAGGCCGGTGGTGATGTGGTTGATCCGGACCTTCGGCGCCCATTCGAGGGCCAATGCCTTGGTCAGAACGAGGAGGCCGGCCTTGGCTGCGCTGTACGCCGCGGTTCCGGGCTGCGGATCGATTGCCGAGACACTGCCGATGTTGATGATGGCACCGCCGTCGTCCTGAGTCTGCATCACTGCGTTGGCGGCCTGGGCAACGTTGAAGGGTGCCAACAGGTTCAGGGCCACGATCTTCTCGACGAAGCGGGGTGACACCGTCGCAGCATCGGCATCGGGGGAGCCGCCGGCGTTGTTGACCAGGACGTCCAGACGGCCGAAGCGCTCGACGGCATCCTGGACGAGGGCTGCGGCGTCGGCGGGATCGCGGACGTCCGTGGCGCGAAAGGCTGCGCTACGGCCGTCGGCGGTGGGTAGGTTTTCGGGCTCGTTACGGCCACAGACCAGCACGTTCGCACCCGCGGCGAGGAAGGTTTCGGCGATGACGTAGCCGATGCCTTTGGTGCCGCCGGTGACGATCACCGAGCGTCCGCTGAAATCGACGGGGTTGGGCAGTGTCACGGTGGAGCCTTCCTGGTGCGGTGCCGAGCTGAATTGCCGCCCAATGTGATTGACGCGACGTGGTCGCACACCTTAGGGTCAAGCAAGTGCTTGGTTGTTTTGTAGGTCGAGTGTAGACGACAAACGGCGGCAGTCACCAGAATCGACCGGTCCTTCCCGCAAAGGGACCTCTGCGTCGACAGACATTGGAGTAGTCACATGGGCAAGCTCGAAGGCAAAGTTGCACTCATCACGGGTGCGGGTCAGGGAATCGGGCAGGGGATTGCCCTGGCCTTTGCCAAAGAGGGCGCCGTGATCGCCGTTGCCGGTCGCACCGAATCCAAGTTGCACACCACCTGCGGACTACTCGCTGACATCGGTGCGCGCGGTGAGGCCGTGGTTTGTGACGTCAGCAAGAAGGACGACATCACGGCGGCCGTGGACCGAACCGTCGAACTGTTCGGCGGAATCGACATCCTGGTCAACAACGCCAACGACTGCAAGCCCGGCCCGCTCTTGAGCGTGCTGGACGAAGACTTCGAGCGTTCTTTCGCGACGGGCCCACTCGCCACCCTGCGCATGATGCAGGCGTCGTACCCGCACATGAACAGTCGTGGCGGTGGCGTCATCATCAACATGGTCACCTCGGCAGCCGTGCGCTGGGATGCGAGTAACTACGGCGCTTACGGTTCCATCAAGGAAGGCATGCGCTCGTTGACCCGCGCTGCCGCCTGCGAATGGGGCAAGGACAACATCCGCGTTCTCAACGTCGCCCCGCACGCCAAGACCCCCGCGTTGCAGTGGTGGATGGACAAGAATCCGGAAGAGGCGGCGGCTTTTGTCGCGGGTATCCCGCTGGGACGCGTCGGAGATCCCGAGACCGACATCGGTCGTGCCGTCGTCTTCCTCGTCAGTGAAGACGCCGGTTACCTGACGGGTGCCACGATCCCGCTCGACGGCGGTCAGTCGCGCTGGGGCTGACCGCCATCGACCCGATCAGGTCATCACGGCGCCGCCGTCGACGGCAATCGTCTGCCCGGTGACGTTGCGAGCCTTGTCGCTGAGCAAGAACGCGACCATCTCGGCGATGTCTCCGGGCGTCTGGGCTCGACCCATCGGAACCATTTGGGCAACAAAAGAATCGAAGACATCAGCATCGGAAACGCCCGCTAGTGCAGCATCGCGCCGACGCAGTTCCTTGATGGTTCGCAGCCACATGTCGGTGAGGATCAGCCCGGGCATGACCGTGTTCGAACGGAGCCCTCGAGTCGCGCCGATCCGGGCGACGCTGTGACTCATCTCGATCACGGCGGCCTTCGACGGCCCGTAGTGCGCGAGCATGTCACCGCCCAAGCGGGCACCGATCGACGCAATGTTGACGATCGCTGCCGGACCTTCGGTTCTACTGACGAATTCGCGGCACATCAGGAAGCTGCCCTTGGTGTTCACTGCAAAGGTGTTGTCCCACTGGTCTTCGGTGATCTCGAGGAACGGCGTGAAGACGCCGATGCCGGCACCGTTGACGAGCGCAGTCGGACTTCCGACCGACGCAGCCACGTCGAACGCGTTCTTGACGTCGCCTTCACGTCGAACGTCGCATCGTGCCGTGTGGACTGCTACGCCAAGGCTTTCCAGGCGTGCTGCGGTGTCGGCGAGTGCAGCCTCTTCGATGTCGAGTAGAAGCAGGGTGCCGAAGTCCTCGGCAAGCCGCTCGGCAATAGCGGCGCCCAACCCGGCCGCTGCGCCGGTGACAATGGCTACGGGCGCGCTCACGGCAGGTGCGTTTCGAGCAGTGGGGCAAGCAGTTCGGCTGCGCGCGCTGCCGTGATGACCTCGCTCGGATCCACCTTGGTGACGACTTTCGAAGCAGAATCTTCGTAGACGTGCTCACCGATGAGTCGACCCTGCTCGTCGTACGGCCAGACGAATGCCAAGGTCCGACGCACGAGATACCAACCGTCGGAGTCGATGCCCGACGACTGTTCAGGGGCTGCGGACGTGGATCCGCCCGATTCGTGCACCGCGCCGAACACCCCGTCTCCGAGGATCGATCCAGGAACGAATTGACTGAAGAGTGTCTCACCCGAGAACCCGCTGTCCGATACCGCGAAGTCGGACTTCCCGGTCCACATGACAAGGGTGTCCGTCTCGGCGAGTGACTGGTAGAAGTTGGTGACGGCGTCCATGCCGTCGAGGACAATCGACTGACCGTCTTCGAACAACCGGTAGACGGGTTCTTCGACGGTCATGTCCGGCGAGAGGATTTCCTTGTAGCGACCGGAGACCTCGAGCAAGGCGTGGCGTCGGTAGTTACGGAGGATCTTCTGGTGCCGCGGATTGTCGATGGTTTCCAATTGCTTTTCGACGCCATCCATCATGTGGACGAATTCGTGCTCGTACTTGCTCATCACATCTCCTGGTTTCGCAGATTCGGCGGGCTGTCCGGATCTGCGACAACTGTGACCTGGCGAGGCATTCGCTGTACATGTAGATCTTCGTTCGAGAATTGCCAGTTTGCTTAACTCCGCTGTTCAGATACCGTGATGGTCGTCACTTTAAGTCGAGCGGCGGGCCGAAAACAACCGAATGGACGGTAATGAAGAAGGCGAGAAGAGGCGAAGATCTGAATCTGCGTTTGGTGTCCTCGTTGCTCGTCGTCGTGGCGGAAGGGCACTTCGGGCGAGCGGCAGACCGGCTGTTCGTCACCGCGCCCGCCCTCAGTCAGCAGATTCGTCGACTCGAGGAGCAGGTGGGAGTCGAGTTGGTCGATCGCAGTTCGCATCCGGTGGTGCTCACCGCCGCGGGTGAGGTGTTCGTCGCGGATGCGCGGCCCGCTCTCGAGTTTGCCGTTCGCGCGATGAACGGTCTCGACGCACTCGAGCGTCGGCGGGCCAGGCGGTTGCGGATCGGATTCATCAACGGGGCTGCCGGGAGTTTGGGGCGTGCGGTGATCGATTCGTTGCATGCGGAGGTGGAGCTCGTCCAGTTGGATTGGTCCCAACAGGTTTCGGCGGTGGCGAGCGCGACCGTCGACGCGGCATTCGTGCGACCGCCACTGCCGGTGCTCGACGGTGTGGTGCTCGAACGGATAGGCGTCGAACCGCGGGTGGTGGCTCTGCCTCGAGGGCACCAACTGGCGGGTCGCGCGAGCATCGAGATTTCTGAAATAGATGGGACTGTGCAGGTTTCGAGTGACGGCGCACCACCCGAATGGGTGAAATGGTGGTCGGTGGACCCGCGCCCGAGTGGTGTACCCGTCCGGTACGGTCCCTCGGTCCGCACGATGGACGAAGCGCTCGAGGTTGTCGCCAACGGTCGGGCGGTGGTGATAACGGCAGCAACCATTGCCGAGTACTACACCCGCTCGGATATCAGTTTCGTGCGCATTTCCGACATCGAGCAGTGTTCGATTGATCTGTGTACCCGCGAGGGCGACAGCAGTCCGGCAGTGATCGAGCTACGCAAAGCTGTTGCGGCCCTCGGTGCCGGCAGGTGATTGCCGTGTCCTGATGTGATGCGCATGTACTCGGATTAAATACGCATTCTTGCCGTCTTCGTTTTAGTCAGTTAGACTAAAACCATGAAAACGATCAGCACGGCACTTGAAATCGTCGAGGCGGCACGAGTTTCGGCCGATGTGTTCGGGGGAGACTCCAGCGATCTCGACACCCGTCGCGCTGCAAAGCGTCGTTTTCATCGGCTCGCCTCCGCCATCCATCCGGACCGGGCGAAGCCCGAAGATCGGGTGCGATACTCGGCCGCAACATCTCGGTTGAACGAGCTTTACCGCAGTTGGGCAGCGGAGTTCGAACCGGCAGATTCTCGACCCGTTTATGTCGGCGAGCGGGGCGAGTACACGTTGGGTGGACTGGTAGCGCGCGGCTCGGTCGCTAACCTGTACCGGTCCGATGCCGGTGTCGTACTGAAGATTCCGCGAAACCCTCGGGCGAACTCGATGATCGAGGCCGAACGGAATGTGTTGACGGACATCGAGAATTCGTGCGAAGCCGGTTGGGCAGTCTCGTACTTCCCGCGATTGATCGATCGAATCACCCATGTGGGCAGCGGCACGAGACGTCAGATCGATGTGTTGGACGATCTGACCGAAGGTTTTGTGAGTCTCGCCGACGTCCGTGAGGCGTATCCAGGTGGCCTCGATCCACGGGACTGGGCGTGGATGCACCGACGGCTACTTCGGGCTCTGGCAGCAGCGCATGCGACTGGTTGGGTGCACACCGCGATTACCGCGGAGAACGTGCTGATCGAGCCTGATCGGCACGGGGTGGTGCTGGCCGGCTGGTCCTTTGCCACCCGTACGGGCAGCCGCCCGGTGGCGACGATCGGTTCCGATCGTGATTCGTACCCACCGGAACTCGGCGAAGGAGCGTCTCCGGCCTGGGACGTCTACATGGCTCATCAATTGATGCTCCGAATGCTGGGCGAGCAGACCCACGAACGGATGACGGCGTTTGCCGACGGCTGCATGCAGGACAACCCGAGATTGCGTCCCGACGCGGTCGACCTACTTGGCGAGTTCGACGAACTCCTCGATCTTCTCTATGGCCAGCGGACATTTCGTCCGTTCGCCGTTCCATCCACGAAAGGACAGTGATTGTCATGGGCTACGGATACTGGGACGACAACACCTATTTGGCGGGCAAGACTTTTCGTGCCGCACGCGGTGTCGACGATTTCGGTTACACCGATTCGCTTCGGTCGCGTCCGCGAAGCAGTTGGAAAGCGGACCCGACCCTCGACCCCTTCGGCGTCGACAAGCGTGAATGCCGAGACTCGGACGGGCACCCCGATTCTCTCCCGATAGCAGTGCTTTTCGATGTCACCGGCTCGATGGGCGCTGTTCCTCGAATCATGCAGGACAAGCTCGGAAAGCTGCACGGGCTGCTGCAACGCAAGGGATATGCGGATGATCCGCAGATTCTGTTCGGTGGTATCGGCGACGCCGATTCCGATCAGGTGCCACTACAAGTCGGCCAGTTCGAGTCGGGTAACGCGATGGACGAGCAGCTTCGGACGATCTTCCTCGAGGGCAACGGTGGTGGTCAGAAGTCGGAAAGCTATGAATTGGCCGCATATTTCGTGGCACGTCACACCAGTACGGATGCCTGGGAGAAGCGCGGAAGGAAAGGCTACCTCTTCATCATCGGCGACGAGCTGAACAAGCCGCGGCTCTCGGCTCGTCACATCCGTTCGGTGATCGGGGACAAGGTACGTCAGGACGTGTCGGTGCCGTCGATCTACCGTGAACTCGAAGAAAGATGGAACGTCTACTTCGTTCTGCCGGATCAGTCGTCGTACTTCAACGATCCGGAAATCGCGGATCACTGGAAGACGTTGCTCGGTGAACGCTTCGTCAAACTCGACGATCCCGCCGCGGTGTGCGAACTGATCGCGCTGACGGTCGGAATCGGCGAGGACCGCATCGACCTGCGTGACGGACTGGCGGATCTCCGCGACATCGGTTCAAGAGCTGAAGCCGAGACTGTCGGAAAGGCTCTCGCCCTGATTCCAGGGCGCAGCACCGCGACGGTGGCCGGGTTGCCTCGCGATCTCGGAACCGGCACGGACGATGTCGATTTCGCCTAGAAGGAGAACATGATGGAGCCGTTCGAAGACCGCGATATCGTCGTCGTAGACCTCGGGTTCGGAGATGCAGGGAAGGGGGCAACCGTCGATTGGCTTTGCTCCGATCGAGCCGATCTGAATGTGGCCGCAGTGGTCCGCTTCAACGGTGGGGCACAGGCAGCGCACAACGTGACGGTCGGCGAGCGCCACCACACGTTTTCGCAGTTCGGCTCGGGAACGCTGTCCGGCGTCCCGACGTTTCTCTCGAGATTCGTGTTGGTCGAACCCATCGCGCTCGCACGGGAAGCGCGTGCACTGGAAGCGCTCGGAGTTCGAAATCCGTTCGATCTGATACGGATCGACGCGCGCGCATTGTTGACGACACCGATCCACGTGGCCGCCAACAGGGCCCGCGAGGATGCTCGCGGCGGTAACCGACACGGCTCGTGTGGCAAGGGGATCGGTGAGACCGCGGCGTATGCGCTCGAAGTTGCGAGTGCGCCTACGGTGGGAGACTGCCGGCGACCTGATTCCTTGCGTCGTAAGTTGTCGGCGTTGGCCACATTCTACGGACCGTTGATCGCGGAGAGTCGCCACGGGTTTCCGCCGATCGACGACATGGTCGACATGTACGCCGAATTCGGTGCCGTCGTGGACATCTCCGACCCGGATGCGCTGGGCGCGTTGGGTGCCGGTGGTCGTCTGGTGTTCGAGGGGGCACAAGGTGTCCTTCTCGACGAGTGGCGGGGGTTTCACCCACACACCACGTGGTCGACGGTCGAGCCGTCCAACGCGCGAGCGATGATCGACGAGTTGGGCCGGGACAGTTACGTACTCGGCGTCACCCGCACCTACATGACACGACACGGAGCTGGGCCGTTCCCGACGGAGGATCCGGAGCTGGCGAAGGTGTTGCCCGAGCTGCACAACGGGACGGGTGAGTATCAAGGCGGATTCCGGACGGGCCACCTCGACGAGTTGTTGTTGCACTACGCAATCGAGGTGAGCGGTGGCGTCGACGGCTTAGCGCTTACTCATCTCGACGCGATGGATCGCGCGCGGGCTGCAGGCATCCCGATCCACGGGGTGCACGCGTACGAAGGATTGCCGTTCGTTCCCGTCGGAGAGTGGAAGGATCTCGATCACCAGCAGGCGCTGACAGATTCCCTGAAAGCCGTAGGGGTCGTGCCGAAGGAACTTCCGGCCGACCCGGAGGATTTCGCCCGGTATCTGAGCGAGGAAATGGGTGCGCCGGTAGTGCTGACCGCGAACGGTGCCGACCGGGTCGATCGTCAGGTGCGATGCCCAGTGCCTGCATGATGGACGGTGTGGACCAGTCACTTGTCTCGATCGATGTCATCGCGCTCCGGTTCGGCAATCCGGAACCCGGGATGTTGCGATTTGCCGTCACTCCGCGGCAAGCGGAGCCGTACACCGGGCAGTTGGCGCTGCCCGGTGTACTGCTGGGCGCCGGTGAGCGGTTGCAGGACGCCGCCAGGCGAGCCGTGACCACCAAGCTCGGAATTCCCGACGAGAAGATCCTCGTCAGCGGTCAATTGACCGTGTTCGACGAACCCAATCGAGACCCCCGCGGTCCGACGCTCTCGGTGACCATGTGGGCAGTGATCTCGTCGGACGAGGTGCCGGGTTCGGCCGAATGGGTGAGCTGGGACAACCCGGGGGACCTTGCGTTCGACCACAATCGGATAGTCGCCGATACCCGCCCGATCCTTGCTGACACCCTGTTGTGGCGAGATCAGGCATTCACGCGGGCATTACTGGGTCCGTCGTTTCCGGCGTCGTACGCGCTGGCCGTGGCGGAGGAGCTTTCCGGTGTGCGTCCGGACCCGGGCAATTTGAACCGGACGCTCAAAGCGTTGCCAGGGCTGGAACGTACGGACGAACGAGTCCGGGTCAGTGCCACCGGGCGACCCGCGGTGGTCTGGGCGTGGACCGAAAACAGCTGACCTACCTCAGAAGTTGCCCCGCGCGGCCTGCTCACGCTCGATCGCTTCGAACAGGGCTTTGAAGTTTCCCAGTCCGAATCCCAGTGAGCCGTGGCGTTCGATGATCTCGAAGAACACGGTGGGACGATCTCCGATCGGCTTGGTGAAGATCTGAAGAAGATAGCCGTCTTCGTCGCGGTCGACGAGGATGCCTCGCTTCTGCAATTCCTCGATCGGAACTCGAACCTCTCCGATACGCGCGCGCAGTTCGGGATCCTCGTAATACGAAGCAGGAGTAGAGAGAAACTCGATTCCTTCGTCGACCAGAGCGTCGACTGCTCCGAGGATGTCGTTGGTCGCAAGTGCGAGATGCTGAGCGCCGGGACCTTGGTAGAACTCGAGGTACTCGTCGATCTGTGACCGCTTCTTCGCGATGGCAGGTTCGTTGAGTGGGAACTTGACTCGGTGATTGCCGCTCGAGACGACCTTGCTCATCAGCGCGGAGTAGTCGGTGGCTATGTCGCCGCCCACGAACTCGGCCATGTTGGTGAATCCCATGACCCGGTTGTAGAAGTCGACCCACTGGTCCATCTTGCCGAGTTCGACATTGCCTACGACGTGGTCGAGGGCCTGGAAGATTCGCTTGGGCGCGCCGTCACGCTTGCGGTACGACGACGTCCGTTCAACGTATCCGGGAAGGTAAGGGCCGTTGTAGCGGGAACGGTCGACGAGGGTGTGCCGAGTCTCGCCGTACGTCGCGATGCTGGCCAGGCGAACGGTGCCGTGCTCGTCGGTGATGTCGTGCGGTTCGCTCAACACCGTCGCGCCTTGGGTGATGGCGTGTGCGATGCACTTGTCCACGTCAGGGACGCTGAGCGCGATGTCCCGGATACCGTCGCCGTGACGGCTGTGATGTTCGATCAGCGGACTTGCCGGATCCACAGCGCCCTTGACGACAAACCGCACGGCCCCGCTTTTGAGTACAAACGCGTGGTGGTCGCGGTTTCCCGTCGACGGGCCTGAATAGGCCACCAATTCCATGCCGAACGCGGACTGGAAGAAATGTGAAGTCTGCGTGGCATTTCCGACGATCCATTCGAGGCCGTCCCAACCGCTCACGGGGAAGGGATCGTGATCGCTGTCGTACTCGACCAAGCCGACCAACTGGCGCAATTGCTCCAGATCCAGGCCGGCCAGCTGTTCGTCGTCGGTGAGAGTCTGTTCGACGGTCATGATGAGTCCCCTCTGAGTGCGATGTACACAGCGCGGTGCTCGAGTTATGTTCGGCACTGCCAGTACAAACAGATAAGTCCTTCAGAGGTTGGGTAGTCAACGGAGGTAGTTGAAAGTAGACACAGCGCCGGAATGCGAAGATGGTGGCACTGTTTTGTAGTCAATTTGCATAGTTGAACGACGAGTGGAGCAGACGTGAATCTCGACGCAGTGGATCTGGCTCTGTTGGACGCGATGAACAAGCACCCGAGGGCCGGTGCGTTGGAGCTTTCGCGTCAGGTCAAGGTGGCGCGGGCGACAGTGCAGGCGAGATTGAAAAGGATGGAAGATGCGGGCGTCATCGCCGGATACGCGCCGCACATCAATTTGGCTGCAGCGGGTTTCGGAGTACAAGCATTCGTGACTTTGCAGATCGCCCAGGGGGCGCTCGACACCGTCACAGCGGAACTCGAGGCAATCCCCGGTGTGCTCGAAGCCTTTGCCACCACAGGCTCCGGCGACGTGCTGTGCCGGATTGCCGCTGCGTCGCACGAGGATTTACAAGCGACGCTGCTCGAACTGAATCGGTCGGGGATAGCCACCCGGTCGACCAGCGTCATGGTTCTCTCGGTTGTGGTGCCGCTCCGGTCGATGCCCCTACTGCAGACTCTGCAATCGGAGCAGACGACCAAGGCCCCGGCATACCGACGAGGCGGTCAGTCTCGCTGACGACCCGGAGCCCAGAATCCCAGAACGATCGCGGATACCCACATGATCGCGGCGAGCGTGAGTGCTCCTTGATCCATGCCTTTGATGAAGGCTTCACGGGCGAATTCGGCCAACTGGGCACCCTGCGGCCCGGCTGCTTCGGCGACATGGAGAGCGGCGGCCAGAGAACCGGATACCGGTTCCTTGGCGGGTTCGGGCAGCAAGTCGACCGCGGGCTGGACGTGTTTGCCATAGCCGGCGGCGAGGATACTTCCCGCCAGTGCAACGCCGATGGCAGAGCCGATCTCACGGGTTGCGTCGTTGACTGCTGAGGCAACACCCTGTTTGGAGTCTGGTGCGTTGGAGACGATCGCAGCAGTGGCGGGGGTCGTGGACAAGCCCAATCCGATAGCGGCTACTACCAAGGGGACACAGACTTCGGCGTAGGTCGAACTGGCGTCCAAGCGCGTCAAGAGTGCAATTCCGGTTCCGAGGAAGGCAACCCCGGTGGCGGTGAGAGCGCGAAGGCCGATACGCGGAATCAGTAGGGGAGCAACCACGGACAGCGCCATCACCGGCACAGCGATCGGCATCAGGGCGAGCGCCGATTGCAGTGGGGAGTAGTCGAGCACCAGTTGGAGATACTGCACGATCAGGAAGAACAAGCCGAAAGTCGCCAGGAATTGCAGGGTCAGTGACGCTGCGCCGCTGCCGAATGCGCGATTGGCGAACAGCCTCACGTCCAGAAGTGGATGGCGAGTACGTAATTCGACCCAGCTGAATACCGCGGCCAAGGCAATTCCGCCGACCAGCAACGCGAGAACTACCGGATCGAGCCAACCACGGGCCGGCGCCTCGATCATCCCCAGGACGAACAGTCCGATCGAGCCGGCGATCAGCGCTGTACCAGGTAGATCGAGTGGAGTTGCCTCCGTGTCCTTCGACGTCACGATCGTGAACGACACCACGAGGATGAGGACCGAGACGACGGCCAGGCTGACGAAAATCGAATGCCAGGACCATTTTTCGAGGAGTAGCCCGGAGACGACGAGTCCGGCGATTGCACCGGACCCTGCGACGCCGGACCAGACTCCGACGGCACGGGCACGCTGCGCCGGCGGGAAACCTGCAGTGAGTAGAGACAGCGTCGCCGGCATGACAAATGCGGCGCCGACGCCGGAGATCACGCGGGAGACGATGATCCACGACGGTTCGTCCGCGAAGACCGGAATCGACGAGCCGGCAGCAAAAACGAGTAGTCCGAACATGAGCAGTTCTCGTCGACCGTATCGATCGCCGAGTGCGCCCGCCGGCAACAAGAGACAAGCCAGCGTGAGCGTGTACCCGTCCACGATCCACGTGAGCTGGCTCTGTGTTGCACCGGTATCGCGGGCCAAGTCGGGAAGGGCCGTGTTGAGAGCGGCCATCGCTGCGACGACCAGCGCGACGGCGCAGCACGCGACCGTCAGCATCCAGATCTGTCGGATGGTCCACGTGGACTGTTCGAGCGTCGTATCGCTACTCACGAAACCTCCCGATAGAAACAAGACCATCAGTATCGTTACAAGAACAGAAGTTCCACAACCCCCAAGTGGGTATAACTGAGGTTGTGACGGCGGGAATCGACAAGCAGGAAATCGACAAGCAGGTCAGCGACGAGGATCCGCGTAAACAGCGTTCCAGGTCCAGGTTGCTCGACGCGGCGACCAAGCTGCTGGCAGAAGGCGGCGTGGACGCGGTGACGATCGATGCCGTCACCAAATTGGCCAACGTCGCACGTGCGACGTTGTATCGGCATTTCGACAGCGGCACGGAGTTACTCGCCGCGGCATTTGCTCGCCTCTTACCGCCGGTGCCCGAGATGTCCGGGGAAGGTGACCTCCGCGCGCAATTGCTCGAGTTGTTGACCAGTCAGGCCAAGGCCATCGAAAGCGCACCGATCCAGGTGACGGCCATGTGCTGGCTCGGCTTGGGGCCGGAGCTGAAGGGTTACTCGAGCGTCGACGCCCTGTCGACGGACAAGCCCGAATTGCGATCGTTGCGCCAGACGGTCTTCGAGCAGTACCGTCACGCGTTCGATCGGATCCTGCGCTCGCCGGATGCGATCGAAGCGTTGGGGGAGTACGACTACGACGTCGCACTTGCTCAGTTGGTCGGACCTTTGGTGCTCACCAAGCTGGCCACGCTGACGCCTCTCGGGGAGGCCGCGTGTGAGCAGATCGTGGACGATTTTCTGGCTGCACGCGGAGTGTCGAGCTGACAGCTCACGGCTCCAGATTGCGTCGTAGCACGTACTGCTCGAGGCGGTCGATGCCGCGCACTCGTCGCGGACGAAGGTGTCGCAGTTTGAAATTGGCGTCCGAGCCGAGCTGGGTGGCCAGCTCGGAGTCGATCAGCACGGTGCCGGGGCGAGCGGAGCTGGTCAGGCGCGCGGCCTTGTTGACCACCGAACCGTAGAGATCTCCGAAGCGAACCAACGTCGGACCCATGGCCAGACCTACCCGAAGCTGTGGATCGTCGTGATCGGCGAGGACCGCCTGCTGGATCTGCAAGGCGATCTCGGCGGCGTGATGAGGACTCTCGGCGGCAAACATGACCTCGTCACCGACGGTCTTGACCACCCAGCCGTAGTTGCGTCCGATGATTTCGGTGGACGCGGACTCGAACCGCTCGAGCAGATCGTTGAGTTCGGCGGAGTCGAGTCCGCGAGTCAGCGAGGTGTACCCGACGATGTCGGCGAAACCCACCACCAGAACACGACTCGCGACTTCTTCGCCCGGGTTTCCCACGTTGCGGCCCGTCGACGACGCGACGTGACGCTTCCATACGTACGTCTGCAGAGATTCGACAGCGGGAATGATCTCGGCGCCGAGGCTCAGAACGACATTTCTGATGGCGTCGGGTTCGTGATCCACCGAGTCCGCAAGCTGATCGATGATGTGTGTGCTGATCAGCGATACCTGCCACTCCGCCAACCTCGACATCGACTGTCCGAGAGAACGGGCAGCTGCCACCTCACTGTTCTGCGAGATGACGCCTCGATTGACCATGTCGGTGATGGTCTTGAGGGCGTCGGCGTCTTGCTGCGTGAACATGACCGCGTCGGGATCCTCGTCGACGGCAAAGCCCATCGCCACCCACAGACGATCGGCGCGCTCGCGTGTCACCCCGGCGAATTCCGCGATCTGCGACTGTGTGAAGCAGCGCGGTCCGCCGAGGAGGGACTCCTCGATGTCGGCTTGAATCCGGCTGAGCAGATGAGCATCGACGTCGATCGGCTCAGCAGCGTGAGATTCAGCAGCGTTAGATTCAGCAGGGGCGGGTTCGGTGACCTCGTCGATCCACTCTGACTCCGAACTGCTCACCGTGCTCCTTCTTGCCGCAACGAATTTCTGTCCACCATCTTCCACGCGGTGCCCCGAGAACAGTACTGAATTGGCCGAACCGCCTACGGATCCTCGGGCCCAGGCGGGCGGTGAGAGTCAACACGTCGGTGGCTTGTGCAAGAGTTGCCCCGAGAAAAGCACTGTCGATACTGAAATGCACGAGATACTTCTGAAAGGACCTGCGCATGCCACCCCGTAGACGTTCCGGCGCTGCCGCATCAACGCCGGATCACCTCACTGCGGACAATCTGGCAGCGCTCGCCACGGCTGTCGCCGAAGGCAAGCGCGCCACCGTCTATCTGCGCGAGGCGACTCCCAGCCTGGGGATCGAAGCCGGTACCTCGGCGAAAGTCGTGTCGGTGGACGGCAACACCGTGATGATTCGCCCCAAGGGCGTCAACGACGAATTGCCTTTCGAGGCAGAGGAATTGCGCATCAACCGCGTCTCCGCGGCACCGGCCAAACCGGCGCCACGGCCCAAACCAGTTGTGGAGTCCGAGCCCCTGATGGAGCCACTCGTAGAGCCTGTTCGACCGAAGCCGCGTGCGCAGCCTGCACCCGCTCCGGTACCGACTACCACTGCTGCCCCTGCCGCGACACCTCGTCCGGCCGTCAAGCGTGCGAAGAAACTGCCGGCCGGCATCAGCGTCACCATCCATGCGGGCGCGGACAACGACTGGAGCGTGACGGTCACACAGGGCGCCAAGCGTCCGGGCAAAGCAGTTCCGGTCGCACCCGATGCAGTCGAGCGAGCTGTCCGCGAGTTGGGTGAGCCCACCGCCATCGAAGCTGTCGAGTCCATCATCGTCGCTGCACGGGACATGGCTGCAGCGCGAGTCGACGAGTTAAGTCGCCAGCTCGAGGAGGCACGCAAGATGCTCGAAGCGCTCGGAGCTACCGACTAGAAACGCTGCGTAGGTCCGCACTTTCCGGGGTATGCGTTTTTTGCAGCGGGGAGATTACCGGCGGAGAGATTGTGATGTTGCAGCGAATTGTTTCGGCTCTGGCAGCGTTGGTCTTGGCACTCGGACTCGGGTTCATCGTCAGCAGCAACGCGGTTGCTGCACCCACGCCCATGGGTGGTGGTTCGGGCATCATCATCGACAATCAGCTGGTCTGCACGTTGACCACTATCGGGCACGACAACGGCGGCAGACTCGTGGGTATCACCGCAGGTCACTGCGGTGGTCCTGGATCGTTCGTGATCCCGGAAAGCAACGAGGACGCAGGCGTGGTCGGCACGTTCGTCGAGTCGAACCCGGACCTGGACTACGGGGTCATCCAGTTCGATCCGGGCAAGGTCACACCAGTTCGAACGGTGGGCGCGGCAACCATCACCTCGATCGGCGCTCCGGCCAGCTTCCCGGCTACAGCCTGCAAGGAAGGCCGTACGACGGGCACCACCTGCGGCGTCGTCTGGGGAGACCTGAGCGCCGACGCATCCACCTGGACTCAGATCTGCGTCGACCACGGTGATTCGGGAGCCCCGGTCACGGTCGGCACGACGCTGGTCGCGATGGTCAACGCCTACCTCTGGGTACCGTGCCTGGGGCCGGAACTCGGCACCAACATGACCTCCATCGTGGACACGATCAATGCCCACGGAGGCGTCGGCGCCGGGTACCGGCCCATCTAGCTGCGAGCTGGGATCAGCCGCACACTGCTCCACCCGAGGCTGATCCCACGAGCTTGGAGTACTTGGCCAACACACCACGTGTGTAGCGAGGCGGCAACGGCTCCCAGCCCTTCTTGCGGACTTCCAATTCGGAGTCGTCGACCAACAATTCGAGTTGTCCGGTACCCACGTCGAGCCGGATCTGGTCGCCGTCGCGAACGAACGCGATGGGACCGCCGTCCACGGCCTCGGGCGCAACGTGTCCGACACACAGGCCGGTGGTGCCGCCCGAGAATCGTCCGTCCGTCAGCAGCAGGACGTCCTTGCCGAGACCCGCACCCTTGATCGCGCCCGTGATGGCCAGCATCTCACGCATTCCGGGACCACCCTTCGGGCCCTCGTAGCGGATGACGACGACGTCGCCACCAGTGATGGTCCCGTCTTCGAGCGCGTCCATTGCGGCGCGTTCACGTTCGAAAACCCTTGCAGTGCCGACGAATACATCAGACTCGAATCCTGCCGACTTGACCACCGCGCCGCCGGGCGCAAGTGACCCCTTCAGGATCGTGATGCCTCCGGTCGGGTGAATGGGCTTGTTCATCGCCCGCAGGACCTTGCCGTCCGGATCGGGCGGGGTGATGTGCGCCAGGTTCTCCGCAACAGTCTTGCCGGTGACGGTCAGGCAATCTCCGTGCATGAGTCCCGCGTCGAGCAATGCCTTCATGATGACGGGGACGCCGCCGATACGGTCGACGTCCGTCATGACGTGCTTTCCGAAGGGCTTGACGTCGGCGAGGTGCGGGACCTTCGCGCCGACGCGGGCGAAATCGTCGAGCGTCAGCGGGACGTACGCTTCGTGCGCGATCGCGAGGAGATGGAGCACCGCATTGGTGGATCCGCCGAACGCCATGACCACCGCGATGGCGTTCTCGAACGCTTCCTTGGTGAGGATGTCCCTGGCGGTGATGCCCCGACGCAGGAGTTCGACCACGGCTTTGCCGCTCTCGCGGGCGAATCCGTCGCGGCGACGGTCCGGTGCGGGCGGTGAAGCGCTGCCGGGCAGCGACATTCCCATGGCCTCGGCGGCGCTGGCCATCGTGTTTGCCGTGTACATGCCGCCGCACGCGCCTTCGCCCGGGCAGATCGCCCGTTCGATGGTGTCGACGTCGGCGCGGCTCATCAGTCCACGCGAGCAGGCGCCCACAGCCTCGAACGCGTCGATGACGGTGACTTCCCGCTCGCTGCCGTCGGAAAGTTTGGCGACGCCGGGGAGGGTGGAGCCGGCGTACAGGAACACGCTGGCGAGGTCGAGGCGGGCCGCCGCCATCATCATGCCGGGCAACGACTTGTCGCAGCCGGCGAGAAGAACCGATCCGTCGAGACGCTCGGCCTGCATGACGGTCTCGACGCTGTCCGCGATCACTTCACGAGAGACGAGAGAGAAGTGCATGCCCTCGTGACCCATCGAAATGCCGTCGGAAACGGAGATAGTGCCGAATTCGAGGGGGAATCCACCGGCCTCCCGGACACCTTCCTTGACGGCCTTGGCCAGGCGATCTAGGGACAGGTTGCACGGTGTGATCTCGTTCCAGGACGAGGCGACGCCGATTTGCGACTTGACCCAGTCGTCATCACCCATTCCTACTGCACGCAACATGCCGCGCGCTGCGGTCTTTTCGAGTCCGTCGGTGACGTCACGACTTCTGGGCTTGATGTCGGGTTCGGTCATTTTCCAAGCATAGGCGTCAGCGGGATGTCTTTCCGGCAGACGAGCGACTCGAGTTGCCAACAGACGTCGTCCGTCGTGAATAGACTCGTCGCATCGCAGTCGGGGCTGAGTGTGCAGGTGATTGACGTACAGGGGGATTCAGGTGGAGTCGGAACTGATTTCAGCTTTCGGGTTTGCAGTTCTGGCGGCCGTCTTGACCGGTAGTGGTGTCTTCCTGGTTGTTCTGACGGTTCTGCACGAGATTGCCCGGTGGAAGGGCCGCTTCGTATCGGTGTGGGTGACTTTCTTTGCCGCACTGCTGATACTGCCTGTGCTGTTCGGTGCGTTGATCGCCGGCTATTCCGCGTTCTCCGAGATCGACGGGTCCGAGGCTCTGATTCCGCCGGCGTTCTGGATCCTGATCGCGGCCGGGGGTGCACTCGGCGGTTACATCGGAGTCAAGGTCGGTGTGGTTCGAGGCTCGGCCCTCGACTACCGGTTGTGATCGGGATCGACTCGGTCAAACTTTCAGAGAATCGCAGGCGAAGCCTGGGTGAACATCCCGAAGCTCTCTTGAACGGCCGTTCAGGTGCGGGTTCACTCCTAGCGTGCACACGAATGCCTTCGATCGAATATCCAGACGTGGCCTACTGCAGGGATCGGCGGCTCTCGCCGGCGCAGTAGGTCTCGGTGTCGCTTCGGCGAGCCACGCCGGTGCCGAGGTTCCGGGTGGCAGCCCGGGATTCGCGCACGGCGTGGCATCCGGTGACCCGTTGCCGGATGCCGTGATCATCTGGACCCGCATCACCCCAACGGCGGACGCAACGCCAGGTTCGGGCGTCGGGGCGGCGGTGACGCTCAACTGGCAGGTCGCGACCGATGAGGGGTTCGCGAGCGTTGTGGCGTCGGGAAGTGTTGCTGCTTCGGCAGAATCCGATCACACCGCGAAGGTCGACGTCACCGGACTCGATTCGTCGACGACGTACTGGTACCGATTCACTGCGGGTTCGGCTGTTTCTCCGGTGGGACGCACCCGCACGGCTCCGTCGAACTCGGCAGATCTCGATCGTCTCCGCTTCGGCGTCGTGTCCTGCTCCAACTGGGAAGCAGGATATTTCGGTGCTTATCGCCACCTCGCATTCCGCGAAGACCTCGACGCGATCATTCATCTCGGTGACTACATCTACGAGTACGGGCAGGGGGAGTACGGCGCGCGGAACGGATCCGTTCGCCTTCACGAGCCGGCCCACGAGATCATTTCGCTGGCCGACTACCGAATTCGGCACGCGCAGTACAAGACCGACCCGGATCTGGCTGCTCTTCACCTGAAACTCCCGTTCATCACTACGTGGGACGATCACGAATCGGCCGACAACGCCTACCGGGACGGCGCCGAAAACCACACTCCCGGTGTCGAAGGCGATTGGGCAGATCGAAAGGCGAACTCGGCCAAGGCGTATTTCGAGTGGATGCCCGTCCGCCCGTCGGGTAGTGGTTCGAGCGTTCAGCTGTATCGACGGTTCCGCTTCGGGAATCTGGCCGAGATCTCGATGCTCGACCTGCGTACCTACCGCGACGAGCAGCCGACGATGAAGCAGGTCGACGATCCGTCACGCACCATTGCCGGACGCGCACAGATGGATTGGTTGACCAGCGGAATCGTCACCTCCCCGACGCAGTGGAAGATCGTCGGCAATCCGGTCATGATCACGCCCTGCGTGTTCCCGCCGCTGGAACCGGCGACCACCGCGGCGTTGACCGAACTGGTGGGAGTGCCGCAGGCCGGTGTCCCGTACAACACGGATCAGTGGGACGGGTACACCGCCGACCGCACCAGGCTTTTCGATGCGATCACCTCGAACGGTGTGGACAACACCGTCTTCATCACCGGTGACATCCACACGTCGTGGGCTTGCGACCTACCGACCAATGCCGCGAATTACCCAGGCGGGCCGACTGTCGGCGCTGAGTTCGTCGTCCCGTCGGTGACGTCGCCCAACATCGACGACATGCTGAAAGTGCCGCCGCGAACGGTAACCGTTGCGGCAGAAGAAGCATTCAAGGCAGTGAACCGACACGTGCGGTACGTCGAACTGGACTCGCACGGCTACGGCGTATTCGAAATCGCCCGCGAAGGTACTCAGATGGATTGGTACTACGTCGACGATCTCACCAATCCACAGAGCAATGCGCACTATGCCGTGAGCTACCGTCTTCCGACAGGCGCGGGCAGTAGAGTCTCGCCCACTTCGGCCGCCCTCGATCAGGCCTCGTACCGACCAGGAGTCGACCAGTGAGTATCGAAGTTTCGCGTCGTAGCGTTCTGATCGGTGGAAGTGTTGTCGCCGGAACGGCATTGCTCGGAACGCCCGCTCGCGCGAGCGTTCCCACCAGCGCAGGCATCCCAGACCTGGACGTGCATGTCATCGTCGTCGACGGCATGCGTCCGGACGAGCTGCGATCGGAGCTCACCCCGACGCTGACCGGGCTTGCGGCCGGCGGTATTCACTACCCGGACGCCAGCGCCATCACGATCGCGGAGACGCTGCCGAATCACACGGCGATGATGACGGGAGTGCTGCCGGCGCGTTCGGGAGTACCCGCCAACTCCGTCTACGATCCGTCCATCGACAAGAAGCGTGACCTCGATCGGCCTTCCGACCTGCAGGCATCGACGGTTCTGGATCGGGTGCGCGCCGAACTCGGATTGACCACTGCGAGTGTGCTGTCGAAGCGCTACCTTCACGGGTTGTTCGGTGACCGCGCCTCACTGGTGTGGGATCCCCAGCCGCTCGTTCCCGGCACGGAGCACGCGCCGGACAACTTCACGATCGACGCCTTGATCCGTATCGTCGGCGGGAACTCGCCGCGGCTCTCGTTCACCAACCTCGGTGACGTCGATCGGGTTGGGCACCTGGATCTGTCCGGTCCGTCCATCCGGATCGCTCGCACGGCCGCACTTCAGAACACCGACAACCAGGTTCGCCGCTTCGTCGACTTCCTTCATGACACGGGTCGCTGGAATCGGAGCATTCTGATCGTGTTGGCCGACCACTCCATGGACTGGTCGGAGCCCGCGCGGCTCATCGGACTCGATCGACCGCTGAACGCGGACCCGTTGCTCGCAGGCAAGATTCGAATCGCCCAGAACGGTGGCGCAGACTTGATCTACTTCGTCGGACCCGATGGCGAACGGGCGGAAGCTGTCAGCCGGATTCAACAGATCGTCGAGGGTGTCGACGGCGTCGAATCCAGCCACCTCCCCGCCGAATTCGATCTCGGCACCAATGCCGGTGACGTCGTTGCGTTTTGCGCCCAGGGCTGGCGGTTCAGTGATCCGACTCCACTGTCCAACCCGATTCCCGGCAACCACGGCCATTTCGTGACACTGCCTATCCCGTTCTTCCTCAGCGGCGGGCATCCCGCTCTCGACGGTGGACGGAAGATCGACACGCAGGCTCGCACGATCGACGTCGCGCCGACGGTTGCGGCTCTGCTCGGCCTCGGTGCACCTGCCGGTGGTTGGGACGGCGTCGCCCGCACGACGGGCGTGACGCTGAACGTCTAACGAGGATCGCGGCCGGTCAGGGCAATCAGCTTGTCCTGCAACGACGCATCGTCAGGAAGATCGACGGGAGCGGAGAACAGGCCGCTCTCGGCGAGCATGTCGCGCTGCCCGTCGAGGTCGGACCAGACGGCCTCGACGAGGTCTGGATCGAGTCGCTCGTCTGCTCCGACCGCTCGCGCGAGATCCCAGGTGTGGATGGTGACGTCCGAGGTCTGCTGGCGCAGATAGGGTTCCACCTTCACCGTGCCGTACGAGAGGTGAACGTGGGCACTGAGGTCCGTCGATTTCCACGCTTTGATGGCGGCATCGGAGTACTTCTGCCATTCGGTCCACAGGTCGTCCCCGACGGGAACGATGTCCGGTGTCGCCTCGCCGACCGTCAGTCCGGCCAGGAGCGGCGGTACCCACTGCTGCTCCTCGATGACGTGGCGGACGAGGTGTTCGACGTGCCAGTCGGAGTCGGGCGTGGGTGCGTTCCAGTCCTCGACTGCGGCGAGTCGTGAACCGAATTCGCGGTGGGCGGTGAGCACGAGTTCGAGCCAATCGAATGCCATCACTCGAGGGTAACCCGATCAGCGTGACGTTAATCGGTGCGTGAGGCTTCGATTCGGTGAAGACTGTCGAGGTTGTCGCTTAGTCGAATCGAGGAGTTTTCATGACCGTCCCCACCGTCACTCTGGCCGAAGGTCTCACTGTCAGCGCCCAGGGATACGGCGCGATGTCCGTCGCCCCTGTCTACGGCCCGGTGGATCCGGCCGAGGCGCTTGCCACATTGCACCATGCGGTGGACATCGGGATCACGTTCATCGACACCGCCAACGTGTACGGCGAGGGCTCGAGCGAGCGTGCGGTGGGAGAGCTTCTCAAAGACCGCCGGGACGAAGTGCAGTTGGCGACGAAGTTCGGTCTGGTCGGCAACATCGCCAACGGTCAGCGCGGGATCAACGGAGACCCGGCCTACGTACCGCAGGCACTCGACGAGTCTCTGGGACGACTCGGCGTCGATCATGTCGACCTCTACTACTTGCACCGGGTCGACCCGAACGTTCCGATCGAAGACACCGTCGGCGCGATCGCAGAGCAGGTGAAGGCGGGCAAGGTCCGCAACATCGGCCTGTCCGAGGCGACCGGCGATGAACTGCGTCGTGCGTACGGGGTGCATCCGATCGCGGCGATCCAGTCCGAATGGAGCATCTGGAGTCGGGACGTCGAGAACAAGGTAGTACCCACCGCCGCGGAACTCGGAGTCGGATTCGTGCCCTTCTCACCTGTGGGCCGAGGCTTCCTGGCGGGATCGTTCGATGCGGAGACGCTCGGTGACAACGACCTACGCCGACGCTTCCCACGCTTCTCGGACTCCGCGCTCCCTGCTAATCAGAAGGTTCTCGACGTGGTCCGCGCCGTCGGTGAGGAGCTCGGCGCGACGCCTGCACAGGTTTCCCTGGCATGGCTCGATGCCAAGGGCCGTCAGTACGGGTTGCCTTCCGTTTCGATTCCCGGCACGCGGTTCGCTGCACGAGTCACGGAAAACGCCGGAGCGTTGGACATCGTTCTGAGCGAAGACCAGATCGCTCGCCTCGACTCCCTCGCCGCGATCACCGAAGGCTTCCGTTCGGCTGATTTGAATTGGGTCTCTCAGGGCCGCGAATAATCATGTCCTGAGCCTTGCGAAAGACAGGAGTAACATACAGACCCGATGAAAAAAGTGTGGTTGGTCTGGGGTGTCGGTGTTTTTGCCTACGTGATCGCCGTGCTTCACCGCACTTCGTTCGGTGTCTCGGGTCTGTCTGCTGCTGATCGGTTCTCGATCTCGCCCAGCGTTCTGTCGAGCTTCGTCGTGCTGCAGATCGTCGTGTACGCCGGTATGCAGATTCCGGCGGGAGTCCTCCTCGACCGCTACGGTTCGCGGATCATGATCGCAGTCGGTGCGTTCATCATGATGTCCGCGCAGTTGGCTCTCGCCTTCACCGAATCGCTGCCCGTCGCGATCGGTGCACGTATTGCCGTCGGTGCCGGGGATGCACTCACCTTCATCTCGGTGTTGCGGTTGGTACCGCAGTGGTTCCCGCCCCGGCAGGTGCCGTTGGTCTCGCAGTTCACGGGCATCCTCGGTCAGCTGGGCCAGGTGATGTCTGCGCTCCCGTTCATGTTGCTGTTGTCCGGGCCGGGCTGGACTTTTGCCTACGGCAGCGCTGCCGCTGTCGGACTGTTGGCGTTTGCACTGGCGTTGAGTGTCATCCGCGACGCGCCGCCCGGTGCCGACGTGGTCGCCGTGCCGGCCGGCGCCAAGGAGATCGGGCGACAGATCAAGACGGTGTGGATGCGGCCCGGCACCCGTCTCGGGTTCTTCAGTCACATGGGGACTCAGTTCTCGATTACGACGTTCGCGCTGCTGTGGGGTGTGCCGTACCTGAAATCGGCTCAAGGCCTCGACTCCACGACGGTCGGCTCGCTGCTGACGCTGTCGGTCATCTCGGCAATCGTGGCCGGCCCGATCCTCGGCATTCTCACCGGTCGCTATCCCATGCGTCGATCGTGGTTGGTTCTCACCATCATGGTGGCCAGCGCGCTCATGTGGACGATCGTGCTTTCACGAAGCGAACCGTCTCCGCTCTGGTTGTTGACGATCCTGGTGGTCGTCATCTCGGTGGGTGGGCCGGGTTCGGTGATCGGCTTCGACTACGCGCGTACGTCCAACCCGAGTTCGGCGATGGGCACCGCACAGGGCATGGTCAACATCGGTGGATTCCTCGCTTCCCTCATCGTGATTCAAGTGATGGGCGTAATCCTCGGACACATGGGCGGGTACACGTTCGACGGATTCCGCGTCGCCTGGATGGTGCAATATCCGGTCTGGATTCTCGGCATCGTCGGTGTGCTCGTCACTCGAGGCAAAGCCCGGCGAGCCCTCGCGGCAGAAGGCGTACACGTACGGCCGATTCGCGAAGTCATTCGTCGCAACAAATAACTCGATCGCATCGGGTAATTCATCCCCTGCGGGTGAGGTTCCCAAGCGTCCGAGCCACCAGGCTTGATGGATGAACGACGCAATGAACATCGGACCGGTCGAGCTCGTGGTGCTGGCATTCCCAGGTTCCACTGTGGATCCTGAAGCCGTCGCCGCGCTGCAAAACGTGGTGGAACGAGGTTTTGTCACCCTGCTCGACCTCGTGTACATCGCCAAGGACGCCGACGGACAGGTGTCACAGATCGACGTCGACGAAGATCTCACAGAGATCGGACTGGCGATTCTGTCCATCGAAGCCAAGGCATTGATCAGTGACGAGGATCTGGACGTGGTCCGTGAGTCACTCGAACCAGGAACGTCCGCCGCAGTCATCGTCTACGAGCAGACGTGGGCGCGTGAGCTCGCGTCGACGGTTCGCGGCGGCGGCGGCGATGTAGTCCTTCACGTTCAGGTACCGCGCGAGGTAGTCGTCGCAGCGGTCGAAGCAGCATTTCAGTAGCGACAATTACCCAAGGAGTTCGGCATGGTTTTTCGAGGTGGACGCAGAGGGCGGCCGGGGTTGCTCGGCACGGTGGCGCGCACTGCGGTAGTGGCTGGAACCGCAAAAGCGACGTCCAACGCCATGGATCGACGGAGTCAACGGAAGGCCAGCGAGCAGCAGCAGGAATACCAGCAGGAGTACCAGCAGCAACAGCCGCCGCCGCAGGTCGCACCCGTGCAGTCCGTTCCCCCTTCTGGCGCGGACGATCTGGTCTCCAAGCTGCAGGAGCTGGGTCAGCTTCATCAGTCCGGCGTGTTGACCGACGCGGAGTTCGCCGCGGCAAAGTCGCAGTTGCTGAGCTAGTGCCCGCTGGTTCTTGAAGCCTTGAACGGGTTTACCACACTGGACAATTGAGCATGAAAGGCTGATCTATGATCGACCCACGCGCAGCATCGGCCGCAATCGAAGCGGCGAACTCCCGAGTCACCGAGACCCTGCCGTTCTCCGACAAGACCGATTTCACCGATGCCGAGCGCGGGTTCATCGGCGCGCTCGATCCCGGCGTGGTAACCGGACCCGACGGAAAAGTGCTGTGGGACAACGACTCGTACTCATTCCTGGATGAAGAGTGCCCGCCGACCGTCAATCCGAGCTTGTGGCGTCAATCGAGGTTGGTGGCCAAGCAAGGGCTATTTGCGGTGACGGATTCGATCTATCAGATACGCGGCCTCGATCTGTCGAATATGACCCTTATCGAGGGGGAGAGCGGGATCATCGTCATCGATCCACTGATTTCTCGGGAAACCGCGGCCGCTGGTCTCGCGTTGTATCGGGCGCATCGTGGTGATCGACCGGTTGTCGCGGTGATCTACACGCATTCGCATATCGACCATTTCGGTGGGGTCAAGGGGGTGACCACCGAAGACGACGTCGCTGCCGGGCGATGCGTGATCTATGCCCCAACCGGATTCGTGGAGCATGCCGTTGAGGAAAACGTCTATGCGGGAACGGCAATGGCTCGACGCGCGGCATACATGTACGGGGCGGCATTGCCTCGAGGTCCTCGAGGTGGCGTCGGTGCAGGATTGGGCCAGACCACCTCCACCGGTACACCGACGCTGATTTCACCGACGGTGTCGATCTCGAAGACTGGTCATACAGAGACGATCGACGGCGTTCGGATCGAGTTCCAGATGACCCCAGGCACCGAGGCGCCGTCCGAGATGAACTTCTACTTCCCGGACTTTCGCGCACTGTGCATGGCGGAGAACGCAACTCATAATCTGCACAACCTACTGACACTTCGTGGAGCGTTGGTGCGAGATCCGCATGTGTGGTCGGCGTACCTGACCGAATCGATCAATCGCTACGCCTCACGATCCGACGTCGTGTTTGCATCCCACCATTGGCCGACGTGGGGGACCGAACGGCTCACCGAGTTCATGTCATTGCAGCGCGATCTCTACGGGTACCTTCACGATCAGACCCTTCGTCGAATCAATCAGGGGTGGACCGGTCTAGAGATCGCCGAATCCATCGAACTGCCAGCCGCCTTGGCGCAGGCGTGGCACACACACGGGTACTACGGTTCCGTCAGTCACAACGTCAAAGCCATCTACCAGCGCTACATGGGATGGTTCGACGGCAACCCAGCGCACCTGTGGGAGCATCCACCCGTCGAATCGGCCAAGCGTCACGTGGAGTTCATGGGCGGATCGGCAGAGGTGCTCCGAAAAGCTCGGGAATCGTACGAGAGCGGAGACTTTCGGTGGGTCGCGCAGGTGGTGAACTACGTCATCTTTGCTGAACCGGACAACGCCGAGGCCAAGACCCTGCAGGCCGATACCTTCGAGCAACTCGGGTACGGCGCAGAGAACGGCACCTGGCGAAACTTCTACCTCACCGGTGCATACGAACTGCGCAACGGTTCGGTGGGTACGCCCACAGTTGCTGCAGCTCCTGATATCACCGCAGCGTTGTCGGTGAAGCAGGTGTTCGACGCCGTGTCGCTCCGCGTCGACGGAGTGAGTGCAGCGAATTCCCACATCGTCATCGATTGGAACATCACCGACGAAAACATCGTGCACCGAACGGAACTGAGCAACGGAGTGCTGATCCATTTCGACGTGGAAGGTGGGTCTGCAGATGCCGGGTCTGTGGATGCGACGTTCAGTTTGAGTCGTCTCGGCTTACTCGGTGTGCTGCTCGGTGGTGCGGACCTGGGCGCCGAGATTGCGAATGGCAGTATCACGGTGGCCGGCGACCCGGCGAAGCTCGCAGAACTTGCGGGGCACCTCGACGAGCCTGATCCGAACTTTGCGATAGTCACGCCGACGTAGCAGCGTGTGGCAGTCGAATGAGGCTGTATTTCAACGAGTCTCGAGTTCTGGGCGCTCGTGAAGTTGTCCGTTTTGTCTCTGGTTATCGAAAGTGTGTTCGATTAAACTTTCGGCATGGACAGTCGGGATGCGTGGCAGCTGGATGGCGAGGGCCTCAAGGGTGAGGTTCTGGATCTGGTGCGTGTCCGGCACGAGTTGCAATCGCGGTTTGTGTTGTTGATCGTGGAGATGTTTTCCCGTGAGGTTCTCGGCGGGAAGGGTTTTCGAGCGATCGCGCAGTGGTTGCATGGTTCGACGAATTTGGAGATCGGTGAGTGCAGTCTGCTGGTCGGGTTGGCGCGGTTGTTGATGCTCGAACCTGTTGTGGCGGATGCGTTTCACCGGGGTGATGTTGATGCGTTGAAGGCGCGTCAGGTGGCGTCGTTTTGTCAGCATCCACCGAAGAACATGACGCCGGCGGATGTGGACAAGGCTCGCGGGATTCTGTTGGGGTTGGCGTCGAAGAACATTGCGGATTGTGATGCGGTGCGGGCGGCGATCCGGCGGATCGAGAAGCAGTACGGCAAGCGCGAGGACGGTGTTCCGGTCGGGGAGGATTCGGAGCGGAACGAGTTCTACGCCTCGAAAGGCTTGTACGGGAGGGTCACTGTGAAGGGTGATCTGGATGCTGTGAACGGGGCCCGTCTGATCACGTTGCTGTCGAGCCTGTCGGCGCCGACGCCGGAGAAGGACGGTGTCAAGGACACGCGTACTCCGGCGCTACGGCGTGCGGACGGGTTTTGCGAGTTGTTGCGCCGGTACGAGCGGGCGGGGTTGGGTCCGATCGAGGGCGGGGTGAAACCGCACATCACGGTCACCGCGTCCGCGAAAGACATGACGGACCTTAAAGTTCTGAAAGACCTGTTGCCGTCCACCGAGGAGCTGGGATTTGCGTGGACGGATTGGGTGGGCCCGATCAGTATCGATACTGCCCGGATGTTGGCGTGCGACTGCACCGTGACGCGGATTTTGTTGGATGAGAATGGTGTTCCGCTCGACTGCGGTAAGGAAGCGAGAACGGCGACGGTGCCGCAGCGGCGGGCTCTTGCGGTTCGGGATGGTGGGTGTGCGTTTCCGGGGTGTGGGACTCCGTCGGGGTGGTGCGATGCTCATCATATTGTTCACTGGGGTGATGGTGGCCCAACGGATCTCGATAATCTGATCTTGTTGTGCGGTCATCATCATCGGACGATGCACCACACGGAGTGGCGGGTGGAGATCGGCCCGGATCGGAAGTCGGTGTTCTATCCACCGATGTCGATCGATCCGTATCAGCAGCCGATCGGCGGGAACAGTCCGCCCACCGCGGCGTGAATCGCGACAACTGAAGACGCGAGCACCGGGGCACAACAATGCCCCGGTGCTTGCTCAATCCAGGATTTAGTCAAGACAACGTGATGTCGGCAATCAGGCCGTGGTGATCGGATCCCTCGATCTCGATCCGTTCCAAGGATGTCGCCACGGCGCCTTTGGTGATGATGTGGTCGATACCGACCACCGCCGGATACCACTTGTCGGTCGGGTACGTCGGGATCAGGCCGGAACCCAATTGATCGGCGGCGCTGGTGTATCCGTTTCTGAGGAGATTCCGGAACTGTTTGTTCGAGTGCGACGCATTGAAATCGCCGCTGACTATCACATTGTCCATCCCGGCGACTTCGTCCATGTAAGACCCAAGCTTCTGCTGCTCGGCCGCCCACACCGAAGCCGGCGAGATGTACGCAGGTGCCGGATGCACGGCGAACAATGTGACTGGCTGCGCCAAGCCGACATTCAGCTCTGCGGACAGCGTTTCGGGTGAGAACCCGTCGAGGCTACGTGGATTGGAGAGAGGAAAGCGACTGTAGATTCCGGCCCCGCCACCGCCGTCGGCGTAGGGGATCAGGAACTGGTGGCTCAGAACCTCTTCAAGCCCGGCGGCTTCGAGCGCTTCGGCTTCCTGGTACGTCAACTCCTGGACCGTCACCACGTCGACGTTGCGTTCGCGGACCATCGCCACAAGCGACTCCGGATCCGCTGCACCGACCATCAAGTTGGCCTGCATCAACCGAATCGATGGACCGTTCGCAGACGTCGACTCCCCAGTTCCGCCGATGTACAGCGGGCTCACAGACCATCCGAACAGTGCAAGGACGACAAGGGATGCGGCACATACGATCCACTGACGCCCGATACCCGAGACGACGGCACCGATCAGCGGAGCAATCATCAACAAGGGTGCCACTGACGCCAGAACGATCACGATGTTGTGATCGACGTCCAGCTGAGTTGCGATCAAGGCAACCAAACCCGTCACGATTCCGGCCACACCAACCACGGCCGAAAGGCGGCGAAGAACCAGTCGACGAGGGGTCACGGTATCGGGTTGCATGACATCCATCGAAGCAGAAAGGCGCCGTAGCTCCGGGGAAGCGCAGGTGGAGTCGGTGCGCCCTATTGTTTGCGCCCTACTGTTGCGGATACGGCAGATGGCTGCTGCTGTTCTGACTGACGGAGATCGAGCGGCCGAGTTGGGGGAAGGCGCGTTGAGAGCACGCCGGTCTGTCACAGACTTTGCACCCCGCGCCGATCGGCACGATGGTCGCGGGGTCGTCCGTCTGGATTCCGTGGGAGTAGACCATGCGATCGGCGTAGCCGATGTCGCAACCGAGTCCGACGGCGAAGTTCCGCTCGGGGGCGAGGTACCCGAGCCCGCCGCTGTGGGTAGTGCGCGCCACCCAGAGGTATGTCCGGCCGTCGGGCATCTTCGCGACCTGGGTGAGGATGCGCCCTGGGCTCGCGAACGCCTCGTGGATGACCCACAGCGGGCAACTGCCGCCGACTCTGGAGAAGTGAAAAGCGGTAGCGGACTGTCTCTTCGAGATGTTTCCGGCGCGATCGGTTCGGACGAAGAAGAAGGGAATGCCGCGCTGGCCGTGCCGTTGGAGTGTGGACAACCGGTGGCAGACGGTCTCGAAGCCGACCTCGAACTTGAGGCTCAGCAGATCGATGTCGTATCGCAAGGCCTCAGCGGATTCCAGGAATTGGGTGTACGGCAGTAGTAGCGCGCCGGCGAAGTAATGCGCGAGTCCGATGCGGGCGAGAGCTGCGGATTCGGCACTCAATGATTCATCCTCGGCGACAAGAGAATCGATCACGTCGGCTTGGGTGAAGAAGGCCAACTGCATCGCGATCTGGAACGCGCGTTGCCCTGCCGACAGACGACGGGCGAGGGTGAGTACCGACTTGTCCGGATCGTAGAAACGCTTGGGGCCGAGCTTGTCTGGTTCGTCGGTACGGATCGTCACGGTGACGCCGTGCTGATCGCGAAGTAGTCGTGCCAGTTGCAAATCCACTGCGCCAACGGACAATCCGTTGTCCACGAACATCTGCTCGGCAGCGTCGTCCAGAACGGCGATGTGATTCTTTCGGTCGTAGAAGAAGTCCCGAACCTCCTCGTAGGGCATGGGTACGAGCGACACATCAGATGCGGCCTCGCCGGACAATTGCGTCGAGAACTGGTCCAACTGCTCGGTTGCGGCGTGCAAACGACGGTGCAACATCACGAGGGTGCGTCCGACCGCGGGCATTCGGGCCACCAATTCGTCTACCTCTGCCAGCGATACCTCCCCGGATTCCGAGGTTTCGGCCAAGGCGTGATGAACGTCAGCCACGAGGCGTGCGTCGGAATCGGAGGCGAAGAATTGCACGTCGAGATCGAACTCGGCGTTGAGCTTGAGAAGGACGGGGACCGTCAGCGGTCGTTGATCGTTCTCTAGTTGATTGACATAGCTGGGGGAGAGTTCGAGTGCCTTCGCCAGTGCGGACTGTGACAGGTTTCGTTCTTCCCGCAGCCGTCGCAGCCGCGCTCCCGCGTACATCTTCTTCATCGAATCTCCTCGGTGCCGATCGCGTTCACCCTACCGAGGAGCCATTCGCAACATTCGCAACATTGCAGGATCGTTATTGCACAAATAGGCAGTTGCGAGGGCCTATCCCGAGGTTAATGAGCTGCGTAGCGTGCAAATAGATACCGAAGCACGTGAGAAGAGGATCGATGAAGACGCATCTCGTACGCACCCACCGCTCTGCCGAAGAGTTCCCCAAGGAAGACCACCTCGCGTGGAAGATCGCGGAAGTTGCGACGGATTCCGTCGAGGTCACCGACGCCACGTCCGACATGATCGTCAACCGGATCATCGACAACGCGGCAGTTGCCGCAGCTTCCCTGGTGCGCCGCCCCGTAGTGAATGCGCGTGCGCAGGCGCAGTCTCATCCGTACACACCCGGTTCCACCGTGTTCGGTATCTCGGGTACCTTCTCGCCTGAATGGGCCGCATGGGCAAACGGCGTAGCGGTTCGTGAACTCGATTTCCACGACACGTTCCTGGCCGCCGAGTACTCGCACCCCGGTGACAACATCCCGCCGATCCTTGCCGTCGCTCAGCACGCCGGGCGTGACGGCAAAGACCTGATTCGTGGTCTGGCGACTGGCTACGAGATCCAGATCGACCTGGTTCGGGCTATCTGCCTGCACGAGCACAAGATCGATCACGTCGCACACCTCGGCCCTTCGGCCGCGGCAGGTATCGGAACCTTGCTCGGCCTGGGCACCGAGACGGTCTACCAGGCAATCGGTCAGGCGCTGCACCTCACGACGGCTACACGGCAGTCCCGCAAGGGCGAGATCTCCAGCTGGAAGGCCTACGCGCCGGCGCTGGCCGGCAAGGTTGCCGTCGAGGCAGTCGACCGTGCGATGCGCGGTGAAGGTGCGCCGTCACCGATCTGGGAAGGCGAAGACGGCGTGATCGCCTGGCTGCTCGGTGGCCCGGACAAGGAGTACCACGTTCCGCTTCCGGGTTCTGGTGAGGCGAAGCGCGCCATCCTCGACTCGTACACGAAGGAACACTCCGCGGAGTACCAGAGCCAGGCGCCGATCGACCTCGCACGCCGGATGCGTTCTCGCGTCGGCGATCTCGACCAGATCGCCTCGATCGTCTTGCATACCAGTCACCACACCCACGTCGTCATCGGCACCGGTTCCGGCGATCCGCAGAAGTTCGACCCCACCGCATCACGCGAAACTCTCGATCACTCGGTGATGTACATCTTTGCCGTTGCGCTGCAGGACGGTACGTGGCACCACGAGCATTCCTACGCGCCCGAGCGTGCACAGCGCCCCGACACGATCGAGCTGTGGAACAAGATCTCCACGCGCGAAGATCCCGAATGGACACGCCGTTACCACTCGACGGACCCGGACGAGAAGGCTTTCGGTGCTCGCGCCGAGATCACCTTGAAGAGCGGCGAGGTCATCGTCGACGAGCTTGCGGTGGCCGATGCACACCCGCTCGGCGCACGTCCGTTCGCTCGCGATCAGTACGTCGCGAAGTTCCGCACCCTCGCCGAGGGCGTCATCGAGCCGAGCGAACAGGACCGCTTCCTCGACGCGGCTCAGCGCACCGCCGATTTGAAGGCAGGCGAACTCGATCAGCTGACCTTCACCGTTTCCGAAGACGTTCTCGCTCGGGCCCCCAAGGTCGCCAAGGGACTCTTCTGATGACGGGCCTCATTGCCGCATCGACGTCTGCAGCCGACAAGCGGATTGCCTTCCGGGCCGGGCTGACGTCCGGAAAGATTCAACGACTCCCCGGTGCGATCAATCCGTTGACAGCCAAGCTCATTCAGGAAATCGGGTTCGAAGGTGTCTACGTTTCGGGTGGTGCGTATTCCGCCGGATTGGCGCTTCCCGACATCGGGCTGACCACGTTGACCGAGGTCGCCGCCCACAGCAAGCAGATCGCGCGGGTCACCTACCTCCCGACGCTGATCGATGCCGACACCGGTTTCGGTGAACCCATGAGTGCTGCCCGCACGGTCACGGTCTTCGAGGACGACGGTATAGCCGGTCTGCACCTGGAGGATCAGATCAACCCCAAGCGCTGTGGGCACCTCGACGGCAAAGCGATCGTGCCTACCCAAGACATGGTTCGCCGAGTTCGTGCTGCAGTCTCGGCACGTCGTGACCCGAACTTCGTCATCTGCGCGCGCACCGATGCTGCCGGAATCGACGGTATCGACGCAGCGATCGAGCGAGCAAAGGCCTACGCGGATGCCGGCGCTGATTTGATCTTCACAGAGGCTCTTGCCACCGAGGCCGACTTCGAGAAGTTCCGCGCAGCAGTCGACACTCCGTTGCTCGCCAACATGACCGAGTTCGGAAAGTCGAACCTCATTTCGGCGAAGACATTGGAAGAGATCGGTTTCAACGCCGTCATCTACCCCGTGACCACCCTTCGTCTGGCGATGTTCGCTATCGAAAAGGGTCTGCGCGAGATTTTTGCGGAGGGCACGCAAGAAGGACTGCTCGGCGAGATGCAGCAGCGCAGCAGGTTGTACGAGATTCTCGAGTACGAGCGTTACAACGAATTCGACAGTGGCATTTTCAATTTCAGCGTGGAGGGGAGTAGGACATGACCGAACAGATTCCGACGATCTACAAGGGCTTGGCCGGGGTTGTCGTCGACACGACGGCTATCTCCAAGGTAGTGCCCGAGACGAATTCGTTGACGTATCGCGGTTACGCAGTGCAGGACCTCGCCGCGAATTGTAGCTTCGAAGAAGTTGCGCACCTGCTGTGGTACGGCGAACTGCCGACACCCGAGCAGCTCGAATTGCTCTGTCTGCGTGAGCGTGCGGCTCGCCGTGCCGATCGATCACTGCTCTCGCTCCTGACCAAGATGCCGGACAACTGCCACCCCATGGATGTGGTCCGTACGGCGATCAGCTACCTCGGCGCCGAGGATCCGGCGGAGGACGACAACTCGGAGAAGGCCAATCTGGCCAAGGCACTGCGGATGACGGCTGTGCTTCCGACCATCGTCGCAGCCGATTTCCGCCGCCGGCGCGGCCAGGATCCCATCGCGCCGCAGTCGGACCTGGGTTTCGCCGAAAACTTCTTGAACATGTGCTTCGGTGCTGTTCCGGAGCCGGCGATCGTGAAGGCCTTCGAGGTCTCGCTGATCCTGTATGCGGAGCACTCCTTCAACGCCTCGACGTTCGCCGCTCGTGTTGTGACGTCCACACTTTCGGACATCTACAGCGCAGTGACGGCTGCGATCGGCACGCTCAAGGGCCCGTTGCACGGCGGCGCAAACGAAGCTGTCATGCACGACATGCTCGAGATCGACGACCCCGACCGCGCAGAAGCCTGGATGTCGGAGAAGTTGGCTGTCAAAGAGAAGGTCATGGGATTCGGGCACCGTGTCTACAAGAACGGTGATTCGCGAGTGCCGACCATGAAGCAGGCGCTCGTCGACGTCGCTGCTTGCACTGACGGCGAAAAGTGGGTGCAGATGTACGAGATCCTCGAGAAGACGATGGTCAGTGCCACCGGAATCAAGCCGAATCTCGATTTCCCTACGGGCCCTGCGTATTTCCTCATGGGCTTCGACGTCGAGATGTTCACGCCGATCTTCGTGATGAGCCGCATCACCGGATGGACGGCGCACATCATCGAGCAGGGGCAGTCGAACGCACTGATCAGGCCGCTGAGTCAGTACTCCGGTGTGCCGCAGCGGACCGTTGTGGCATAACGCTTTCAACAATCGTGGCATGACACCCCACTAATGCTGCGTCGGCGAGGTTCGGTTCTGGCATCACCGTCTCCTGGCCTCGTCGACGCTTCTCCGTTCGCACTATCTGCAACTTCGCACCGAATATTCGCAAAGATACTCGAGTGCAATGTGTTTCGTTTGTTCCTTGTCGGTAATAGCGTCAGTGTCATGACTGAAACGCACGAAGACATCTCGATCATCCGTCGTGGCGAGACGCTTGACGTCGTGTTCAACCGGCCGGAGAAACACAACGCACTGACTCCTCAGATGTACGACGCCATTGCCGGAGCCTGCCGGAGCGCCGACTCCGACCGCGAGATCCGGTTACTCACTCTCCGAGGTGCTGGGGGAGAGGCGTTCTCGGCGGGTTCCGACATACGCCATTTTCAGACCTTCTCGAGTTTTCATGACGGGCTCGACTACGAAAGTCGGTTCGTCGGCGTGCTGACCGAACTCGAGAAAGTGCGGGTTCCCACGCTGGCGGTCATCGATGGTGTGTGCGCGGGAGCCGGGCTGTTGTTAGCGGCAGCGTGCGATGTGCGGATCGCGACGCACGGGTCCCGCTTCTGCCTCCCGATCGCGCGCACACTCGGAAACTCGTTGTCGGTCCATTCCGTGGCGTTGCTGGCGGACAGGATCGGCAGTTCGCGTCTGATGTCGTTGGTCGCTCGGGCGGGGGTCATGTCGAGCGACGAGGCTCTGCGGAACGGCTTCCTCAGCGACTGTGCAACAGAGACAGAGTTCGCGAGCCTGACTGCCCAGGTATCGCGGGAACTCCTTGCGGCTGCCCCGATGACCGTGTGGACGATTCGAGAGTCCCTGCGCCGCATCAGGACCCGATCGATCACCGACAACGATGATCTGATGCGCATGATCTACAGCAGTGACGACTTCAAAGCCGGTGTCGACGGTTTCCTTCGCGGCGAGCGACCGGTTTGGGCCGGCGCGTAGCTCGGCTGTAGAACCAAAGGCTTGCGTTGGAGCGCGCTCTAACCCCTAGCGTTGCCCACCATGACAACAAAAACCTGGATCATCACTGGAGTTTCTCAGGGTTTCGGCCGCGAGCTTGCAGTGTCCGCACTTCGAACCGGGGACGCGGTAGTCGCGGCAGTTCGTAGGCCCGAGTCCGTTGCAGATATCGCGTCGGAGCATCCGGATCGGTTCTCGGCGGTGACGTTCGACGTCCGCGACACCGCGGCGGCACCCAGCGTCGTCGAACATGCGCTCGAGCATTTCGGTCGTGTCGACGTGCTGGTCAACAATGCCGGTCGCGGGATGGTCGGCGCGGCGGAGATGGTGGACGATTCGACCTTGCGGGATCTCATGGAACTGCACCTGATCGGACCCGCCGCGTTGGTGCGCGCCGTCCTCCCTTCGATGCGAGCGCAGGGCAGCGGAACGATCGTGCAGATGAGCAGTCAAGGCGGCCGCATGTCGTTTCCCGGCGTCGGGGCGTATTCGGCGTCCAAATTCGCGATTGAAGGCTGGTCGGAGGCCCTTGCCGGTGAGGTCGGGCAGTTCGGCATCCGGGTCATGATCGTCGAGCCCAGCCGATTCCGTACAGCATTCAACACACCTGGCGTTCTGAGCTTCGCCGAATCATCCTCGGACTACCGTGATTTGCTCGATCCTGTTCTGCGTGACATGGCGGCGGCAGACGGTGTTCAGGAGGGCGATCCGGAGAAAGCAGCGGTAATCATCAATGCGCTGGTACACAGTGAGAACGTGCCACTGCGTCTGCCGCTGGGAAAGGAAGCCGTGGAGCGGATATCCACGTCGTATCGGAAGAATCTCGCCGAGGTATCCGTCTGGGCCGACCTCGCTCGCAGCGCCGATTTCGCGGATGCTGCCGGACCTGTCCGCCCGTTCTAGGCTGGGAGTCATGGCTACCGAAGACTTGATGCGTAAGGCGCTCGAGGCACTTGGGGAAGTGGACGGGCCCATGTCGATCGAGGTCATTCACCGGCTCGTCGATGCAGGGGACGTCGAAGATCCGATGTCGATCGCCGAAGTGTCAGACCTGCTGGATGTTTCGGCACATACCCTGCGCTACTACGAGAAGATCGGCTTGGTTGCGGTGGATCGTGATTCGAGCGGACATCGTGTGTACGGGCCGGAATCTATTCGCAGGCTGGTGTTTCTGACCCGCATGCGTATCTCAGGCATGGCGATTCGCGACCTGCAGCACTACGTTGAACTGGTCGACGCCGGTGAAGGGACAGTTCCGGAGAGGCTCGACATGCTGCTCGAGCACCGGGACACCGTTCGTCGGCAGATCAAGGAGCTCACATTGTCTTTGGCTGCGACGGAGTACAAGATTGCGACGTACGGCGGGCGGACCGGAGAGCACGATACTCAGCCGAGTGTCACCGGAAGCAGCCCTCGCGGGGTCTCCTGAGCGATCTGTTCCAGCGCAGACTCCAACGTCGGAAATTGATACTGGAAGCCGCTGTCCGCGAGCACCCCTGGTAAAACCCAGCGACTCTTCGTCACCAATTCAGCCTCGGTGCGGACGATTCGTGCGCCGAACTCGAGCATCCAGCCCGGCGTCGGAAACCCGTATTGTCGGCCAAGTTTCGCTCGTACCATCCGCATCATGTCGGTGTTGGTTACCGGATACGGGGATGCGATATTGACCGGGCCTGAGATCTCCGGATGCTCGTAGATGTGGATGACCGAGCGAACGACATCGGCGATATGTATCCAACTGAACATTTGTCGTCCGTCGCCCATTCTTCCGCCGAAACCGATTCGGGCCAGGTTCACGAAGGGGTTGATTGCTCCGCCGCCGGCTCCGAGAACGATCGACATTCGTAACGCCACTTTGCGAACGGGGGTTGGGGCTGAGAACAATTCGTGCTCCCACGCCCGCGCGACCGCGACGGAGAATCCCTTACCCAGCTCTCCGTTCTTCTCGTCCATCGGTCGATCCCGCGCGTCTCGGTAGATCGTGCCGGTACTGGCATTCGCCCAGAGCGAGGGTGGCTGCGGTGTACGGGCCAGTGCGCGACCCAACAGTGCGGTCGTTTCCACGCGGGAGGAGAAGATTTCGTCTGCATTGCGCTTGTTGTATCGGCAGCTCACAGAGCGTCCGGCGAGGTTGACCAGCAGATCCGCGCCGCTGAGTACGTCGGCGACACCTTGCTCGTCGGACCAGGTGGCATCGCTCGTTCCTCCGCGGCCGATCGTCCGAATCTCGGCCCCGTTCGATTCGAGCGCTCGAAGGAGAGATTGCCCTATGTAACCCGACGCCCCACATACAACGACAGTCTTCATGATTTTTTGTTCCGCTCTGGAGAAACGACTTTGGTCATCAGGGCGGCGACGTCGCCGACCAGGCCGCGGGCCACTGGTAGCCGCGCGAGGGTGAGCGCTTTGGCGATGATCGGGACCAGGCCGTCGACCAGGGATCGGGTACGAGTTTGCCCCGGAGACGAGTCGGTGACCCAGTGCAGCGTCACGCCCAGATAGCTGAGCCACAAGAGTGTTGGGAGCTGGGTCTCCAAGGACGCCGGCGTCTTCTGCTTCGACGCCGCCAGTGCTTCGCGCATCAATTCGACGGCCATCGATCTCGCATCGCTCGACTCGGCCGAGAACGGGCTGGACGGCGATGCGGTTGGTAGGGCAACGTGCAGAAACGCGCCACCGAACCCGTGATATGGCCCCATGACATCGAGTCCGGTGTGCAGAACGATCGCGAGATTTTCCGCGAGTGAGCCACCCTGCCGTAGGAGTGGAAGCGCACGCTCTCGGTGATCACGTTGGATGACGAGATACAGCTCGTGAACCAGTTCGTCCTTGCTGGCGAAGTAGTAGTAGGCATTCCCGAGGGAGACCTCCGCTTCGGTCGCGATCTTGCGCATGGTCGTCGCTGCGAAGCCCTCGTCGCGGAAGAGCCGCAAAGCTGTTTCCACCAGCTTTTCCCTGGTTTCGATCCCGCGACTGCTCATGGGCTCCCCTTCTTTGAACGTGTTCAAGTTCAGCGTACGCCTAGAAGTTGAACACGTTCAAGAGTCGATCTGTTGCGAGGAATATAATAAGCGCGCATACTAAATTCATGATTGAACTTGCGATCGGTTCGCCAGGTGGTCGGCGATGAACGCCTGGTTAGGGGTTGTCTCGGCCGAACATGTGCGTCGCGCAGTGGATCTTGGGATCGCGCAGATCGGGCACGGGAAGAGGTCCGGATTGGCGCGGATGAAGGCGGGCGATGTGCTTGTCTACTATTCGCCGGTCGAGTCCATTGGTGATCGAGATCCGTTGCGCGAGTTCACAGCCCTCGGGGTGATCGAAGAGGGTGAGATCTGGCAGGCGGACGAGGGGTGCTTCAAGCCGTTTCGGCGTCGAGTGCGATACGAGCAGTTCACGCCCGTTCCTCTCGGCGACGTACGGAGTCGATTGGCATTGACCTCGACACCGAATTGGGGGTATCAGCTCCGCCGAGGCTTGATTCCGTTGGATGGCAACGACGTCGAGATTCTGCGCTCGGCAACGAGCTGACACACTGACGCTGTGGCGAAGAAACTGGAAACCGACTTCGAGGATGCTGGCGACAGTCCGGGTCTGATGTTGTGGCGTGTCACCAATGCTTGGCAGGCTTCGATTCGCGCGGCGCTGCGGCCTTTCGACCTGACTCACGTGCAGTTCGTTCTACTCGCCGCACTGACGTGGCTGGACGCGGAAACGCCGATAACTCAACGCGATCTTGCCGAGTATGCGCGCACTGATCCGATGATGACGTCACAGGTGATACGGACCCTCGAATCCAAGAAATTGGTCGAACGACGTCCACACCCGACCGACGCTCGGGCACGCTCGGTGGTGGTGACCCAGGCGGGTGCGGCCCTGGCCGGCAAGGCAAATCGTGCGGTCGAAGCATCGGATCGGGAATTCTTTGCCGCTCTCGGGGATCGTCAGGCGGCCTTCGTTGCGATGCTCGGCATGCTCGACCGAAAGTAGCAACCCCCGGTTTTCAGGGAATTACTCTGAAGTGGTCTGCAGCAGTGCATATTTGGCTTCCAGCCCGTCCAGCAGGGATTCCAGCGCGAGTTCGAAACTGGCACCGTCGATTTCCGTAGCACGCTCGCGCAACAGATGTGCTCGCGTGAGGTGCGGGTAACGCTCGGCGTAGATCGCCGGATCGTCTACGAATCCGCCGGAGAACGTCGCCGTCGCAGCACCCATGACCACGTACTTGACGGAAGCGCCGATCAGTGTTGCCGTGCGCTGCGGCCATCCGGCCCGCACCAGGCCGCCGTGGATGGCGTTGGCGCGGTCAAGGGCGATGGGCCTGACGCTCGGACCGTAGGCCAAGTAGGGAACGATATTGGGATGCTTGCCCAGGGCGGCGTGGTAGGACCGCGCCCACGTGCGAAGCGCACCGCGCCAATCGTCAGAGTCGAAGCCGCTCACGTCGACGGACTCCATGATGACGTTCGCGACGTCGTCGAGTAGCTCGTCCTTGTTGGCGTAATGGCTGTACAGCGATGGTGCTTGCACGCCGAGAACGGTGGCGAGTTTGCGCATCGAGAAGTCGGTCAAACCGTGCTCGTCGACCAATTTCAGGGCGGTGTCCCTGATGATCGGCTTGCTCAGTAGTGGAATCCGCGGTCGCGCCATCGCACACCCTTTCGTGTGAAAGTACTGGACAACCTTACACCGTGAGTTTATTATCCAATTAACCTAACAGTGTTCGGGAACGTGGAGGATCAGATGACGCGGGTGTTCGAGAACAAGGCCGATCTCCTGGGGGCGGTCGGTGAAACGCTGGGCTCGAGCGAGTGGGTCGAGGTCACCCGCGAGATGGTCCATCAATTTGCCGACGCGACCGGTGACCATCAGTGGATTCACGTCGACGACGAAAGGGCAAAGCGTGAATCACCTTTCGGCGGTCCGATTGCCCACGGGTATCTGACTCTCTCGCTCCTGCCGCTTCTGTCGAAGTCCGTGTACCGCATCGACGGGGCGAAGATGGTCATCAACTACGGGTCCGACAAGGTTCGATTCCCGAGTCCAGTGCCGGTTGGAGCCAAGGTTCGAAACACTGCAGTGCTCTCTGCGATCGAAGAGTTGCCGAACGGTTCGCTGCAGAGTCAGATCACCAACACCGTCGAGATCGAAGGCGTGGACAAGCCAGCCGTTGTTGCGCAGACCGTCGCACGAATCTTGTTCTGAAATCCTGCCAGAAGAAAGCAGACTCCATATGAATCTCGAATTGACCGCTGAGGAAGTTGCGTTCCGCGAGGAGATGCGAAAGTTCTTCACCACCGAATTCTCGCCCGAACTTCGTGCACGTGCAGCGGGATTCGGAAAGCTGACGCGTGAAGACATCGTTGCGGGCCAACAGATTCTGAACGCACACGGACTGGCGGTTCCGCACTGGCCGGTCGAATGGGGTGGCAAGGACTGGACTCCGGTTCAGCGCCACATCTATTCCGAGGAAATGCAGTTGGCGTCGGTACCCAACCCGTTGCCGTTCAACGTGAGCATGGTTGGGCCCGTTATCGCGGCCTTCGGCTCGCAGGAGCAGAAGGAGAAGTTTCTCCCGGCGACGGCTAACGCCGATATCTGGTGGTGCCAAGGTTTTTCGGAACCAGAAGCCGGTTCGGATCTCGCTTCACTCAAGACGGCTGCTGTCCGTGACGGCGCGGATTACATCGTCAACGGTCAGAAGACGTGGACTACTCTCGCGCAGCACGCCGAGTGGATCTTCTGTCTGGTTCGGACAGATGCCAGTGCCCAGAAGCGTCAGGCAGGAATTTCGTTCCTGCTCATCGATTTGGCGACTCCCGGCATCACGATTCGTCCCATCAAACTGATCGACGGCAGCGTCGAGGTCAACGAGGTGTTCTTCGACAACGTCCGTGTTCCTGCGGAAAATCTTGTCGGCGAGGAGAACAAGGGCTGGGACTACGCCAAGTTCCTGCTCGGTAACGAACGCACGGGGGTCACACGGGTCGGGTTCTCCAAAACCCTTGTCGCCACGGCAAAAGAGAAGGCGCGGGAGGTTCGCGTCGGAACCGGCACCCTCCTCGAGGATCCGTTGTTCGCGGCTCGGTTGGCCGAGTTGGAAAACGAATTGCTTGCACTGGATCTGACTCAACTGCGAGTTGTGGCGAGTTCGGCAGACGGAAAGCCGAATCCGGCATCCTCACTGCTCAAGCTCCGTGGCTCCGAATTGCAGCAGGCAGCAACGGAATTGCTGATGGATGTCGCCGGACCGGACTCTCTGCCGGTAGATATCGCCGACATCGACTCGCCGGAGTGGGCGCAGCAGGCGGCGCCGCGCTACTTGAACTACCGGAAGGTTTCCATCTACAGCGGATCAAGTGAGGTGCAGCGCTCCATCATTGCCTCCTCGATCCTCGGATTGTGAGCATCTGACATGAATTTCGAACTCGACGACGAACAGACGATGCTTCGCGACACGACGCGTGAATTGCTCAACCGCAGCTACGACGCGGAGAAGCGCAACGCCACCTCGGCTACCGACGAGGGATGGAATGCCGCGGTGTGGAAGCAGTTCGCGGAGCTTGGGCTGCTCGGCCTGCCGTTCGCGGAGTCTGACGGCGGAATGGGCGCTGGACCGGTCGAGACCATGGTCGTGATGACCGAACTGGGCCGAGCGCTTGCACCCGAGCCGTACTTGGGTGGTGTTCTGATCCCCGGCGGTTTGATCGCGGCTGTCGGTTCGGCAGATCAGCGGGCGCGGCTCCTGCCGGCGCTCAGCGACGGGACCACTCTGTCGGCCTTCGCGCATACGGAACCCGGCACGCGCTGGCCGGTCGCCACCGTCACGACCACGGCGACGCAGTCGGGATCGGGGTGGACTATCACCGGCGTCAAGAACCCGGTCCTGCAGGGCGACAGCGCGCACGTCGTGGTCGTCAGCGCCACACTTCCAGGCGGCGGCACCGGGCTCTTCCTGGTGGATGCGGAGGGCTCAGGTGTCACACGGAACACGTATGCCACCCACGACGGCCGTCGCGGTGCGCAGTTCACGTTCACCGATGCCGCGGCCGAACAACTTGGTGAGGGCAGCGATGTCACGGCGGCGATCGTCGAAGCAGAGGTCCGGGCGCAGGCAGCTCTGTGCGCCGAGGCGATCGGAATCATGACCGAGGCGCTGCGACTGACGACAGATTATCTGAAGCAGCGCAAGCAGTTCGGTGTTCCGCTCGCGAAGTTCCAGACGCTGACGCATCGTGCGGCCGACATGTACGTGGCGCTCGAACTGGCGAGCAGCATGAGTCTGTACGCGACCATGGCCATCGCCGACGGAGTGATCGATCCGACCATCGCGTCGCGAGCGAAGCTGGCTGTCGGTCGTGCCGCGCATCAGATCGGTCAGGAAGCAATTCAAATGCACGGTGGTATCGGTATGACAGCCGAGTATCCGGTCGGGCACTACGTCTCGCGGCTGGTGGCCATCGAACACACTTTGGGCGCATCGGACGATCACCTCAGGGTGCTGGCCGGCGGCGTCTCGAACTATTCGATGGTTGACGTCACGGAGTAGATCGGTGGGTGAAGATAACGGGAGGTCATGCGCAGGTCGCGTGGCCTCCCTTGTCTGTGCGGGGGCCGGCCCGCGGTATTCGAGGTCGAGTAAAATCCCTGTGATCAGTCCGAGAAGAGAAAGGGATCGAAGTGACCGCGCATACCGAGCAGCTCGAGTTCCAAGCAGAAACACGTCAGCTGCTGGATCTGATGGTTCATTCAATCTATACGAACAAGGACAGCTTCCTTCGTGAGTTGATCTCCAACGCTTCGGACGCGCTGGACAAACTCCGCCTCGAGTCGTACCAGGACAAAGACCTCGACGTCGACGTCTCCGATCTGCATATCGAGATCGACATCGACAAGGCGGCACGCACCCTGACCATCCGCGACAACGGCATCGGAATGTCGCGTGACGAGGTCGTCGACCTGATCGGCACGCTCGCCAAGTCCGGCACCGCCGAGGTGCGTCGTAAGCTCAAGGAAGCCAAGGATGCAGCGGCATCCGAAGAACTGATCGGTCAGTTCGGCATCGGCTTCTACTCCACGTTCATGGTGGCGGACAAGGTCACGCTGCTGACCCGCCGCGCCGGTGAAGACCACGCGACGCGCTGGGAGTCGACCGGCGAAGGCACGTACACGCTCGAGCATGTGAACGAGGCGCCGCAGGGCAGCTCCGTGACCCTGCACCTGATGCCCGAGGATTCCGAGAACGGCCTGCACGACTACACGTCGGAATGGAAGATCAAGGAACTGGTCAAGAAGTACTCCGACTTCATCGCGTGGCCCATCCGCATGGATGTCGCTCGGACGTCGACGCCAGCCGAGGGCGAAGAGCCCGAGGTCACCATCGAGACCGAGACGATCAACTCGATGAAGGCACTGTGGACTCGCTCCAAGGACGAGGTGTCCGAGGACGAGTACAAGGAGTTCTACAAGCACGTCAGCCACGCCTGGGACGAGCCTCTCGAGGTCATCCCGATGAAGGCCGAAGGTACTTTCGAATACCAAGCGCTGCTGTTCATTCCGTCGACGGCGCCGTTCGATCTGTTCATGCGTGAGCGCAAGGCCGGCATCCACCTCTACGTCAAGCGCGTCTTCATCATGGACGACTGCGAAGAGTTGGTGCCCGATTACCTGCGCTTCGTCAAGGGCGTGGTCGACGCACAAGACCTCTCGCTCAACGTCTCTCGTGAAATTCTGCAGCAGGACCGGCAGATCGCTGCCATCCGTCGTCGTCTGACCAAGAAGGTCCTCTCGACCATCAAGGACATGAAGGCGAACGAGCCCGAGAAGTACTCGACCTTCTGGACCGAGTTCGGACGCGCGCTCAAGGAAGGCCTGATGGCCGATGCCGACAACCGCAAGACGCTGCTCGACATCTCTTCGTTTGCCTCGACCAACAGCGAAGAGGGCGTGACCACTCTCGCCGAGTACGTGGAGCGCATGAAGGACGGCCAGGAACAGATCTACTTCATGACGGGCGAATCCCGTCACCTCATCGAAAGCTCCCCGCACATGGAGGCTTTCAAGGCCAAGGGCCTCGAGGTTCTGGTTCTCACCGACCCGGTGGACGAGATGTGGGTCGACGCTGTCTCGGACTTCGACGGCAAGACCTTCCAGTCGATCGCCAAGGGCGAGGTCGACCTCGACACCGAGGACGAGAAGAAGGCGGCCGAGGCCGAGCGCGAAGAGAAGGAGAAGGAATTCGGCGAGCTGCTGACGTGGCTGACCGAAACCCTGTCCGACGACATCAAGGAAACGCGTCTCTCGACGCGACTGACCACCTCGGCTGCCTGCATCGTCGGCGACGCGTTCAGCATGTCTCCGACGCTCGAGAAGATGTACAAGGCTTCGGGTCAGCCTGTTCCGCACAGCAAGCGCATCCTCGAGCTCAACCCGGAGCACCCGCTTGTCTCGGGTCTTCGGGAGGCGCAGGCCGCCAACGACAATGCGGAGAACCTGACTGAGACGGCTCAGTTGCTCTACGGCATGGCGTTGCTTGCCGAGGGCGGCGAGCTGAGCGACCCGGCGCACTTCACGCGCCTGCTGGCCGATCGTTTGGCCCGCACAGTCTGATCTCGTTCTAGCTCGCTCGAACTCCCGGCACTCACCCTCATTGGTGAGTGCCGGGAGTTTTTTCTTTGATCGTTTTCTAATGAGGACCGTTTCTGTCCGCAATGACTTCTAACGTAGTTCTCACAGGGCGAAGAACCCACGAGCGAAGGAAAAACATCATGAACGCACCGACCACCACCGTCACCGGCGAGCGCGCGGATCTCCTCCAGAGCCTGCGTCAACATCGTGAATTCCTTCTCTTCACGGTCAAGGACCTCACCGACGAGGAGGCTGCTTCGAGGCCGACCGTGAGCGAACTGTGCCTAGGCGGATTGATCAAGCATGTGGGTCAGGCGGAGAAGGGTTGGGTCGACTTCATTCTGGAAGGCCCGGCCGGACTTGGCGGGGACTTCGACCCGACCCAGTGGTCGGAAGAGATGCAACAGGAACGGGCGAACGAATTTGCCATGATCGAGGGTGAAACCTTGGCAAGCATCGTTTCCGAGTACGAAGGGATCGCGGCCAGGACCGACCAGTTGGTGGCCTCGCTGGACAGCCTCGACATCTCTCATCCACTTCCGAGCGCTCCGTGGTTCGAAGCCGGCGCTCGCTGGTCAGCGCGGCGCGCATTGCTGCACATCATCGCCGAGACGGCCCAGCATGCGGGCCACGCAGACATGCTTCGTGAAGCCATCGACGGCTCGAAGACGATGGGTTGATCGACAGCTCGATCAACCGGGATGTTTACACATCACACAAATATGTAACACTAGTGTCTATGAGCACCGAAAAGTCTGCCTTGCAACCGCCGATGCAGTGGGACGCCTGGGGCGATCCGGCCAAGAAGCGTGAACTGTCGGACGCAGTCACATCATTGTTGACCGGATTTCTCGGTGTGTCCGCACCGACTCGCTCGCGCCTCGCCATCGAAGACGTTCAGGTGACTCCGTCCGCCCTGGCTCAGTCGCACGTCGAGGCGCTGGCTGGGCTGGTCGGGGCCGAGTACGTCAGCACCGAGGATTCGGATCGAATCCTTCGGGCCGGTGGCAAGAGCACCCCGGATCTGCTTCGCCGTCGTAGCGCCGAGCCGCAGGACGCACCGGACGCAGTCGTCACTCCAGGGACAGACGCAGAGGTCGAGCAGGTTCTCCGATACTGCTCTGCCAACCGGATCGCAGTGGTCCCGTTCGGTGGTGGCACCAGCGTCGTCGGCGGGCTCGATCCCATTCGTGACGGGTTCGACGCAGTTCTATCTCTCGATCTGCGCAGGTTCGATCAGCTCGTCGGGTTGGACGAGGAATCGGGCATTGCGACGTTCGGCGGCGGAACCACCGGCCCACGGGCCGAGGAGCTTCTGCGTGAGCACGGTTTCTCGGTCGGGCACTTCCCGCAGAGCTTCCTGTTCGCCACTCTGGGCGGGTTTGCCGCCACCCGGTCTTCGGGGCAGGCGTCGGCTGGATACGGACGCTTCGAGGACATGGTCCAGGGCCTCACCGTTGTCACCCCGAGCGGTGTGGTCGAGACCGGGCGTGCGCCGGCCTCTGCCGCAGGCCCCGATCTGGGTGAGCTTTTTGTCGGCTCCGAGGGGACATTCGGCGTCATCACGCACGTGCGTGTCCGGGTTCACCGCCTGCCCGAGACCACCGTGCGCGAAGGGTGGAGCTTCCCCGACTTCGCCACCGGCGCAGCAGCATTGCGTGAGCTGGTCCAGGAAGGATCGGCTCCGACCGTACTGCGATTGTCCGACGAGGCCGAGAGCGGCGTGAATCTGGCGACCACCGACAAGATCGGCGAGAACGCCTTCACCGGTGGTTGCCTCGGCATCACCACCTACGAGGGCACCGCTTCGCACACCGCTGAACGGATGGCGGAGGCCCGAGCAATTCTCACCGCTCACGGTGGGACTTCGCTCGGTGAGGAGCCCGGAAACAGTTGGGAACACGGGCGATTCGATGCGCCGTATCTGCGTGACGCTCTTCTCGACGTCGGCGCACTGTGTGAAACCCTCGAGACAGCAACCACCTGGGGTAACCTCGCGAACCTGCGCTCCTCGGTCACCGAAGCGCTGACCAAGGCTCTCGTCGAGCAGGGGACTCAGCCGCTCGTGATGTGCCACATTTCGCACACCTATAAGACCGGTGCTTCGCTGTACTTCACAGTAGTCAGCGCGCAGACCGAGGATCCGATCGCTCAGTGGCACAAGGCGAAAACTGCCGCTGGCGATGCGATCATCGCCGCCGGTGGCACGATCACCCATCATCACGCAGTCGGAGCTGACCATCGCCCGTGGATGAAGGACGAGATCGGCGAATTGGGCGCGAATATCCTTCGCGCAGTGAAGAATGCAGTGGACCCTGCCGGCATCCTCAATCCTGGAAAGCTGATTCCGTGACCGAAACCCGCAGTCAGATCGAGAAGGTTACCGTCCTGATCAATCCGATGGCGGGACATGGTCACGCGCCTGCAGCCGGACGCAAAGGTGTTGCGCGACTGCGTGCTCGGGGAGTTGCCGTCACCGAGATCATCGGAACCGATGCCGACGACGCCAAGAAGTTGGCGCGTCGTGCGATCGAGGAGGGTACCGACGCGCTGGTGGTGGTCGGCGGTGACGGTGCCATCAGCATCGGATTGCAGGCTGCCGCGTTGACCGATACTCCTATCGGACTCATCCCGGCGGGCACCGGTAACGATCACGCCCGTGAGTTCGGCATTCCCACAGGCGATCCCGAGGCAGCCGCCGATGTGATCGCCGACGGCGTCGTGCAGCAGTCCGACCTGGCGAAGATCACGCTTGCCGACGGTTCCGTCGTCTGGTCGGGAACGATCATCGCGAGCGGATTCGATTCGCTGGTCAGTGAACGGGCCAATCGGATGTCGTGGCCCAAGGGACCGATGCGCTACAACTTGGCGATGCTCGCCGAGTTGGCGAAGATGAAGCCGCTGCCGTACCGGATCGAACTCGACGACGAGGTCATCACGGTGGACGCGACGCTCGTGGCTGTCGGCAACGGGCGCTCGTACGGTGGCGGCATGCTCATCACTCCGGGCGCGTCGAAGTCTGATGGGTTGCTGGATCTGACCGTCGTCGGGCACGGTTCGAGGTTGCGTCTGGTGCGCCTGTTTCCGCGGGTGTACAAGGGAACTCACGTCTCCTTGGATGCGGTGCAGACGTATCGGTCGAAGAAGGTGCGGTTGGTCTCCGAGGGCATCATCGCCTACGCGGACGGTGATCGGGTGGGGCCGTTGCCCATCACGATCGAGGCAGTTCCCATGGCGCTCAACATCTTGACGCACACTCGGATCTGAGTCGGTTCTGCCGGTCACGCGGTAGCAGTGGTGTAAGACTTCTCGGATGAACGAATCGAGGAAGTCGGTGCACCGCCGCACTGCGTGGACGTCGGAGCGGTGGCAGCTCACCACCGACATCCCCTTGACCGCTGCGGCCTGCCTGTTCTTGGTGGCGTACGCGTACCAAGTCCTGGCGCAACCGACTGGCTTCCCGCATCGCCTGACCGAATGGATCATGTGGGCTTCGTGGGTCGTATTTGCCGTCGACTACGCAGTTCGCCTGTGGTTGGCTCCTGCACGCGGTCGCTGGTTCGTCAGGCATCTCTTGGATTTGGCGATGGTGGTGCTACCCATGCTGCGTCCCTTGCGCCTCCTTCGATTGGTCACCCTGCTTGCAATAGTCCACCGCTCGAGCGGGCAAAGCTTGCGTGGACGAGTGGTTGTCTACGCCACCGGGGCCACGGCCTTGCTGATCGGTGTCGCGGCACTGGCCATGCTCGACGCCGAGCGGCACGCTGAGGGCGCCGCCATCACGTCGTACGGGACGGCGTTGTGGTGGGCGATGGAGACGGTTACGACCGTCGGTTACGGAGACATGGCTCCTGTCACTACAACCGGGCGCCTGATCGCCGGAGCGTTGATGATCGGCGGAATTGCATTGCTGGGCATCGTGACTGCCACACTCGCTTCCTGGTTGGTCGAGCGAGTGGCGGAACAGGACGAGGCAGGGCAGGCCGCGACGCGTAAGCAGGTGGCAGATCTGTCCGTGGAGGTCCGAGCTTTGGCCACCCGCACGCACCGAGTCGATCTCGCGTCCGTCGATACCGATTCGCTGCGTCGCGAACTGGCGTCGAGGGGAGTCGTGGCGCAGCATGCACCTTCGGACAATTGACCCGCAGTGCAGCAAACAATAGAACGATGGTCTGATAATCTAACGTGATGGTGGCGACCCACGGATTCCAGCGCGCGCGCAGGCCCGAGCAGATCGAAGCACGTCGGTGCGCGATTCTCGATGCAGCCCGCGCGATGCTCGGGTCCAGACCCGTCGCCGACATCAGCCTGCGTGAGCTCAGTGAGAGCGTCGGCCTGGCGAAGTCGAACGTGCTCCGGTACTTCGACAGTCGCGAGGCCATCTTTCTCGAAGTGCTCGACGAGAACTGGGTTGCGTGGCTGGACGGGTTGTCCGAGTCGTTGACTCCGGCCGGTGACGACTCGCCATACGCCCCTGAAATTCATGTCGCATCCGCGGTTGCGGAATCGCTTGTCGGACAGCGATTGCTGTGCGAGTTGATGAGCGTCATGGCCGGGGTCCTCGAAAGAAACATCTCCGTCGACTTCGCCCGCGACTTCAAGAAGCGGGCGACGGTCAACTCGGGAAGGTTTGCATCGCTAGTTCATTCACAGCTGCCCCACCTCTCGGAAGGCGACGCGGCACAATTCGCCAAGGTGACCCTGGTGATCGTTGCCGGCTTGTGGCCCACGGCCGAGCCTGCCGAATCCATCGTCGTCGTGCTGAACGAGATGCAGGCGCCCCCAGCTGCCGACATGTTCGCAGTCGGCCTGCGCGAAGGCCTGATCAACCAGCTCGTCGGGTTGTCGGCGCGAGCGGCAACCCGAACGAGCTGAGAACGATCAGGCGCTGTGTAGCGTCAGAACGGTGATCTCGCTCGGTGCTAACACTCGGAATGGTGGACCCCAGAAGCCGGTTCCGCGGCTGGTGTACAGCTGCGTACGTTCTCCGTGCCTGGTAAGCCCGTGTACCGACGGTTGATCGAGTTTCACCAGAAAGTTGAAGGGCCAGATCTGTCCGCCGTGGGTATGGCCGGCGAGCTGCAGATCCACTCCCGCAGAAGCGGACTGAGTAACCTGCTTCGGTTGGTGGGCGAGCATCAGGATCGGCAATTCGGGGTCGGAGCCGGCCAGGGCCATGTCGAAGTTCGCGCCGTGCCCGTCGAGTTTCGATCCCAACGCTGTCGCATCGTCGACTCCGGCGATGACCAGTCTGTCTCCGCCCTTGGTGACCACGAGGTGGCGGTTGTGCAGCGCGTCCCAGCCGATCGAGGTCATGTAGTCGAGCCACTCCTGAGCCTCGTGGAAGTACTCGTGATTGCCGGTCACGTAGACGCGAGCGAGCCTGGCTTCGACCGATGCGAGGGGGGTCGCTTGGCCGAGGCGCTGCTCTACCGTTCCGTCGGCGATGTCACCGACGTGGGCCACGATGTCGGCGTCGAGATCGTTGACTGCCGCGATGACGCGCTCGGACCACTTCTCGCGATTGATCGGCCCGAAGTGAGTGTCGGTGATCGCGACTACCCGAAGTTTGTCCATCCCCGCACCAAGGCGGGGGATGGTGACGTCGACCTGCTTGATCCGTGGCAGTCTCATGGCTTCCCGGTAGCCCCAGATCAGCAGAAGGGCCGAGATGATCAGTGCGGCAACGGCGACAATTCTCGATCGAAGCGGGTCATCCACGCCGCCGACGAGCAGTCCGAGCCTCAGAACTTCGCCGAGCAGGGTCCACACGAACACGACCCAGATGATTCCGAGGAGGGCGTCGCCGATCAGGCGAACTGGATCGCGGTCGGTGTGTCCGTGGCTGAGCACCATGCTGGCAGGCAGGGCGATCAAGAGGGTGGCAAACAGAACGGTGCCGAAAACTGCCACCGCAGTCGGCCAGTCCGGCCGGATGAACAAGCTCCACCATGGGTACATGAACAACAGAGCCAAGATCGACGCGACAATCGCGGATATGGCAACGATCCGCAATGGTCTGCGGCGCGGAACTCGAGCGACGTCGGTCGCCTGGGGTGTAGTCACCCCGTCCAGAGTAAAGGTCCACTGGTCTATTAACAAGGGGACAGTGGTCCGCTATCGGGATGTCGGTGTTCTCGGATAGGTTTCCGAACATTGAAACTCGGCCAGTGATCAGGTGGGTGGCGCATGGAGAAGTACGACGTCAAGAAGGCATACAAGGACCTCTACTCGCCTGGGCGCCGCGATTTTGCCCTCGTGACCGTTCCCCGCTTCGGCTACTTCGCCGTCGACGGTCACGGCGACCCCAACACTGCCACCGAGTACTCCGAGGCGCTCGAAGCGCTGTATTCGGTGTCCTACTCGGCAAAATTCGCGAGCAAGAAGGAATTGGATCGCGACTTCGTCGTTGGCCCGCTGGAAGGGTTGTGGCGGGCAGATGACCCCGAGGTGTTCGTGACACGGGACAAGCCGTCGTGGGATTGGACGATGATGATCTCGCAACCGGAGTGGATCACGGCGGCCGAACTGTCTGCGGCGATTGCAGCAGTCCGAGCCAAGGCAGTGCGGGCCAAGAAGGAGATTGCCGCTCTCGACAAGGTCAGGTTTCTCGAGTTGGAGGAGGGTCTGTCCGTCCAGATTCTTCACGTAGGTTCCTACGACGACGAGGCCCCCACCTTGGACCGCTTGCACAACACGTTCATCCCGTCGAACGGCTTCAGTTTCAACGGCGATCATCACGAGATCTACCTCAGTGATGCGCGCCGGACGCCGCCCGAGAAACTGAAGACGGTTCTGCGTCAGCCTGTTTCGAGGTAGCAATCAGGGCTCGAGGCCGCGCAACTTCTCGAGGTCACGTCGCTCGCGCTTGGTCGGTCTGCCGGCGCCGCGATCACGTCGCGGAATGGACGCAATCAGTTCGGGCGGTGGTGGGGGTGGCGAATTGTCCTGCAGGCAATCGGCGGCCAGCACCGCGCTGACTCGCTTCGTGATCGGCTTGACCACGACGACAATGCGTTCGATGCCGGATACACGCACCCGCACCTCGTCGCCGGCTTTCACCTGCTGAGCCGCCTTTGCCGACGTTCCATTGACCCGAACGTGTCCCGATCGGCAGGCCGTCGCCGCCTGCGAGCGTGTCTTGAACAGCCGAACCGCCCACGTCCAGCTGTCCACGCGGACACTGATCGCGTCGGAGGGGAGTTGGGCTGGCACGCACTCCAGCCTACCGACGAGTGCTCACAGACCCTGCGCGCGGATGCCCGAGTAGGCGCGCGGTGCATACCGCAGTCGTAGCGGCAGCAGATGCCAGAACCGATCTGTCAATGTCAGGAAGCGGGCGAACCAGAAGTACATCCGTTCGTCGCGCGGCGTCCATTCCCATTCAAGGGTCTTGCGTGCCTTCTCCGGCATCAGTGCCTTGCCGATCCAGTTCGCCACGGCCATCGTGGGGCGAGAGCTAAGACGCCACAGCCACGTCGGAACCTTCGGAGCCGGTGCGATGTCGTGCTCGGCGATGCGCGTCGACCATTTTGTGGTGTGGGTGTTGATCAGGTGGTTGTCGAGCATGTCTTCCCAATACGTGCGGAAGCTGGCGTAGTCGTCGAAAGCCGGTCGATCGGTGAGTCCGTAACAGCGCCACCAGGTTACGGCCTCACGGACAAGTTGGTCCTTCTGCTCCTGCGTGAACTTCTTGTACGCGAATCGCTCGTTGAAATCGAGAATCACCTCGAAGAACGTGACGTGTGTCCACCAGAAAGTGTCAGGAGTGAGGGCGTGGTAGCGCCCGCCGGTTTCGTCGATTCCTTTGAGATCGGTGTGGAAGTTGCGAACGAGCGTGCCTGTGCCCTCTTCGGTCCGGTCGTACACGACGCCGTAGATGGGCGGCAGTGAGCGGAACAGGCGGTCGAGTGGGTTGTCGAAGAAATTCGAATGATCTTGCAGCGCTCCGCTTACCGCGGGGTGCATGTTCTGCAGGATGCCTGCGCGTCCGAGGTACAGCAGGCCGCGAACGTCGCCGAAGTGTGTCCATGTCAGGGAGCCGGGGCCGATCGGATCGGCTCGTAGTTCTCGAGGCTTCGATCGACGAGTGCCCGTGTCTGCGTCGCTGCTCATCAGGGTGCCCCTCCGCCTGCCATCATGTGACAACGATTGTTGTCACATGATGACTTTTACTGCGCTACGCGAGTTTGTCAATCGATTCGACAAGATCTGTCCGAAAACAACTCCGGCCCCTCACCTGCAACAGGTAAGGGGCCGGAAGAGTGAAGCGGTCGGACTCAGGCGTATTCGTAGAACCCGCGACCGGTCTTCTTGCCGAGACGACCGGCGTCGACCATGCGGCGAAGCAGCGCCGGCGGAGCGTAGTGCGGTTCTGCGAATTCCGCGTACAGGGACTCTGCCGCTGCGAGGGCAATGTCGAGACCGACGGTGTCGAGGAGCGTCAGCGGGCCCATCGGGTAGCCGCAGCCGCCCTTCATGGCCTCGTCGATGTCTTCTGCTGTGGCGTAGCCGGATTCGAGCATCCGGACTGCCTGGCACAGGTAAGGGATGAGCAGAGCGTTGACGATGAAGCCCGAGCGGTCGCCCGCGCGAACCGTCTTCTTACGCAACGTGTTCTTGGCGTAGTCGGTGACGGCGAGGACGGTCTCTTCGGACGTCGTCAGGCTGACCACGATCTCCACGAGCGGCATGACCGGCACGGGGTTGAAGAAGTGAACGCCCACAACCTGGCCGGGGCGCGAGGTGGCCTTGGCGATCTTGATGACGGGGATCGACGAGGTGTTGGTCGCCAGAATGCCTGCAGGCTTGACGATCTTGTCGAGCTTGCCGAAGATCTCGTACTTGAGAGCTTCGATCTCGGGAGCCGCCTCGATCACCAGGTCGCGATCGGCGAACTCTTCCATGTCCAGGGTGACGCGAACGCGTGCGATGGCGGCATCGGCGTCTTCCTGCGTGATCTTGCCCTTGGCTACGCCGCGGTTGATCGACTTGGCGATCCGTTCGCGAGCAGCGGCGGCAAATTCTTCCTTGGTTTCGAGCACCAGTACCGAGCTACCGGCTTTTGCACAAACTTCGGCAATGCCGGCACCCATGGTGCCGCCGCCGATTACGCCTACGAGTTCCACGATTCTCCTCAAGATTCTTCAGACAGGGGTCAAGCCCCCGTGCGCGGTTAAGGAGTCTATGGACTGCCTGACCGCGCACAGGGCCGGAGGCCCTACTTCAGTAGCGCACGCGACATCACGACGCGCTGAATCTGGTTTGTGCCTTCGTAGATCTGCGTGATCTTGGCGTCGCGCATCATGCGCTCGACCGGGAAGTCGGTGGTGTAGCCGGCGCCGCCGAACAGCTGCACGGCGTCGGTGGTGACCTCCATGGCAACGTCGGAAGCGAAGCACTTCGCCGCAGCGGAGATGAAACCGAGGTTCTTCTCGCCGCGCTCGGCGCGAGCAGCGGAGGTGTAGACCATCAGACGTGCGGCTTCGACCTTCATTGCCATGTCCGCGAGCATGAACTGAACAGCCTGGAAATCGCTGATGGACTTGCCGAACTGCTTGCGATCCTTGGTGTATGCCAGAGCCGCGTCGAGTGCGCCCTGGGCGAGGCCGACAGCCTGTGCGCCAATGGTGGGACGCGTGTGGTCGAGGGTCTCGAGTGCCGTCTTGAAGCCGGTGCCCGGTTCGCCGATGATGCGGTCGCCGGGGATGCGGCAGTTCTCGAAGTACAGCTCAGCGGTGGGGGAGCCCTTGATGCCGAGCTTCTTTTCCTTCGGTCCGACGACAAAGCCCTCGTCGTCCTTGTGGACCATGAAGGAGGAGATGCCGTTTGCGCCCTTGTCGGGATCGGTGACAGCCATGACGGTGTACCAGGTCGACTTGCCGCCGTTGGTGATCCAGCACTTGGAACCGTTGAGGATCCAGTCGTCGCCGTCAGCCTTCGCGCGGGTACGCATCGAAGCGGCGTCGGATCCGGCTTCACGCTCGGACAGTGCGTACGACGCCATTCCGCCGTTGACGAGGTCCGGGAGCACCTTGGACTTGAGCTCTTCGGAACCCTTGAGGATCAGGCCCATGGTGCCGAGCTTGTTCACGGCGGGGATCAGCGAGGAGGAGCCACAGACGCGGGCGACTTCCTCGATGACGATGCAGGTGGCGACGGAGTCGGCGCCCTGGCCGTCGTAAGCCTCGGGAACGTGGATGGCGTTGAAGCCAGACGCGTTGAGAGCGGTGAGCGCTTCCTCGGGGAAACGTGCGTTCTCGTCGACGTCCTTGGCGTACGGCGCGATTTCCTTCTCGGAGAGTCCGCGGATAGCAGCCCGCAGTTCGTCGTGCTCTTCGTTCAGCGCGAAGAGATTGAAATCCGGGTTTCCTGCCATGGGAACGCTCCTTGGTGAAGGTGGCTTGAAGGCGGTTGGTGCGGCTCCGGCGTTACCGACGAGATTCGCGGACAGACCGGTGCCAATGACCCCAGTCAAACACGGCACTGAGTGCCAGGTCAAGGGGTGGGAGTGTGAAGTTCCGGTGCACGAGCGGTGTCAGCCGAGTTGTTCGTGGATTTTTCTGCTGATCTCCTCGGCGGACGTGCCCGGGGGAAATGCTACTACCAGCACAGACTTCGATTCTGGCGTGCTGGTCTTGGACCCGGGTGCCACGCCGTACGTCCGCCGAACGTCGAGCAATGCCTGGCTCAGCGCTTCGGCTGTGGCGTCTTCGTCGCCTTTGATCATGCTTCGCAAGAGGTAGTTGTGGCACGCGGTGACAGCTGCGGCAAAACCGACAACCTCGAGGACCGGTTCGCGGGGAACAGCGCTGCGCAGGTAGTCGACGAAGAGGCGCTCATAGCGGAATCCGGTGACGAGTTCGCGGTCGCGAAGAGCCGGAACATGCTGTACGACGCGGTATCGCCGCATCGAAAGGTCACGGTTCCGGCGGAAGAAGTCGAAGACCAGTCCCGCGGCCTCGCACACCGACGCCCAGGGGTCGGCGGAATCGGACGCGAGGAACTCGGCCACGTGTTCGAGGAGGGACTCGTGATCGGCGAAGATCACGTCTTCCTTGGAGCGGAACTGCCGGAAGAACGTCCGGCGCGACACACCGGCGGCAGCGGCGATCTGCTCGACGGTGGTGGCTTCGTACCCGTTCTCCGAGAACAACCGGATCGCTTGAGACGCGACGTGTACCCGAAACTGTGCGGGGTCAGTTCCGGGCAGGTCTGCGCGTTCACTCATGGGGACAAGTATTGCGCCTGTTCGCGCCATCCCGGTGTGGCGGGCAGCAACCGCATGCCGATCGGTTCCATCTCAACGGTGTGCGGTGGACGTGAATTGGTAGGTTGCCGCCTCGACGATCTCGTCAGGGGTAATAGCGATCTCCTCGTTCAGCCACGCGGTGACCAATTCGGCAAGGCCCCCGACGAAGAGCAGTCCGTTGATCTGACCTTGATGAGATGGCCAAGCTCGGTCGCCGTACATTCGCGAGGCTTCGTCCGCGACCATTTGCGCGAAGCCGTGCAGTACCGCGCGCCGGTGTGCGCGAAGGGGCTCGTATGCAGCGGATTCGATCATTGCCACACGCCCCTTGCGGGGATCGTCGGTGAGGAGGGTGACGAACGACGTGATGGCATCTCGTACGCGCTGCTCGAGCGTTCCGTCGCTCGCTCGTAGTGCGGTCAGGCCGGCGTCGCGAACCTCGTCGGCAATTCCGTCCAGGATTGTTTTCAGCAGTTCGTCTCTGCTGGAAAAACTTTCGTAAAAGTAGCGTTCCGTCAACTTGGCTCGCGCACAGATCGCGGTCATCGTGGCGCCTCGACTGCCTGCGACAGCGAATAGTTCCAGCCCTGCCTCTAGCAAGCTCTCGCGCCGCAATGCTGAGCGCTGGTCGCCGCTGAGGCCGGCATACCGCCGCGGCGTCGGAGAAGTCATAGGTCGATATTGACAGACGCAACCACTGTGACGCAGACTACAGTCCATCTGACAGGATGCACTGTCAGATTGAGCGAGAGTAGAGGTCGCAGTGTCCAAGATCCTGGCTCGTCCCCCCGTGAACTCGCAGTTGCACCCGATTTCGGGCCGTTCCGGGCTGCCTCTCGTCGGGCACGCTCTTGCATACATCCGCGATCCACTCGCATTGATGCAAGAGAACTGGGATCGATACGGCGAGGTCTCTTGGTTCTCGATGGTCGGTCGGCAGTGGATCGCTGTTCTCGGACCCGACGCGTGCCAGGAAGTGCTGCAGAACAAAGATCGGGCTTTTGTGAACAGCGACGGCTGGTCGGTGCTTATCGGCCCCTTTTTTCACGGTGGGCTGATGCTTCTCGATTCGGAAGAACATCTACGGCATCGTCGAATCATGCAGCAGGCGTTCACTCGGACTCGGATCGAGAAGTCTGTCGACGTTCTCAATCCGGCAATCGACTCGGCGCTCGACACATGGACCCCCACTGACGGATTTCGTGCATACACAGCGCTGAAGACACTCACCCTCGATCTCGCCACCGACATCTTCATGGGCGGTGCGGAAGGAAGTACCGAAAGCGAAATATCTTCGGTGAAAAAGGCTTTCGTGGATTGTGTGCAGGCGGCTACTTCTCTGGTCCGCTACCGCGTGCCGGGGACCAGATGGAAGCGAGGACTCGACGGCCGCCGGGTCCTGGAAGACTTCTTTCGTCGCTACCTGCCGGCGCGTCGAGCTCGCGCAACCGATGATCTGTTCTCCGTGCTCTGTCACATCGAATCCGAAGCAGGACAACGCTTCAGTGACGACGAAGTGATCGACCATATGATCTTCCTCCTGATGGCCGCACACGACACTTCGACGATCACCCTTTCCACGATGATGCAATATCTAGGTCAACATCCGAAGTGGCAGGACAGGTGTCGTGCCGAGTCGCTCGCTCTGGGGACCTCGACGCCCAGCTTTGCAGATCTCGACGGCCTGAGCAGCCTTGACCTGGTGATGAAGGAATGCCTCCGACTCGTCTCTCCCGTACCGGTCATGGCGCGGCGAGCGGTCCGCGACACTCAAGTACGGGGTCACTTCGTGCCTGCGGGAACGTATGTTTCTGTCGCCCCTCACTTCACGCACCACATGGCGCAGTACTGGCCTGATCCCGAGCGTTTCGATCCCGAACGTTTCGCCGAGAATCGACGCGAAGACAAGGTTCATCGGTACGCGTGGGAACCGTTCGGAGGTGGAGTGCACAAATGCCTGGGAATGCACTTCGCCGGCGCCGAGATCAAGGCAATCATGCACCACCTCCTCATGCGCTTCGACTGGAACGTCGACGCAGATTACGTCGCTCCGCTCGACTTCACGTCCTTGCCGTTCCCTTCGGACGGGCAACCTGTCGATCTGCGCCGGCGTCACAGTTCGGTGCGCTGAGACCCTACGGCCGAATTACTTCGACGCACGCAATTGGAACTTGAGAACCTTGCCGGTCGGGGTGCGAGGAAGGTCGAGTGGAAAGACGATGTCGCGGGGAACCTTGTACCCGGCCAGCAATGCACGGGTGTGCTCGACGATGTCTTCGGCGGAAGCCTGTAATCCCTTGCCCAGCACCACGAATGCCTTCGGGCGCTCGCCCCACTTCTCGTCGGGAACGCCGACGACTGCCACGTCGATCACGGCAGGGTGACTCATGATCGCCTGCTCCACCTCGACGGTGGAGATGTTCTCACCGCCCGAAATGATGATGTCCTTCGCGCGGTCCTTGAGCTGGATGTAACCGTCGGGATGCATGACGCCGAGGTCGCCGGAATGAAACCAACCACCGGCAAATGCTTCGGCGGTCGCGGCCTCGTCACGGTAGTAACCGAGCATCACGTTGTTGCCGCGGAGCACGATCTCACCCATGGTCTGGCCGTCGGCGGGAACGTCGTTCATCTCGTCATCGACAACGCGAGCATTTTCGGCCTGCACCATGCCGACACCCTGACGGGAGAGAAGTGCCGCGCGCTCGGACTGCGGCTTGTCGTCCCAGGCTTCCTGGTACTCGCAGATCGTGTAAGGGCCGTATACCTCGGTGAGGCCGTAGACGTGAACGACGGTGACACCGATGTCTTCGAGTTTTCCGATGATCGTCGGTGACGGGGGAGCGCCGGCGGTGGTGATGCGCAGGGCGTCGACCTTGTGGGCCTGGTCCGCGTCGGCGATGGTGGAGCAGACGGTAGGAGCGCCGCACAGATGCGTCACGCCCAGATTGTCGATGGCGTCCCAGATCGCGTCGGCGCGGACCGCGCGCAGGCAGATATGTGTGCCCGCGGCCTGAGTGACGGCCCACGGCGTGCACCACCCGTTGCAGTGGAACATCGGCAGCGTCCACAGATACTTTGTCGCTCCGTCGAAGCCGTTGTGGAATGTCTCGCCGAGCGAGTTCAGGTACGCCCCGCGGTGGGAGTACATGACGCCCTTGGGTTTTCCGGTGGTGCCAGAGGTGTAGTTGATGGCGATGCACTGCTGCTCGTCGTCGACGCCCCAGTACAGTGGCTGATCGGCGAGAGCTTCACCTTCGGCAATCAGATCGGCGTACTGCCCGGTGACGATTCCGGTGGGAACCTCCGGGGACGGGACGGTGGAGTCCGGGATCTCGATGATCTCGCGCAGGCTCGTCACGTTCGCCTTGGACGAGGTGACCGAGCCGACGAATTCGGAGTCGACGAACAGGATCGTGGTTCCCGAGTGATCGAGGATGTACTCGAGTTCGGGACCGGCGAGGCGTGAGTTCAGGGCGATCAGGACTCCGCCGGCGAGTGGGACGGCAAAATGCGCGAACAGCATCTCGGGAACGTTCGGCGCCAGGTACGCAACGCGGTCACCGGGCTGAATGCGTTGACGCAGGACGCGGGCCAGCGCTGCGACCTCGTCACCGAACTCTCGGTACGTGTAGCTCCGGTCGCCGTGAATGACGGCGGTGCGATCGGGGAACACCGCAGCGCTGCGCTCGAGAAAGCGCAGCGGACTGAGCGGGGTGTTGTTGGCTGCGAGAGCTGTCGAGACAGACACGGTTCCTCCGAAGGCGACGTGACACGGTTGGTGTCACGGTAGTTGTGATCGGCACTACAAATGGCCTGGATGCACGCTATTGCCCAGTCAAAGGTGCCGCTACCCTCTGAATTGGGTATGTGGAGGTGAGAGTGAGCAGGGTACTGAGACCGAGCGACGACGACGCGTTGCGCGCCGAACTGCGTCGACTGCACCCCCGAACCGAGTTGCCGGTTCTGTTCGGCGGTTGTGTTGACGACCGGTCGCTGACCATCACCGGCTACGTCGGGACTCGTAGCAACATCCTGCGAAATTTGAAGATCGACGCCGAATGCGGACTCGGTGGTCGTGCGATCGCAGAACAACGACCGGGCGCGGTGCAGGACTACGCGAACTCGTCGCACATCACTCATGACTACGACTACGAAGTGGGCACCGAAGCCATCGAATCCTTGATGGCAGTCCCGATCGTCGTACGCGGGGTTACTCGCGGAGCGATCTACGGAGGACTGCGTGCCAACCTGCCGATCGGCGACGTGATCGCCGAGACGATGATGCGATCGTCGTACGCGTTGGCCCGCGAATTCGAGATTCGCGACGAAGTGGATCGTCGGGTGGCGATGCTCGATACCGCTGCGGTGGAACATGGTTCGAATCGCGATGCCCAGATATCCGAAGGGTTGACCGAGAGCGTCCTGGCGCTCGGCGAGATCGCGGCGAACCTCGAGGACATGGCTCTCAGCGCGCAGGTCCTCGCCGTCGAGGCAAAGTTGCGGGCGTTGGCGTCGCCGAACCCTTCCGCGAACACTCCAGTCGCGAACACCGTTGTCCTGTCGCCCCGTGAGCGGGAGGTGATGGGCTACGTAGCTCTGGGACTGCGCAATGCCGAGATCGCCGAGAGGTTGTCCCTGAGCGTCGAAACGATCAAGACGTACATGCGGAATCTGATGGGAAAACTCGACGTCCGCAGTCGGCACGAAGCAGTTGTGGAAGCGCGGCGGCAGGGCTTGATTCTGTAAGGCTGAATCGGTAGGCCGGTCCCGCCAAGCGGAATTTCAAAGCTACGCCTTCGCCATGGTTGGTATGACGGACCTCACTATCGGCAGAGTTCGACACGAGTGATGAGGGCATCGATGCAGGATTTGTTCGACAACAACGACATGACCGGCCTGGCCGAGGCGATCAAGAGCGGCGACGTCTCCGCCAAGGAAGTTCTCGAGTTCAGCCTGGACAGACTCGACGAGCGCAACCCGGCAGTCAACGCGGTGATCAGTGAGCGTCGCGAGGAGGCACGCAACGAGGTATCAGGCGGCTTGCCGGAAGGTCCACTGCACGGCGTCCCGTTCGTGATCAAAGACCTGGGCATGGACGTCGCAGGATTGCCGAGCACCAACGGATCTCGATTGTTCGCCGATGCTGTGGCAGAAAAAGATTCGACGCTCGTGGAGCGGTACCGTGAGGCCGGTCTGGTTGTCATCGGCAAGACGAACACCCCGGAGTTCGGTAAGAATGCGAGTACCGAACCTGCGCTGTTCGGGCCTACCCGCAACCCTTATGCCCTTGATCGTTCACCCGGCGGATCTTCGGGTGGCACGGCTGTAGCTGTTGCCGTCGGGATCGTGCCCGGCGGCCATGCCAGTGACGGCGGTGGATCGATCCGTATTCCCGCATCGGCCTGTGGCTTGGTAGGCCTCAAGCCCAGCCGTGGACGTACTCCGACGGCACCGGCGCGCACGCTGTTCTCGTCGCCGATGAGTGTTCATCACGCACTCACCCGAAGTGTCCGCGACACTGCACTGCTTCTCGATCTCTCCGCCGGACCGACTGTCGGTGATCCTTACGTGATCCTGGCGCCGAAGCGGCCGTATATCGAGGAAGTTGGTGCGGATCCCGGACGGTTGCGGATCGGTCTGAGTAACACTCTTCCTGATGGCACCCCGGTGGACCCGGAGTGCTCGGCCGTCACAACCAGTGTTGCCGGCCTGCTCGAAGAACTCGGTCACGATGTGACCGAGGGTGCCCCGAACTTTCCGCTCGATGCGCTCACCGCCGGGCTTTCCGTGTTGATGGGCATTCCGATGACGATCGAGGTCGACGAACGACTCGAGGCCCTGAACCGCGCAATCCGCGACGACGACCTCGAGCCGATGGCTCGGATGATCTACGATCGCGCGAAGTCCGAAAGTGCGACGAACGTCGTCAAGGCATTGCAGGAACTCGAGCGGGCAGCCCAGGTGATCGGTGCGTTCTTTGTCGATCACGACCTGTTGCTGACGCCGACGATGGCTCGACCGGCAGCTCCGCTCGGTCTGCTCGACACGGCAAATCCCATGTCGATCTGGGAGCATTCGGCCGGGTACAGCGGCTTGACCAGTCCGTTCAACAGTTCAGGTCAGCCTGCGATTTCCTTGCCGATGGGTCATGACTCGGCCGGCGTTCCTATCGGTGTGCAGTTGGTGGGTGCGTTCGGGCGTGAAGATTTGCTGATCCGGGTTGCGTCGCAGCTCGAGGTGGCGCGCCCGTGGAGCATTGCCCCGGTGTGGCCGCCCGTCCCGGCGTAGCCCCGGCACCGTCGAAGAGTCGAGAGCGCCGTGTTTTTCACCCGTCGAGGGTGAATGTGTGCCGTCCCGAAACGCATACAGTTCGGAAGGACAGCCCTATCCGGTATCGGTGAAGGAGTCTCTCGATGAGCCAGTTCCAACCAGACAGTCCGGCGACTCCCGCCGTCAATGCACAACGACTGTGGGCGGGCGGGGCCGCAACTGCGCTCGTCGCGGCCCTGGCCGCGGTCGTCGGACTACTGATCGTGCGGGGAATCCTCGACACTCCGGTCATCACACCGGAGCGGATGCCGGGGAATTCCCAAGCCGGCTCGCTTGCTCTCAGCGCCGCGATCGCAGCGCTGGTCGCTACCGCACTTCTGCATGCGTTGATGGTGTCGACGCCACGTGCGTCGAACTTCTTCGCGTGGATCGGAATCCTCGCAACGATCGCCACCGCGCTGTGGCCGTTCACGATCGCAGCGACCACCGCATCGCGAGTCGCCAGCGCCGCAATCTACTTCGTCGTCGGAATCGCGATCGTCTCGTTGCTCACCGGGGTCGCAGGGTCAGCGCAGACCACCCGCCGTATCGGCGTGTGATGGAGTATCGACCGTGAACGGGGTGGTTCCGCAAGCACAACGGCGCACATTGGCGGAGCTCGACGAAAAGCTCAATTTCTCGGTGGGGGACCGAGATTCGAAGCGATCCGCCTTCTGGGTGATGCTGACGCTGTCTGCCGTGATCGCCGTGGCCGGTGTCGTGGGCGATTCCACGGCAACCGTCATCGGAGCGATGATCGTCGCTCCCTTGTCGACGCCGATTCTCGGGGTCGGGTTGGGCATCACAACTGGCCAAGGCGCTTTGGTGGGGCGGAGCCTGGTCTATGTCGTCGGTGGTATCTGCCTCGTCGTCGTATTGGGTGTCGCGTTCGCTCAGGTATTGCCGAATCCCTCCAACGTGCTGACCAATTCCCAAGTGCTTGGGCGTACTTCGCCGACGTTGATGGACTTGACGGCAGCACTTGCGACCGGTTTGGTCGGGGCCATCGCGATCGCGCGCAAGGATGTCGGCGACGTACTTCCCGGTGTTGCCATCGCAATTTCGCTTGTCCCACCGTTGGCGGTGGTAGGTGTCTGTCTCGGCTCGGGGTCACCGAGTTTGGCGGTGGGCGCGTTTGTACTGTTCGCATCGAACGTGGTTGCCATGATCATCACTGCGACAGGCGTGTTCGTCGCAGCTGGGTACGCGCGCGACGCCGGGATCTTGAAGACGTCGCGGCGGCGGGCATACCTCGTGCTTGCCGCTCTGTTGATCGTCGTCGCGATTCCGATGGTCGGCAACTCCCTGTCGTCGTTGTGGGCGAGGCAGATCGGGAGCGCGGCGCAACAGTGGCTCTCAGACACTCCGGGAGCCGAGGTCACCGATGTCACCTGGCAGGGCAGCACCGCCACCATCGACGTGCTCGGCCCGGAAACCCTTCCCCCACTGGATGAACTGGAGGCATCGATCGACGCACTGATTCCGTGGAACCCGGACGTGCAGATCGTCCATACCGTCGGGACGAGGATCGCGGCGGGGTAACCGTTTTCAATCGGTGGCCATCACGCGTCGAATGTCGGTCGGCAATTCATCGGTGACTTCAGTCGAGGCGCTCGATCACGTGACGTCGAAGGACGGTGTCAGGTATTCGCCGTCCTGAACGGCCTTGCTCGGGCCGTACATTCGCATGATGAGGTAGGCGTCTTTCTCCGGAATGGGGAGGAAGTTCGGATTCTCTGCGTTGGCGTCGACGTCCGCGCTCAGCACGATCGTAAAGTAACCGTCGTCGTCCATGATCAGCGTGCGATCGCCGCGACTGTGACGATTGATCGCATTGTGCGCCATCAAGCGATCGTCGGAACCATAGACGGTGAACGACCAGAATTCGCTCACCTCCGGAGGGAGAAGGCGCGCACGGTACGTCTTGCCATGCGCGCCGTTGATCGGTTGCCCGTCGGAGCCTGTCTCGACCTTGACGTACACCGACTCGACCGGTGGCAGCCCCCACTGGCCGAGGTACGTTCCCTCGGCGAAGAAATCGCGCGGCCCGTCCTGAAGGTCGGCCCGCGTGCCCAGGAGCTTTCCCGCGTTCGTCATCTCAGGCGCGAGATCACGGATATGTGCCATCCCAAGCTGCTCTCCGCGCTCGGCGGCATCCAGTTGCTCAGGTGTGAATTCAGTTTTCCCCGGTTCCAGACCGATGTCGTGGTACTTCGTCAGCCATTCCGCATCGGCTCGGGCCATTGAACCGGCAGCCAGGACGAAGTTGGTGCGCGCGAGCCAGTTCGTCGATTTCGGATCGGGATAGTCGCGGATTGGTTGCCCCGGGCCGCACGCCCCCAGGAACACCGACAGCGTTTCCAACTTCCACTGGTCCTGGAGGTTTCGGGCCGCCTCTAGGTCGTCGCCGCCGGTAGTCATGATGCGGGCCATGACCTTGATCAGATCGGACTCGGAGCGCACAACCTCGTCGACCCCGTCCGGAATGTCACCGTCCCACACACCACTGGCGAACAGGAAGCGTCCTCCTCGCGCACCCCGTGTTCGAGATCCGATCATGGCGTTGGTGTAATGACCGAGGTCCATCGTGTGCAGGATCCAGTACCGCCCCTCGTCGAAGTCCGGGACGGTCACAACCACAGGTTCGGCACCGACATCGAACCATCCCTGCAGGTGCAGCGTGTCGTTGTTGATCGAGGGGTGGGCTGTATAGGTGTCATCTGCCAGGTCTCGCAACAGTTGGAACTCGTTTACAGCGCGCCCAGGCTCGATGGTCGTCTCGAACAGGAACTTGTACGCCTCGTCGATCGAATAGGCGTACAGATACGCATCCCTGGCCAGGTTCTCGGAAATCGTCACTCCAACCACATCCTCAGCTTCGTCATCGAACTCCACACGATCCTCGAACCATGTCTCGGTATAGAGTTGCGGCACAACAACAGTCGTCAAATAAGGCCGTTCCTGAACTTGCCTCGTGTTGTGCTTGGGAATACGAGATGACCATACCCTCGAGATCCGTGCCTACTGCCGCATGGACGCTCCTGCACTTGATGTTCACCCGTAGTAGGTGAAGTGCATGCGATCTTGGCACTACAGACTGACGATGTGGTCATGGCATCGAATTCGGCATCGGGATCCGGGCTACAGGTGAAGCATGCGAGAACCGCCTGCATGAGTGACACCTGTCCTCCACGGAAGTAAGGGAGAACCATGCGCATACTGATACTCGGTGGTGACGGATTCTGCGGTTGGCCGAGCGCTCTGCATCTTTCGGCGCACGAGCATCAGGTGACCATCGTCGACAGTTTTGTTCGTCGTCGAATCGACGATGAACTGCGGGTGCAGTCGCTTACCCCGATTTCGACTCTCTCCGAGCGTGTGCGGGCCTGGTCGGAAGTGACCGGCCGAAGAATCGACGTCGTCGAATTCGATCTGGCCCACGAGTACGACGTCTTACTCGATGTCCTCGGCAAGGTTCGTCCGGAGGTGATCGTGCACTTCGCGGAACAGCGCGCTGCTCCGTACTCGATGAAATCGCCGGAACTCAAGCGCTACACCGTCGACAACAATCTCAACGCAACTCACAACCTGCTTGCCGCGGTGGTTCAGACCGGCCTCGACGCCCATGTAGTTCATCTCGGGACGATGGGCGTCTACGGATACGAGTCGGTGCCGGTAGATCTGCCCGAAGGCTATCTGACCGTGAGTTACCCGGACCGAGACGGACATCTTCATTCACGCGAAATTCTGTACCCGACGGCGCCCGGTAGCGTTTACCACCTCACCAAGTCCTTGGACCAGTTGCTGTTCCAGTTCTACGCGCGCAACGACGGCGTGCGGATCACCGACCTCCACCAGGGCATCGTCTGGGGCACACAGACGGACGAGACTGCGCTCGATTCCCGTTTGGTCAACCGCTTCGACTACGACGGTGATTTCGGAACGGTGCTGAACCGCTTTCTGGTTCAAGCGGCGCTCGGTCATCCCTTGACCGTGCACGGGACCGGAGGGCAGACTCGGGCCTTCATCAACATTCGTGACACCGTGCGGTGCATACGATTAGCCGCAGAATCCGGGGACGCCGTCGACGGACGGGTACGCGTGATGAATCAGGTGACCGAGACTCACCGCGTCTCCGATCTGGCACGCCTGGTCGCCGAGTCGATCGGCGCGCGCATCAGTGAGGTCCCGAACCCCCGTGCCGAGGCTGATGAAAATCTGCTCAGTGCACGCAATGATCACTTGCTCGGCCTCGGTCTGGAGCCGACTCGGCTGGACGCCGGACTGCTGCAGGAGTCGGTGGAAATCGCACAGAAGTATGCAGATCGGGTCGACGTGAGCCGAATCCCGTCCACCTCGTACTGGAACAGCGCAAGGAGATCATCTGCCGCAGGAGCCGATGCATGAACGACGACACAGATGGCCCGGCCGTAGATCCGCCTGATGGCACTCCGGGCTCGGGAGCGAAAGATTCCGAGCCCGAATACTTTCCGGGGGAACGTGGGCGTTCGGTTCCACGATCTGCATGGTGGGTACTTGCGGCTGCCGTCGTACTCTTGCTGGTTTTCGTGTTCGTGCGGCCGTTGTGGTTCACGCGCGATGTCGACGACAACAGCCTCGATGTTCCGGCGGATCGTCACTACACGAAGTCGCTGTCGGGAGCGGGATTCGACGACGGCGTCTGGCTCACCGACGATTCGCCGTCGACGAGTTTCGACGTCACCTTCCCGGTCGATTCGGCGCGGGAACAGACCCGACTGCGATTGACCGGGACGTCGCAGGTGGCCCGGGACAGTGTCGTGTTCCTGATCGTGAGGATGGACGGTCAGCAGGTCTACAAGAGTGAGTTGAACACGGGGGAAACCGGATTGGACGTCATGGTCGATGTTCCGGGGCAGTTGTCGAGCGACGGACAGGTGCGCGTACAGGTGCAGGTACAAGGGACCCTCGACAATCGGACCTGCACACCCGACCATGCGGCCGGAATGCAGGTGCACCTGGACCCCACCAGCGTCGTAGAAGCGGCCTTGTCGGAACCTGTACACACAGTTCGCGACGCCGTCGTCTCCTGGGATCGTCGACTCACCGTGGTCCTGGTCGATCAGAGTGACCAGTGGCGAACCGCCGCAGCACAAATGGGAATCGCGTTGACCCGAGCAGGGTACGAGGTGACGTACTCGGACCGGTTGCCAGGCGACGGCGATGAAAACGTAGTGATGGTGGGCCCGACGGACGCACTCGTCGATCAGGGCTGGTCTGCCCCGGAAGGACAAGCTGAGTCCATCACGCTCGGAAAGGCCGAGGGCACAGCGGTGGTGGCGATGACCCAACCGAACGGTGACTTGATTTCGAGATTCCTCACGACTCCGATTGTGTCCACGGCCGATTCAGAAGGGAGCGATCCGCAAGCGCTCGTGACAAAACCGTTGAGCGGCAACGACGTGGCTCTCGATGCACTCGGCGGTGACACGTCCGTCGTGCAGGTCACCGAAAACCATCGGTGGCGCATCGGGTACTCGCTCGCCGATCTACCCGGCGGGCGTCTACCGCAATCAGTTCGGGTCGGGATGCAACTCCCGGCGTCTCCCGACGACCTCACCTGGATTCTCAACGTTCAACTCAACGATCGGTTGGTCGACAGTCGCCGCCTCGATCGCGCGACCTCGGTGGAGACTGTGATCCCTTTGCCGACGTCGCAGCTACTGGAAAACACCCTGACCCTCAGCATCCAGCGTGACCGTGATCTGGGTGGCTGCGATGTGCGAGTGACCACGTACCCGATGCAACTCGAAACAACTTCTGCTCTTGTGCTCGGTGATGACCCGGGGATCGGATTCACGGCCGTACCGCGAACGCTTGCGCCAGGATTCGCCGTTTATCGACCCGATGCTTCGAGCGTGAGCGCAGTGGACGAACTCAACGCAGTCGTCCCGGTGCTGACGAAGTTCATTCCGAATGGGTACGACCCGGAGTTTCTCTGGAATTCCCAACCGGCATCGGGTCAGCCATTCGTGCTGATCGGGCAAAGCCCGGAAGTGAATCCACCGGTGCGCATCGACAATGGACGAATTCTGGCCGGCCCTGAGCAATCCGCCCTCGACATTTCCTCGTTCGACAACGGCATGGTGGTCGAAACTGCCACCAGTACAACAGGTGCCGGGGGACTCGCCATTCAGTTTGTCGGGGAACCCGGTAAGATTCCGGTACCGCCGTTCGGGACGGAATCCGCTCGACTGATGACGGCTCAGGGCAGCGTCATCGTGAACGCCGACGGCACAACGGGTCCCGGTGCTCCGGCACGTGCGAACGGACCCCGGTGAGTGGGGGAGTGCGATGACTGACGCTTTGCGTGCTCCTGACGAGGACCGTGCGCTGGTCGATCATTTCCGGTCTGTCGACAGCGCGCCGGCCGACTACGCCGTCGATCGGCCGTCGAGCGGGACCAACGGATTTCTGATCACCTTTGCCGGGTTGTCGATCATCGTCATGTGCATCCGAACATTCCTCGTACATTCAGGTTTGACCGACATGCCGCGAGACCTGGTCATCTTTTCAGAGGGACGAGGGAAGGTCGTCTTCCCTCTGCGGCTGTTTCTGATCATGTTCTTCTTCACCTACGCACTCTGCGCCTACTCGAACATCTGGCGCAGAGTATTCCTCGCCTTCTCCCTGCTGGGTAAGTACGCGTTGTTCTGCGTCGCGGTCGACACTGTGGCGTGGTTGCTCCACAACGCCGGGATCATCTCCATCTCCGTCTTCGGAGCTCAGATGATCTCCGGGCTGATCGCCCTCGCGATCTTCCCGCACACCATCCTCCGTCAGGCACAACTTCCCCCGCAGGGGCCGCTGCCACTCGACCCGCGAATACCGCTGAGCGCGTTCCTGAAACTGTCAGGATGCTTGGTACTGGCGATCGCTGGAGCCGCGATCGCATTGCACGTCCTGTACGACCTCGTCGACCTCCTCAAGAGTTGGGCAATTCTCGGAGGTATCGGTGCCGGAGTTTTCCTCATGCAGCAACTCCTGGCGATCTCGACGGCACTGCTCGGAGTACGTGCGCTGAAGAAGTCGCGCGGTCACGAGTTCTCGCCGCCTACGGCAATTCTTGTTCCGGCTCACAACGAGGCGCACGATATCGCCGCTACCATCGCTGCCGTCGACACCGCAGCGCGAACATACCCGGGACGAATCCACCTCTACGTCGTAGACAATGCCTCCACCGACAACACACACGAAGTCGCAGAACAGATCATTGCTGAATGCAGCTTCATCACCGGTACCGTCCTCGACTGCCCGACACCGGGCAAGGCAATCGCACTCAATAAGGGAATCGACCACATCACCGAAGAGTTCGTAGCCAGGATCGACGCTGACACTGTCATCGGCCCGGGTTGCCTCGAGACAGCGATGCGACATTTCGCGAACCCGCGCGTCGGCTGCGTCGGTGGGATCCCCATGCCGCGCGAGGAAAAGACCTGGATCGACAAGTGTCGCCTGATCGAGGTGTACATGCGCCACGGCTTTTTCCAGGTCTCACTCGACGGGTATCAGGGCGTCATGGGCATTCCCGGGATGTTCGCGGTCTATCGGCGGAGCCAGTTGATCAAGGTAGGCGGCATGGTGCAGGGGATGAACGGCGAAGACACCGATATTTGCATGCGACTGACAGCTGCCGGTTACCACAGTGTGGCGGATCCGAAAGCTGTGTACTACAGCGAGACTCCGGCGTCCTACGCGCACCTACTCGAGCAGCGAACCCGGTGGTTTCGCAGTATCTACCACCTCGCGGCGCGCAACCGGGCGCTGCTCCTGGATCGGCAGACGATGATCGGAACGTTCGTGTTGCCGTTCAACCTGGTCAACGCCGCACGCCGAGCGATGCTGGCGCCACTGCTCATTTTCGCCTGTATCGCCGGAATCGCATTCCAATCGACATTCACGACTCTGCAATGGCAACCCATCGTCGCGACATTGTTGGGTATGTCGATGATCATGACGGTCGTCGTGTGCCTGGTCTGGCGGCCGAGTTCGGTCAAGTACGTTCCCGCCTACCTCGTCTTCCGTCTGCTTCGCAGCTACTTCACACTCGGATCGACACTGAGCTTGATCTATCCGCCGATACACCCGCGACTGCAACACCCCCGCCTGCGTCGATCACGAGGCCGTCGCAGATCGAAGGAAGCTCGTTTCTCCGCTCGCGGGTCAGACACATTGGTCACGAACATCATTCACCCGTAGAAGGTGAGGCGAAGACGACCGCAGCGCGCCAAAATGTCGGTATGGCTACGACATCGAACGCGGCATCCGAGACCATCATTCGTCAGCAGAAGGCGCTCCTCGGGAGTCTGCCGTTCGCCGATACACAGGATTTCGACGACGCCACTCGCGGGCTTGTTGCTCGCCGTCAACCGAACGCGGTGACCGCCGAAGACGGAACAGTTCTCTGGGACAACGACACCTACTCGTTCCTCGAAGGGGATGCACCCGAGACTGTGAATCCCAGTCTGTGGCGGCAGTCGAAACTCGCCGCGATCGACGGATTGTTCGAAGTAGTCCCGGGCATCTATCAGGTCCGCGGAATGGACTTGTCGAACACGTCTTTCATCGAAGGCGACGAGGGGGTAGTTGTCATCGACACCCTCCTGTCTGCCGAAACGGGAAAGGCGGCGCTCGAACTCTATCGACAACATCGGGGAGATCGGCCGATCAAGGCGATCGTCTACACTCACTCACACGTCGATCACTTCGGTGGTGTGAAGGGATTCGTCACGCAGGAGGAAGTCGACGGCGGGAGCGTGAAAATCTTTGCGCCGGAGGGATTCGTCGAGCACGCGGTCTCCGAAAACGTGTATGCGGGTACCGCGATGGGACGACGTGCGGGTTACATGTACGGTGCCGCACTGGCCAGGGGTCCGCAGGGACAAGTCGGTGGAGGTCTGGGACAGACTGTGTCGGTCGGAACCGTCACTCTCATCGCGCCGACCGATATCGTCACCACCACCGGACACGAAGAGACCGTCGACGGTGTCCGCATGATCTTCCAGATGGCACCTGATACCGAAGCGCCGTCGGAAATGTTGATCTACCTTCCCGGCTTCAAAGCTCTGTGTGCAGCCGAAGACGCCACCCACAACTTCCACAATCTCTTGACGCTACGCGGCGCTGTTGTGCGTGATCCTCACGGTTGGTCGCAGTACCTCACCGAAACCATCGACATGTTCGGTGACGACGTCGAAGTTGTCTTCGCCTCGCACCACTGGCCGACTTGGGACAACGACCGCGTCGTCGAATTCCTTGCCACGCAGCGTGATCTGTACGCCTACGTCCACGATCAGACGCTGCGCATGATCAACAAAGGTCTCACCGGACCTGAAATCGCCGAAGAGATCCAGTTGCCACCGTCGCTCGAGAATGCCTGGAGCGCAAAAGGTTACTACGGTTCGATCAGCCACAATGTGAAGGCGATCTATCAACGCTATCTCGGTTGGTTCGACGGCAACCCGGCCAGTCTGTGGGAACATACTCCGGTCGAGCAATCCATTAGGTACGTCGAATTCATGGGTGGCGCCGACGCAGTGGTCACCAAAGCGCGTGATTCGTTCGACGCCGGCGACTACCGTTGGGTCGCACAGGTACTCAATCACGTCGTGTTCTCGGAGCCTGGTCACGCCGGAGCCAAAGCGCTGTTGGCCGACACCTACGAACAGCTCGGCTACGGTGCGGAGAACGGCACCTGGCGCAACTGGTATCTCTCCGGTACTACAGAACTGCGTGGTGGCCAGTTCGGCACCCCCACCGAAACCACCGCCCCGGATGTAATCGCGCAGCTGACACCTGCAATGTTGTTCGACGCCATAGCGATTCAAGTTGACGGTCCGAGTGCCTGGAATGAACGACTGTCCATCGACGTCGTGCTGACCGATGTCGACGAACGCTACCGATTGCGGCTCGCCAACGGAGTCCTGACCTACAGTGCGCACAGTCAAAAGGATCCTGCGGACGCGATCCTGTCCACGACCAAACGATCGCTGCCTGCGTTGGCTCTCGGCGGATTGTCCGCCGAAGGGCTTGCCGATGCCGGCATCGCGCTCACCGGGGACGAGTCGGTTCTGGCGCGACTTGCCGCGGTGTTGGATCCCGGCGACAAGAACTTCGCGATCGTGACTCCCGACTGACGGCGTACTCGATTGCCCGGATCAGGCGATAACGCGAATCGGCCACTGGCCGTCGACGTCTCCTACGTCCCGGCCCTGGCTGAGTAGGTACTCGGCGAAATCACGCTGGCGCTCGGCGTGCCAATCGGCTTGATCGACCATGAGATCGAGCCCCAGGAGGTCGGGGAACCGCACGGCCAACTCGCGGGCCAACGCCGCCGCCGCTTTGGCATCGGCCTCGGCTTCGTGCGCCGACTCCAATGAAATTCCGTAGTGCTCGCACACGGCCGCAAGCGTTCGCTTGCCCTTGCGGAACGTATCCATCGCCCGATCGATCACGTACGGATCAATCACCAACCCGGGAACGAATGCGGGCTTGCCGATGCGCAGACCCTCGGCATGCATGACCGTCAGATCATAGGAGGCATTGAACGCCACGACGGCGTGATCGCGCGCCCAGGAATTATGCAGAGCATCGCGAATCTCTTCGTAGCCCTCGGCGTAGTTCTGGCCGTGCCGCGCCGCGTACTCGGTGCTGATTCCGTGAATAGCCGAAGCGTCGGCGGGGATATCGACGCCGGGATCGAGTAACCACGTGCGTGTTTCGACATTCGAACCGTCGATGACCGCGACGCAGGCACTGACGATGCGAGCGGTCGACGGATCCCGCCCCGTGGTCTCGAGGTCGAACGCGCAGATCGGGCGATCGGACCAGCTACTCATCGGGGGCCTTTCGGTGCAGAACGTCATGTCCGAATCACTATGCACCTCCCTACCGACAGAAACGACGAACAGCCACCTCCGCCGGGTGAAGGTGGAGGTGGCTGCTGCGTGACTGTGTGGACCTACAGAGTCTCGGTTCCGACCGTGAAGCGATCCATGACGTCTTCACGTGGAGTCACGCCGAAGCCCGGTCCCTGCGGCACGGCGATGTGGCCGTCCTCGATGACAAACGGTTCGGTGATGTCCTCCTTGTAGAAGCGATCGGACGCCGAGATGTCGCCGGGCAGCGTGAACCCGTCCAGCGCCGCGAGGGCCGCGTTGGCGGCGCGGCCGATTCCGGTCTCGAGCATTCCGCCGCACCACACCGCGATACCGTGTGCCGAGGCGAGATCGTGGATGCGCTTGGCTTCCAGATATCCACCGACACGGCTCGGCTTGATGTTGATGACCGAAGCGGCACCGAGCGTGATGGCATCCGCCGCATCCTTGGCCGACTCGACCGACTCGTCGAGGCAGATCGGAGTCGAGAGGGACTGGGCGAGCTTGGCGTGCTGCACCAAATCGTCCTCGGCCAGCGGCTGTTCGATGAGGAGCAGTGCGAATTCGTCCAGGCGACGGAGCAACTGCGCGTCGACGAGGGTGTACGCGGCATTTGCGTCGACCTGCAGAGGAACGTCGTAGCCGAACTCCTTGCGCACCGCAGCCACGGGAGCGATGTCCCAGCCCGGCTTGATCTTCAGCTTGATTCGCACGTACCCCTGCGACAGATAGTTGCCGACGGTCTCGAGCAGCTGAGGGATGCTGTCCTGGATGCCGACGGACACTCCCGAGGGAACTCGTGTGCGCGTTGCACCGAGGTACCGAGCGAAAGATTGTCCACGACCGCGCAATTCAGCATCGAGAATTGCCATTTCGATAGCCGACTTGGACATCTGGTGACCCACGATGTGGTGAAGTACGCTGCCGACCGTCTCGGCCGAGAGCGGCTGATCCGACTGCGACTTACGTAGCGTCGGAACGAGATACTCGCGAAGCATCGCCCGCGCACCAGCGGTGTACTCCGAGTTGTAGTACGGATCGCTCAGCGAACCGCACTCGCCCCAGCCGACAGTCTCCACCGGACCGTTGGGGCCGTCGGTGGTGCCGCTCACCTTCAGGACGAGGGTGTTGCGCTCGAGCTGGGTGCTGAATGACGTGGTGAAGGGGGAGACGAGAGGGATGCGCAGTTCGCGCAATTCGACGGACTCAATGTGCATGGACTTGCTCTTCTCCGGTTGTCTCGCAGATTTTCGTGAACGTGTAATAGCCGCTGGGGTCGAAGCCGGTCGATTGCCATTCCTTCGAGGCGATCAGTGGTTCGAGGTACTCGCGAAGCGCGTGTCGCCAGGCAAAGGCAGAGGCGCGGTCGACTGTTCTCAGATGCTCGATGTCTCGGGGTATTCCGACTGCGATATCGATGCAGTCGGGTGGGATCGGGAGCATTCGAGGCGTACCGTCCTCGGTGGGTTGAAGCACCTTGAATGTATCATTCACGGCCACAGCAGAACTCGGAGATCCATCGACGTCGAGATCCCAACTGACGAGCATACGATCGCTGGCGTCGCCTGCGTTGATGCCGTCTGCCATCGAACCGTAGAAATCCGGGTTGTATTCGGTCGGTGCGGCACCGAGACGCTGAATGTTGAAATAGGCATTTCGTGCGACCAGTGGATCGAAGGTCCACCGGATCGTCCTGACACCGCGCTCGATGCACCAGTCTCGCTGATGATGCTTGAGGGCGCGGCCGATTCCCTTGCCTGCGTGTCCCGGTAGTACTCCGGCGATGTGTGAGTGCAGAACCTCGCCGAGAGGCTCGACGAAGAATCCGACACAACCACCGATCATTTCGCCTTCGGAAAAGGCTCCCACCACGTAGTGACCACCGTGATGAAGCGCAACCAACATCGCCGTGCCGAAATGAGCCGGTCCGGGGCTGGTAGCCCAGATCTCATCGAAAACGGCGGATAGATCGGCTATTTCGCGATTGTCGACCAGCTCTCGAAACTCAACCGCTTTGCTTTTCGACACGAGGGCCCCCTTCAGACGTGATCGAACGAATAAGGCCCGCAACCAACGCCGTCCTCGGGGCGATAGCGGACACGAGCGCATGCTCGGTCTCGGCGTGTGCACCGCCGCCGACGCCACCGAGGCCATCGAGGGTGGGGATACCGATACCGGCAGTGAAGTTTCCGTCCGAGGCTCCGCCTACGGCGAGCCCGACGGGAGGAGTCAGATCATGCTCGAGCGCAACATGTTCCGCCAACGCCAGCAACGGTGCGGACATCGTCGCTTCGAGAGGTGGTCGGTTGACGCCACCCGAGACCGTGACTACGGCTTCGGGGTGGATTGCCTGCAGGGCTCGGATACTTGCATCGATCCGATCCTGCTCGGCAGCGCTGGTTGCGCGCACGTCCACGTCGACAAAGGCTTCTGCCGGAACGGTGTTGGTGGTGGTTCCGGCCGAAATGACAGTCGGGGTGACGGTGGTTGCCTGCGCAGGCGAGGACAAGTCGTTGACCGCGATCACGAGACGAGCCAGTTCTACTGCAGCATTGATGCCCTTTTCCGGCTCCAGCCCGGCGTGCGCGGCGCGACCGGCAACATGGATCCGATACAGCGACACTCCCTTGCGGACAGTCTTCAGTTCGCCGCCGTCTCCGCCGGCCTCGAGAACCAGTACCGCGCCCGCCGCGAGGTCCTCGATCAGTGACCGCGACGTGGGCGAACCGATTTCTTCGTCACCGGTGACCAGAAGTGTGATTCCGTCGAGTGCATCGTCGCCGTGCAACTCTCGGACGATGGCGAGGGCGTGGATTGCCTGAACGACACCAAGTTTCATGTCGAGGCCACCCGGACCTCGTAGTGCGCCCTCGGGGACCGCTGCGGGTAGGCGCGTCAGGGTTCCGATCGGCCACACGGTGTCGTGGTGACCGAGCAGCATCAGCCGCGTCGGTGAGCTGCCGAAACGGGTCACCAGATGGGTTCGGCCTTCCGTCACTATCGACTCCGGTGTCACTCCGAGTCGCTCGTGGACAAGGTCTGACGTCCACTTCGCGCTGCGGGCAACAGCTTCGAGATCGTGCGACGGCGACTCGACTTCAATGAGCGCGATGGCGTCCTCGAGGATCTGAGGAAGTTGGCGCTCGGCCAGATCGCGGAGAATGGTCATCGGTTGTTCACTCGCGGATACGCGCGGCTTCCGACGTGTAGCAATTGTGTACTCCCGGTGTCGGAGAAAGTGATCCGGATCCAACCCGCTGATTGAGGTAGTTGGGTCGCGAATACTCCAGGGTGAACTTCGATCAGGCTGAGAGAGACGGACTCTGCGCTTTCGGCGTTGACCGAAGGGTCGATGTGCTCGGTGCGGCGGGCGGTCAGGGAACTCCCGGTCCTTTCCAGGACGAAATCGGCAGCAGCATCGCGGTACAGACCGCACAGCGCATCGAGTTCCTCAGGTGAGGACGTGGTGCGGGTGGCGGGGTCTCCAGGCGAAAATGCCGGTGTCACGGCGACGCCGCCGATGGAACCGATCACCTCGGCGAGAAGGTCGCCCGAGAGAGCGTCCATCGCACCGCCGTTGGCCATCAGGACTACCGCAATGCCGCAGGACGGGACCACCCGCAAGAAGGACTGCTGTCCGAGGGTTCCACCGTTGTGACCATGCGCCAGCACCCCGTCCCAATTGTGCAGCAGCCACGTGGTTCCCATGATGTCTGCAGATGACACCTCTCCGATCTGGCGGCGCTCCTCGAGCATCGCCAGATGGGTGGACCGCTGAAGCAGAATCGGATCCTCGCGCATCGAATCCTGCGCGAACAGAAGAAGGTCCTCGGCGGTGCTGTTGATGAGACCGGCGGGGCCCATCGAGCGAGGGATGAGGAATTGTGGTGTCTGCGCGAGATTGTCGGCACCGCCGACATGCCCGACCGCAGCGCGGTGCAGTGCCGTCTCCTCGGGCAAGGTCGTGGTCTTGGTCAGGCCGAGAGGCTCGATGATCCGCTCACGCAGAACCGCGTCCCAACTCTTGCCTCGGAGAACCTCGATGATTCGTCCGGCGATGACGAAGCCGGTGTTGCAGTACGACCAATCGGTACCGGGTGCGAAGAGCTGCACCGTCGATGTCAGGGCTGCGACGTATCGCTCGACGCAGTCGTCGCCGCGTCCGCCGTCGATGAAGACGTCACCGTCGATGCCACTGGTGTGAGTCAACAGGTGGCGAGTGGTGACCGTTTCAGTGGCTACCGCGTCGGCAACTGCGAAGCCCGGCAGAATGTTCCGGACAGGCGAGTCGAGGTCCAGTAATCCTTCTTCGACGAGTTGCATGATCAGGGTGGCCGTCCAGACCTTGCTGATCGAACCCATCTGGAACAACGTGTCGGGAGTGGCCGCGACACCGGTACGGGTACTGACGACACCGGACGTCACCACGGTGCGGTCGAAACCGCTGCGGGTAGTGGTCAGAATTCCGAGCGAAGCACCGGGTACCCCGTACTTCGCGCTCAGGGTGTCGAGTCGGTACTGCCAGTAGTCGGGATCGACCGTGGTCAGTGCCGGCGTAGGCGAGAGATGACGTTCGATCCAGTCGACGAGACGGGTGCTGTAATCCAGACGGTGGGAGGGTCGACCCGTCAGCACAAAGGCATGCGACGCGCCCGGGAAGACCACCAGTTCGGTCGGGGTGCCGGCCAAACGCAGTCCACCGAACCACTGTTCTGCCTGGTTGACCGGGCAGCGGACGTCGCTACCGCCGTGAAGTATCAGCGTCGGTGTCGTCACCTGGGAGACTCGCCCCAGCGGCGAAAGTTCCTGTACCCGAGATGACTGCGGGTCGAATTCGACCGTCTGCAGCAAGATGCCCTCGTCCGAGGGGCCCGCCGTGTTCGCGATGTCGCAGACAAGGCCGCCAGCGACTGCGACGGCAAACCGATCGGTGACGGACGTCAGGGCGCACGTCATGAATCCGCCGTAGCTGTAGCCAGTGAGCACCAGTTGCTTCGGATCGGCCATCCCTTCGGCGACAAGGGTTTCGACTGGTTCGAGCAGGTCGGCGCGATCCGCCTCACCCCAACCGTCACGCACACCGTCGAAGAACTCGTTGCCGTAGCCGTCGCTTCCCCGCGGATTGATCATCAAGACCGTATATCCGAGCGCGACCAGTTCCGCGTGGTACGCGTGCATCGGGGTGGGTGTACCGGTCCAGGCATTGTGTGGTCCGCCGTGGACGTCCAGAACCAGCGGACCGGCGCCCGTGACGTTCGGGTCGCGCAGGATCCAACCCTGAACACGGGTGCCGTCGCTGATGTCGAACCAACGCTCGGAGGCGACTGGAAACGCGACGGAAGTTGTCAGTTCCGTGTTCAATTCGGTGACGGTTTCGACTGCACGAGTCTCGAGGTCGATGACGGCGACCTCACCGAAGGACGTCGCCGTTGCCAGCGCGACGACGGCCTTCCCAGAGGTCAGGGCAAGACCGGAGACCACTGTCTGTTCTCCGGTGAGAAGTGGTGAGACGGAGCCTGATCCGAAATCGACCTTGTGCAGTTCGGTGGAGCCGTGGTTGCGGATGCAGAAGACGATGTCGCCGTCGGCGGTGAAACGCGGTGCGCCACCGGGATAACCGGTCCCGCCAGGCATGACGTTTCGGTCGAGTGCGGATGTCAGACTGCGGTCTTCCATTCGCTGGTCGCGGTGCAGGACAAGAAGTTCGTTGTTGTGAATGATCGGCGTGTGCCAACCGACTGCTACGACGGCGTCGCCGACAGGTGTCCACGTCAGTGGTCCGGCGATGCCGCGTGCGTGCCCCAGCATCCGCGGAGCCGAGGCGAGATCAGTCAGCGATACGGTCCACGCGGAGCTCGCCCGTGTCAGATCGGCATTGCCGTCCATCGCCGCGGTGAAAGCAAGTTCGGTGCCGTCGGGACTGTACGCGGGATGCGAAGCGTCCCAATCGCCGTCCGTCAGTTGCCGAAGCGAGCCGGCGGCCAGATCGAACTCGAACAAGTGCGCCCGAACGCTGCCCCGGACACCGGATCCGTCGACCTTGTAGTTGAGGCGTTTCGCCACCAAGAGGTGTGACGATCCGGCGGCAGTGCGGTCGACCGGGGCGCTGAAGGCGATTCGAGCACCGTCGGGAGAGAACACTGGTGCCCCAGCGCCGAGCGGGAGCTGCGCCGTGGTGGTCATCTGAACGGCGGGCCCGCCGGTGGCGTCGACCTTCCACAGTTGCGGTGTGCCCGAGGAATCCGGCCGAACGAAGACCAACAGCGTGGAAACGGGATGCCATGCCGGCGAGGTGTCGGCAGGTCCCGCGGTGAGCTGTAGTTGCGGGGAAGCCAACCAGATCGAGTGCTCGTTGGTATCCGCGGCCGGATTCGCTTCGGTACGTACGTATGCAATGCGTCCCGACGCCGAGACGGCGATGCTGGTCGGTGTAACCACGGACGCGTAATCCTGGATTCTCGCCGAACGACGTTCTTCGGCACGGGCTACGGCAGCGGGGGAGTCGAGAGTGGTCGGCGTTGTCATTGGAACATCGGCTCCCCGAAGGTCGGGATCGCGGACAACAGCTTTGCCGTGTACGGCTCCTTGGGCGAATCGATCACGTCGAGAACCGGCCCGTGTTCGACGATCTCGCCGCCGAGCATGACTGCGACGTGGTCACAGACATAGCGGATCACCGCCAGGTTGTGACTGACGAACAGAACCGTCAGACCTAGCTGCTTCTGCAGATCCACCAACAGATTCAGAACCGCGCCCTGCACGGACACGTCCAGAGCGGAGGTGATTTCGTCTGCAAGCAGAACTGCCGGTGCGGCTGCCAAAGCCCGCGCGAGGGCAACGCGTTGGCGCTGACCACCAGACAACGACGACGGGTATTCGTGCGCCTTCTCCACCGGCAGTTGGACGGTGGTGAGGAGTCGAGCCACCTCGGCAGCGCGGTCGCCGCGGCCGCGGCGAGCTTTGTCACGACGCTCGGTGGACCGCAGAGCCTCGGCGAGTGACTGGCCGATGGTCATTCGCGGGTCGAGGCACGAGTACGGATCTTGGAAGACCATCTGGATCCGGTGGCGCAGACGAGCCGTCGCGCCGCGGGCGTGAGCGACGTCCACACCGTCGAGAAGGATCTGGCCGGAACTGGGCTCGGCCAAGCCGACAGTTGCTCGCGCCAGTGTCGACTTTCCGGAACCCGATTCACCGACGAGACCGACCACCGATCCGGAGGGGATGTCGAGATTGATGTTCTTGACGGCGTGGAATTTTTTCGAACCGCTACCGAGGTGGACGTTGACGTCACGGAATTCGAGCCTGCTCATCGGATCTCCTCTGCAACAGCCAACAGTTCTTCCAACTCGATGTCGGCGGTGCTCTCCTCGGCGTCGAGGCTCTCCACCTGCCAGGCTTCGTCGACGGTGGCAAGCGGCTTGTCGCGATCGGTGCTCATGGTGGGGACCGCGGCGATCAGCGCGCGGGTGTACGGATGCTTTGCACGACCGGCGATCAGATCGTCGACTGCGATGTCTTCGACGATTTCGCCGGCAAACATGACCAGGACACGGGTGCACATGCCGGTGATGACGGCCATATCGTGCGAGATGAGAAGGATTGCGGCGCCGGTTTCTTCGCGAACCTCGTGGAGCAACCCGAGAACCTCACGCTGAACGGTCACATCGAGCGCAGTGGTGGGTTCGTCCGCGATGATCAGAGCGGGCTTGCCCATCAGACCCATGGCGATCATCGCGCGCTGACGCATACCGCCGGAGAACTCGTGGGGGTACTGCTTCGCACGCCTGGGCGCGTCGGGGATCTTGACGGCGTTCAGTCGCTCGACTGCCGCCTTCTTCGCGTCGACCTTGCTCATACCTTCGTGGAGCCAACCGATCTCGGCGACCTGGTATCCGACCTTGAGAGACGGATTCATGGACGACATCGGATCCTGGAACACCATCGCCATACGTGTGCCGAGTTGGCGGGCAACCTTGCGCGAAGCCGCGTTGTCCGGCCGCTTCCCGTCCTTCATCAGCACGGTGCCGTCGAACTCGATGAGCCCGGCGTCGACCACGGTGGGGTGGTCGGTCAGCTGCGCGATTGCCATGCAACTCAGTGACTTTCCGGAGCCGGATTCACCGACGATGCCCACGGTTTCGCCGCGATGAACTGTAAAACTGATGTTGTCGACGGGGCGACGCCAGTCGTCACCCGCGGGGACTGCGACGGACATGTTGCGGACGGTGAGAACTGCGTCCTCGTCGCTGGGCGCCGAATCGGCCTGAGCAGTTTTCCGGTTGATCGGCTTCCACTTCGGCAGGCGACTGCTGATCGGGCTGCGAACTCCCGCGCCGCGAGCAATGGCCTCGCCGAGCAGCGTGAAGGTCAAGCCGGCGAGCACGACGGCGATGCCGGGGGCAAGTGCGGTGGCCGGGTTGACGAAGATCTTCGACAGACCTTCGTTGAGCATCCGGCCCCAGTCGAATGCAGGTGGCTGAATGCCCAAGCCGAGGAACGAGAGTCCGGCGAAGACCACCAGGCCGCTGCCGACAGCGATGCTGGCATTGACGATGAGTGGTTCACGGATATTGGGGAGAATGTGGCGGAACAGCAGCCCCGGCTTGGTGACCCCGAGGATGCGTGCTGCGTCGATGAAGTCGCGTCCGTTGACCGACGAAGCCAGTGCGTACGTCAACCTCGCGAACGGCGAGGCCAGGGCGAGGCCGATGGCGATCACCGCGCTGCCCGCACCCTGTCCGAGAACGACCAACAGGAAGATCGCGAGGAGCAGTCCGGGGAACGCGATGGCGAAGTTGAGGAATGCCACGACCATTCGTCCGACCCAGCGGGGAGCGAGCGTCGGGAGCGTACCGAGTATCAGGCCAATTGTGACACCGAGTGCGACGGCTCCGAGAGCCATGAGCACCGACAGTCTCGCGGCGGTCATCGTGCGGGCGAAGACGTCACGCCCGCCGGCGTCGGTGCCGAAGATGTGCTCGGAACTCGGTCCCTGAGAGAGTGCCTTCGGGTTGGCTGCGACAGCGGCGTCACCCCAGATCATCGGTCCGAAGATGACGAGGGCGATCAGAGCGGTCAGGAAGGTGAGGGCCAGGATTCCCAATGGGGTGCGGAACGTTCCGACGATCCAGTGTCGTCGCGGGGGCGTCTTGGGGGCCGCAGTGGGGGCCGTAGGTGAGGTGCTCAACTCAGTTCTCCCGAATTGTGGATCGTGGGTCGATGAGAGCGAGCACCACGTCGACGATGAAATTGATGAGAAGGACGATGGCGCCGTAGATCACGACCAGTGTCTGGGCGAGCGGGTAGTCCTTCTCGGTGATGGACTTGACCAGCGCCATGCCCATGCCGGGCCAGGCGAAGATGCTCTCGATGAGCACGGTGCCGGCAATCAGACCACCCAGGAGGAGTCCGGCGAGCGTCAGCGTCGACGTCATGAGGTTGGGCATTGCGTGACGGAAGTAGATTCGTGCCACGGGCATTCGCTTGGCGCGCGCCGTACGGATGTAGTCCATGTCCAACACGCCGAGTGCCTCTGCACGGACGATGCGCGACATCGAGGCGATGGCACCGATCGACATGGCCGCGACCGGGAGGATGTAGCTTTCCGGTCCACCTCGGCCGGCGACGGGCAGAACAGGGAACGTGACGGCAAAGAGGTAGACCAGCGCCGTACCGAACATGAACTCGGGGATCACGGCGATAGTGCCTGACGTTGCGGTGTAACCGATCTCGACTCCGCGTCGTCGACCGTTGCGGGTCAGTGCAGCGAAGATGAGGCCGATCGGAATGCCCAGTAGCAGCACCGTGACGACTGTGAGTACAGCCAGTTCGAGTGTTGCAGGGAGGCGGGACGCGATCACCTCGAAGACCGGAGTCCTCAAGGTGATCGAGTCACCGGGATTCCCGCTCAGCAACCCGCCGACGAATCGGAAGTACTGCTGCCACAAGGGAAGGTCGTAACCGAGCTGAGACCTCGTTGTCTCGACCAGTTCGACCGGTGCGTTCATTCCCAGAGCCAACCGAACCGGGTCGCCCGGAATCAGTTGGAGCATCAGGAACGCCGCAGTCACCAGCGCCCAGAGTGAAATCACGAAGGTGCCGAAACGACGCAGAAGATATGCGGGCCAGCTGTCGGACTCGAGCCACTTTGCTCGAGCCTGAGGCGCCGCTTCTGGTTTCGCGGCTTCAATAGTTTGACTCATGGGCTGTCTTTCCGGAGGGCGGGAACAGATGCAGGGCGGGAAGAGATGCTGAGCGGGAAAACGACTTACTGGTAGAGACGCAACGCAGAACCGGTGAGCGTCTTACCGAATGAGAGTCCGGCCTTGTTGAAGTACACGTTCATGACGGAATCTGCGAAGGGCACGGCCGCGATCGTCTTGGTGAGCTCCGACTCGGCGTCGGCCCAAGCGTCACAAGCGTCGCTACCGGTCAGACCGGAAGCCTTGGTGGCTGCTGCTTCGTAGGCGGGGTTGCTGACCGATCCGAAATTCTTGCCTGCTGCGGGAACCGGCCCGGCAAAGTACGCGGTGAACGTGCTGGGCAGCGAGGAGTTGATCTGGACCCAGGCGATGTCCCAGGCAGAGTTGTCCTTGCCGCTCAGAATGACGTCGATGATCTTGTTCGAGTCACCACCGGTCACCTCGACGTTTGCGCCGAGTTCGGACCACGCCGACTGAGCAAGTTCTGCCGCCGCGTTGCGCGGATCGTCGGTGCCGTCGTACACGAGGCGGAGATTGAGCGGCTTGCCATCCTTGCTTCGCTTGCCGTCAGCGCCGGCAGTCCAACCAGCGCCGTCCAGTGTTGCCTTTGCAGCTGTGAGGTCGAAGTCCGGAATGTTGCCTGCGACAGAGTCGTAGACACAGGCGCGCGGTTCGACGGCGACGAGACTGGTTGCCCGGACCCCGTTTCCGGCGGTGATGACCTGAGTGAGGTCGTCGAGATTGACCGCTTGGATCAGCGCCTTGCGCACTGCCGGATCACTGGTGGGGTTGCTGGCGATCTGGTTGAAGTACATCTGGCCTGCGGGCACCGGCCGGCCAACCGAGTCCAGATTGGCTGCCGCGACGCGGTCCTTGTCCGGCCCGGCGATCGGAGCTGCATTGAGTTCACCCGAGAGAAGCTGATTTGCGGCGGTGCTCACGTTCGGTGCCATCGCGGCGATGACCGTCTTGGGGACGCCGGGGGTATCGGAAGCGGTGCCGTCGGGGCCCCAGTTGTAGCCATCACGTCGCTGGAACGTGTAGTGGTCGTTGGCGGCGACTTCGGTGACTTCGAACATGCCGGTGCCGAGCGACTTCTTGTTCGATGCTGTCGGATCTTTCAGCCCGGCCTCGCACAGGATCGGCAGTCGACCGACGTTGAGAAGCAGGAACGGGCTCGGCGCCGCGGTGGTCACCGTGACGGTGCGCGCTGCCGGATCGGCGGTTGCTGTGGCACCGGTCGGAACGGAGGACCCGCGCAACTGTGAACCGTTGTCCGGATTGGCCACGAAGTTGATGTTGTCCGCGACGGTCTGGGAAGTCAGCGTCGATCCGTCGGTACAGGTCACCCCGTCACGGATGGTGAAGGACGCCGAGGTCGGGGTCTCCTCCCACTTCTCCGCCAACCACGGTCCGACTTCGCTGGTATCGGGATCCTGGTAGATCAGGTAGTCGTAGGCCAATCGAGACAGCTCGGCGGTTGCCTGAGAGGCCGACATGATCGGGTTGAGTGCGCCCGGATCGGCCTGCAGGGCGAAACGGAAGGTCCCGTCCGTGGCCGGTTCACCGCCACTGGCGCCCGAGGACGTGCCTCCCGAGCCACAAGCAGACAACACAAGCGTGAGCCCTGCGGCTGCCGCAAGTGTTGGATAGGAGCGGTGTTTCATGGTGCCTCCGGGATGGAGCTGGGGCCCGAGCGAAAAACGTGAGGGCGCGATTGAGTGTTGACTGCTAAATCTTGGCGCATGACGTGACGCGCATCTCTGTCGATCCTCACGAAAATCGGGTCGATTTTCGTCCGCTCCCACGAAAACCGCCTGGATCGGTGAATACCTGTCCGTATACCGACAGCGACCGGCGAAACACGACGATTTCCCCGGTCGCTACCGGCGGTCTACTGGTACAGGCGCAGGGCCGAACCGATGAAATTGCGGCCGAATGCAAGACCCGCATTGTTGAAGTAGAGAGTCGTGATCTTGTCGGCAAAAGGTACCGCCGAGTTTGCTTTGATGATCTCGGACTCAGCGTCTGCCCAAGCGGCACAAGCGTCCTCGCCCGTCAGCCCGGAAGCCTTGGTGACGGCTGCGTCGTAGGCCGGGTTGGAGATCGACGCAAAATTCATTCCCGCCGCGGGCACAGGACCGGAGAGGAAGGGGACCAGCATGCTGGGCAGCGCGACGTTGATCGGCTCCCACACAACATCCCACGCCGTGTTGTCCTTGCCGCTGAGTGCTACATCGAGAATCTTGTTCGAGTCTCCACTGGTGAGTTCAATGGTGGCGCCCAGGTCGTTCCACGCGTTGACCGCGACGTCGGCGGCAGCATCGGTCGCGTCACCGAACGTCTCGTACACCATCCGAATTCGGAGCGGTGTGCCGTCCTTGCTGCGCTTACCGTCCGCGCCGACCTTCCAGCCCGCAGACTCGAGAGTTGCTGCGGCTGCACTGGTATCGAAGTCCGGCAGGTTTCCGGCGACAGAGTCGTAGATGCAGGCCCGCGGTTCGATGGACACCATCGTGGTCGACCGGGTTCCGCGACCGGCCGTGAAGATCTCGGCGAGGTCGTCGAGATTGAGAGCCTGGACCAGAGCCTTGCGTACGGCAGGATCGCTCGTCGGATTGCCGGGACTGTGGTTGAAGAACATCTCGCCCGCCGGAGCAGGCTGCTTGACGGTGTCCAGGTTCGCGGCGTTCATACGATCCTGGTCGGGGCCGGAAACTGCTGCGGCATTCAGATCACCGGACAACACCTGGTTGGCCGCTGTGCTGTTGTTCGTGATGATGGACGCGACGACATTCTTGGGTACTCCAGCCGTATCCGAGGTGGTGCCGTCCGGTCCCCAGTTGTAGCCGTCGCGCCGAACGTAGGAGTAATGATCGTTCGCGACTGCCTCTGTCATCTGGAACATGCCCGACCCGAAGGTCGTCTTGTTTGCCGCCGTCGGATCCTTCAACCCGGCCTCGCACATGATCGGTATTCGCGCCAGGTTGAGAAGCAGGAACGGAGAGGGCTCCGGAGTCGTCACCGTTACTGTCCGTGTCGCCGGGTCGGCGGTGGCGCTCGCAGTTGCCGGTGCGTACACCCCGCGGAGAGCAGATTTGTTTGCTGCGTTGGTGATGAAATTGACGTTGTCGGCGACAGTCTGGGCAGTCAGAGCGGATCCGTCGGTACAGGTGACACCGTCGCGAATGGTGAAGGACGCGGAAGTGGTTGTCTCTTCCCATTTCTCGGCGAGCCATGGCTTGGTGACACCGGTATCGGGATCCGGGTGGAGCAGATAGTCGTAGCTCAGACGCGCCAGCTGGTGCGCCGGCGATGCGGCCGTCATCAGCGGATTCAGAGCGCCGGGGTCGGCCACGAGAGCCAATTTGAAGGTGCCGTCCGTGACGGGTTCACCCCCACCCGAACCTGAACCCGACGAGCCACCCGATGAGCACGCGGTCAGGGCAAGAACGGTGCCAGTTGCCGCAGCCAGCAGTGCGTAGGACCGTTGTTTCATGGTGCCTCCGGAAGGTGTAGTCCCGCCCGAGTGACACGAGGTCTGTCGGGTCAGGAGCAATAAACGATTGCTTGAATCCTCACCCAACAAAAGGAGGAGAACATCGTCCGGATTTACGAATGTTTCGTGAGACTTGGTAGATCGCTACAACGCTGTCGGATAGAAGAGACGAAGCTGGAGCATCAGGCTGAATCGAGTTTCCGGATCATCGAGATCGATTCCGGCAATCCCGGCAAGTTTCTTGAGGCGGTACCGGAACGTGTTGACGTGGATGTGAACCAACGACGCAGCCGCCGGAATGTCGCCGAACGTGTCGAGCCAGGCTCGAAGGGTGTCCACGAGGTTGATGTCGTGAGTGCGGTCGTACTCACGCAGTACCGCGAGCGGACCCGACGCGGTCTCGTTCTCGTCCGCCAGGGCGTCGGAGAGGCGCAGAAGTAGGGAATTGATTTGCACGTCGTCGGCGCGCGCGACGGTCCGGCCCGAGGAATTCCACGTCGACCTCAGAACGCGAAGCGCTCGGTCGGCTTCGTCGCGTGACTTCTCCAGCGTCATCACGTCGGCCACTGTCGCACCGATTCCGATGACCACCGACTTTTCCGAACGGGAACGGTCTGCGAACTCCGACGCGATCCGACGCACGTAGTCGTCGTCGGTCTGGTGCCGGGTGTGTGGGATGACGGCGTAGACGGTGCCGCCGATCGCTGCCGCCACCGACAACGGAAATACTTGGTCGAGATAGGTATTGAGTGTCAGGGCCAGTTGATCGACGTCGGCTTCGGCCTCCAACGATGCGCCGGCGCCGCTACGGAAGCCGGCCGCAAGTACGTTTGCTTTCGAGCGGCCGTAGCCCAGTCGCTCGGCCGCTTCCTTGGCCGAAGTGCCGCCACTCAGTAGCGTGATCACCTCGCCCAACCTCAGCCGTCGTGCGGAATCGGCGGCCAGCTTGGCGCGAAGCAAACTCATCGCGGCTACCCCCGCCGCCTCGACGAGCGTTTTCACCTGCAATTCGTTCGGCTCCTCGTCCAAGATCACCCAGATCGAACCGAGGATCTGGGATGCCGCATGTATTCGCATGCCGACCCGGGGCCTGATGCCCGGCCCGATACCCGGTAGAAATACCGGCAGGGTAGAGCCGTAGATCTTGTTGAAGTACCCCATTGACCTGAGCCGGTCGGAATAGTGCTGCGGCACTTGATGTCCGAGGACGCTCTGCTTACGTGCCTCGTCGCCGAAGGCTTGATCCGCCGAAAACGCGAGGATCCGGCTCGACTGATTCTCGATGGTGACCGGGCCGTTCAATACCTGAGCGATCGAGTTGGCAAGATCGAACAGGTCGGCGTCGGCGGCGGACGTGCGGTCCCCGTTGTTGCCGGATTCGAGGATCTCGTTGATCAGCGACGCACTTTGCAGCCAGCTTGCATCCTTGACCATTCCAAGTAGTGCGATATCGGCTTCGGCGACCGCCCGTGCGACGCTTTCGTCGACGGCCAATGGCTCCCTGACGATCAGCGCGACGGCTCCGGCCGAACCGTATTCTTTTACTGCAGTGGCAATGTCGGCCGACTCGGCCAGTCCTGCGCCGAGCACGACGGCGCCCGCACTGCCTTGCGTGACTCCGGACCCTTCGTGCAGGGTCACTCGGCTGACAGTGCGGGCGTCGTCGACGGTGTCGCCTCCGCTGAGGAACGTCATTCCCAGTCTGTCGACGATGTCGACGATCGAAACTCCCGTTGGTGTGGTCACCACCACACCTTAGGGGGAGCAGGATCGATCAGTTGGCTGGTTGCCCTGCTCAGTTGGCAGGCTGCTCGGCTACAGCTTTCTCGACGAACCGGCGGGTCTGATCGAACGCCGCGGGCACCTGGACGGAATTGGTCATGTCACTGATCTCGGACCACCGTTCGGCGACGACCTCAGGGGAGAGTGCGCCTTCGGGGATGTACACGCCCTGCGACTCTTCCATGCGAGCGATCGCGAAGACACCGGCACCAGCGCTGAGGATGGTCTTGGTCGGTGCGTCATCGGAGACCATGAACAGCGCGCCGGGTGAAATCGATTCGGGTGCAAGCAGAGCGAGAGTCTTCTCGTCGAGGAGGTCTTCGGTCATGCGGGTCGCGGCGGTCGGGGCCAGCGAGTTGACGCGGATGCCCTTGCGTTCGCCCTCGATAGCGAGAACGTTCATCAGGCCGACGACGCCGGACTTCGCGGCGCCGTAGTTTGCCTGGCCGAAGTTGCCGTAAATTCCCGATGCCGACGTAGTCATGAGGATGCGTCCGTAGTTCTGTTCGACCATGTGCGGCCAGACTGCCTTGGAACAGATGACGGAACCCATCAGATGCACGTCGATGACTTTGCGGAAGTCGTCGAGCTCGGCCTTGATGAACGACTTGTCGCGCAGGATTCCGGCGTTGTTGATCAGGATGTCCACGCGGCCCCACTTGTCCACGGCCGTCGCGACCATGGCGGCGACGGCGTCGACGTCGGTGATGTCGCAGTGGTCCGCGATGGCCTCGCCACCCAACTCGACGATTTCCGCCACTACCTTGGCTGCTGCGGTATCAGCGCCGCCACTGCCGTTGACCGAGCCACCCATGTCGTTGACGACGACGCGTGCGCCGCGTGCGGCGAGGGCCAATGCATGCGAACGGCCGAGTCCGCCGCCTGCGCCTGTGATGATCGCTACCTTGCCGGAAAAATCCAACGACATTGGAAAACCTCTCTGATCTGGGATACTACTCAGTATTACTATGCGATAGCGTGGAAACAGTCAAGGGCCGGCAGGCAGTGCGAATGGGAGTGGAAGTCGAATGAGTAGTGATCTTCCGGACGTGCGATCCGCGATCATCACCAGCGCCGCCGACGCCTTTGCCGAAGACGGTTACGCGGCCACGACCATGGATTTGCTGGCCGATCGAATCGGGGCCACCAAAGGTCTTGTCTACTACCACTTTCGTTCGAAGTTCGACATCTACCTGGCAATCTACGAGCGCGGGATGAGCCTGCTCCGCGCGGAGGTCGAGTCTCGGATCGACGGGGCAGACAGCGGCCTCGCGCGTCTCGAAGCGATGTCGCACGCCCACCTGGTCAATCTCATGACACATCTCGGGTACCACCACACGATCCACCAAGGTGTCCGGGGCCAGATGAACTCCGCGCTCAAGCCGAGGCAACAGCAAGTCCTCGTGGAACTGAATTCGCTGCGACTCGACTACGAGAATCTGTTCGTCGACGTGATGACTGAAGGTGTCGCGGATGGTTCCATTCGTGCGAGCTCGCCGCGAATGGCGGCAAAAGTACTCCTCAGCAGTCTCAACGGCATCGACCTCTGGTACCGAAGGCGTGAAGGGCAGACTTTGGCGGAGACGGAGTCGTTGGCGGACCAGATCGTCGAACTCTTGATCGGCGGATTGCGCGCTGCGAACTGACTGAAAGCTGCATTCGTCGAGCGGGTTTCCTCCGACCGGTTCGTGCTGTCCTGCGGCTTGTCGTTCGGTTTGTCCCGCTCTGACAGTCGGGGTAGCATGTTGGCGTCGTGCGCGGACTTGCGTAGGAATTCAGGGAAGAGGAGGTGTGGCTGTAATGCGTGGCCAACCTCCGAGTACCAACTGAAGCTGTAGCCGCCCGGGTTGTTCCGGTATTTTGCTGCAGCTTCATCGTGTGTTCATCGGCTTCGGCTTTGCTGTGAAGCAAGCGTCGTCGTTCACTCTTCCCTCGAAAGCTGTTCAGCATGCGCGAATTTCGTCGTTCACGTTCGGTACTGCCACGTCGTTCCGCGGGTCTCGGTGACTCACATCCCGGGCACTCGCGTGCCGCACGCACCGTCGTCAAGGCTGCCCCGCCCGAGGCGGTGGCGCCCGTCGAATCGACCGTCGTCAACAGTGGCGTGTACCGCGACGGCGAGCGGATAGCGTCGCCGTCCACGCTGGCGGAAGCACTGTCATGCCTTCCGGATTCGCAGTCGATGGCGTGGATCGGCATGTACCGGCCCGACGACGCCCAGTTGTATGCCGCTGCACAACATTTCGACCTCCACGAACTGGCGGTCGAGGATGCGATTGTCGCGCACCAGCGCCCCAAGCTCGAGCGCTACGGCAAGACACTGTTCGTGGTCCTGCGTGCTGCGCGGTACCGCGACGAGACCGAGCGGGTCGAATTCGGCGAGTTGCACATCTTCTGTGGTCCGAACTTCATTCTGACCGTCCGTCACAGTGAATCGCCGGATCTCTCGGCGGTGCGGACTCGCATGGAGAACGATCCTGACCTGTTGCGGTTGGGTACCGAGGCCGTTCTCTACGCCATTCTCGACGCAGTCGTCGACGGGTACGCCCCGGTGGTGGCCGGCCTGCAGAACGACATCGACGAGATCGAAACCGAAGTGTTCAGTGGCGATCCCGGAGTTTCGCGTCGCATCTACGAACTGACCCGTGAGGTGATCGAATTCCAGCGGGCGACCCGTCCGCTGCTGGGAATGCTGCGTGGGTTGTCGGCGGGGTTCGACAAGTACCACACGGACGAGGAACTCCAGCGTTACCTCCGCGACGTCACCGACCATGCCACGACTGTGGTGGAGCGGGCCGACGGCTTTCGTCAGTTGCTCGGAAACATCCTCACGGTGAACGCAACTCTGGTGTCGCAGAACCAGAACGAGGAGATGCGCAATCTGACGCAGGCGAGCTACGCGCAGAACGAGGAGATCAAGAAGGTCTCGGCGTGGGCGGCAATTCTCTTCGCGCCGACGCTTATCGGAACCGTGTACGGAATGAACTTCGACGACATGCCGGAACTGCACTGGCACTTGGGCTATCCGTTTGCGCTCTCGATGATGTTCTTGACGTGTGGAAGTCTCTACACGATCTTCAAACGTCGGGGCTGGTTGTAGAAAGCGCCGGTTGTAGAAGGCACTGGCTGTAGAAAGCGCTGTGCGCCTTGCCAACCGAGATCGGTTGACAAGGCGCACAGGTGTTTTTCGGGAGGGCGCTCGAATCAGAGCGTTGCGACGCAGACCGTGAACTTACGTTCCGGGTGCTCGAATCCCGAGTCTGCCCCCGAACCGCATTCGTCGATCGACGTGGAGTTCTGCAGGATTTCGACGACCTCGACTACATTGGTGCCGCTGGTATCCGAGCATTCGATGCGGGCGGGCTCGTCCATTCCGCTGCCGAGGTCCATGCATCCGCCGACTACCCAGTCGACGTCGAGACAGACAGCGCCCTGCTCGTCACCCGCGAGGGTCTCGTAGTAGTACGAGTCGACATCGGAGGCACACTGATCAGAGGTGGGAACCTTGGCGACCACCTTGTAGTTGGAATCCTTGCTACCGCAGTCCGCGTTGTCGATTTCCGCGGCCGTCGTGGTACCGCCGAGCTTGACGCAATCACCGATCGACACGTCGATGTCGACGTCGCCGCCGTCGTCCGAACCCTCCTGGCCGGTGATCTTCGAGGTGGTCGGGGCTGCGGAGGTAGTGGTCGAATCGGCAACCGAGGAAGATGATTCCGCAATGGCTTTCGGCTCGATGTCGGAACCGCAACCGACGGTGAAGGCGGCGATTGCAGAAGTTGCGATCACCGCAGTGCAAAGTCGCCGGACGATTCCGGACATAAGGACCCCTTTGTTGATTCTTGGATAATTCTGTTGGTTCGTAGATTGTTCGGGACCTATTCCAATACATCGGTAGTCGAATTGCCAACCGGACTGTCAGTATGGGTAGGTGGAGCTACCCCTGATGCCGCCGCTTGCCCCGATGCTCGCGAAGGCTGCGGCCACTGTGCCGCCTCAGCCCGAGTCCGGTGACCCGACGTGGTCGTACGAGCCGAAATGGGACGGATTTCGAGCAATCATCTTTCGTGACGGTGACGAAGTGGTGCTCGGGTCGCGAGGAGGAAAGGACTTGGCGCGGTACTTTCCCGAGGCGGTGGAAGCCGTCAAGTCTGAATTGCCCGAAAAATGTGTGGTGGACGGAGAACTGGTGGTTCCCCGTGAGATCGACGGTGTGACGCGCCTGAGTTGGGAAGCGCTCTCCGAGCGGATTCACCCCGCCGCGAGCCGCGTCGCATTGTTGTCGGAACAGACGCCCGCGCAATTTGTCGGGTTCGATTTACTGGCGCTCGGGGATCGCGACGTCTCGATCGAGGACTTCGGTGTGCGACGTGCGTTGCTCCTCGATTGCGTCGGTGGCGGGCCGAGTTGCCACGTCACGGCAGCGACGGCCGACAGCGCCGAAGCAATGGCCTGGTTCGAAACATTCGAAGGCGCGGGCCTCGACGGGGTTGTCGCCAAGAAGCTGGCGGGACCGTACCTGCCGAACAAACGCGAGATGATCAAGGTGAAACACGCCAGGACCGCGGATGTCGTACTGCTGGGCTACCGTCCCCACAAGAGCCAGCCGGGTATCGGGTCGATGCTTCTGGGTCTGTTCGACGGTTCCGAATTGAAGATGATCGGTGGCGCTTCGGCTTTCACCGCGGCGCGGCGGATCGAGTTGTTGGCCGAACTCGAACCTTTGCGCCTCGGGGACGACGTTGTGGCCGAGGGAGAGGCCAGCCGGTGGAGATCGGCCGCAGACCGCTCCTGGATTCCGCTTCGTCCTGAGCGGGTGCTGGAAGTGGCGTACGACCAGATGGAAGGGGAACGCTTTCGGCACGCCGCGCGGTTCCTGCGCTGGCGTCCGGACAGGGTGCCCGACGAATGCACTTTCGATCAGTTGGAGGTTCCGGTGCGATACGACTTCGCGGATGTTCTTGCAGGTGGTAAGTGATGGCGAGTCCCGCAGAGGAACTGGACGTCGACGGGATCGCGGTCCGGTTGTCGAGCCCGGACAAGATCTACTATCCGCAGTTGGGTGAGGACGGCGGAACCAAACGGCATCTTGTCGAGTACTACCGAACGGTGGCGCTGCAGGGTGCAGCGTTGCGGGCGCTCCAAGATCGGCCAACGCATCTTCAGCGATTCCCCGACGGCATCGAGGGCGAAGAGGTTTACCAGAAGCGGCTGCCGGCAAAGCGGCCCGAGCACGTCGAATCCTGCGAGGTCACGTTCCCGTCGGGTCGCAAGGCCGACGTCCTTCGAGTGCGTAGTGCTGCGAACATCGTGTGGGCTGCCAATCTCGGGACTGTCACGTTTCATCCCTGGGCCGTGCGTTGCCCGGACACCGACCACCCGGACGAACTCCGCATCGATCTCGATCCGCAACCGGGGACCGGGTTCGACGAGGCCGTTGCCATCGCGGACGAGGTCCTTCGCCCTCTGCTCGCCGAGTTGGGATTGGAAGGATTTCCCAAGACGTCCGGTGGCCGAGGCCTTCACGTCTACATCCCGCTCGAGGCGCGCTGGGATTTTGTCGAGGTCCGCCACGCGGGTATCGCCCTCGCCCGTGAAGTCGAACGGCGTAGTGCCGATCGCGCCACAACCGCGTGGTGGAAGGAAGAGCGGGGTGAACGGATCTTCATCGACTTCAATCAGAATGCCCGTGACCGGACGATCGCGGCGGCGTATTCGGCTCGTAAGACGCCGATCGCAACTGTGTCCACGCCGGTGACCTGGGACGAACTGCGGGACGTGCACCCAGACGACTGCACCATCGCCACGGTTCCCGGCTTGCTCGCCGATCGTGGTGATCCGATGGAAGCGATGCACGACAAGGCCTTTGCCCTCGACGTTCTGTTGGAGATGTGGGAGAAGGATCTGGCGGCGGGACTTGGCGATCTGCCGTACCCGCCGAACTATCCCAAAATGCCCGGTGAACCCAAACGAGTTCAACCGAGCAAGGACCGAGATAGGAAGAACAAAGACGGGTAGCGTCAGAGGCGGACATATCGGGTAATTCGATTAGACGTCGAATGTACGGTCACGTCGAATGCACTGTGGGGGTTGGATATGGATCGCCGGAAAATGCGAGCAGCAGGCTTAGCGGCGGGTGGCGTGATTCTTGCCGCCTTCGGATTGTCACTCGGTAGTGGAACAGCGTCGGCCGCGACGTTGGATTGTTCGGCGCGCGGCCAAGATCAGACGATCGTCGACGGGTCATCCGCATGCCGAGCGGTGGCAGATCCCTCCAGTTACGCGATTTCACACGTGGAGGGCGATGGCGTCGGCGTCGCCGATTCGCGAGACGGTGGCCGGTCGGCGGGCGTCGGACTCTTCGGCGGCGTTGCTGCAGCGGAGTCGCGCGGTGGGCTGCTTGCCGCCGTTGCGTACGGCCCGGGTTCGCTCGCACTCGGTCGCACAGACTCCTCACCCTTTGCCGTGGTGCTCAGCGGACCTGGCGGCAGAGCGGCGGTGGGTGACGCGGACGTCGGGGCGATCTGCTCGGGTGGTCCCACCCTTGTTTTCAACCTTGCCACAGGTCAGGGATGTGTCAGCGACGGCACTTCGACGTGGGTCACCCCGTGAGTGCACCCCGGTCCTGAGCCTCTTGCGTGACAGTGGTCACAATGGTGTCAAGCTCCTGCCACCGATCCGGTGACCGGACAACTTGAATCAGCGGGGATCGGAGGACGCGATGGCTCCCAATGCACGACGGGGTTCGCTCGCCCGGGTGGAGGTGCCTTCGCGCACCGAGCTGTATGTGGACCGGCGATTCCTTCCCTTGGCCGACCGCTTCTTCGCGATGTATCGCCAACCGCAACAAGGCGGCGGCGCGCTGGTCGTGTACCTGGGCGGCGAGAAAGTTCTCGACATCTGGGCCGGCAATGCCGACCGCGACAGGCGCTGGGACCACGACACGGTGTCGCTTTCCTTCTCGACCGGCAAGGGCGTGGCCAGCACCGTCGTTCATCGACTCGCCGAACGCGGGCTGATCGACTACGACGCTCCGGTTGCTCAGTACTGGCCCGAATTCTCAGGGGCCGGCAAGGACAAGATCACCGTCCGGGAACTGATGTCACATCGCGCGGGCCTTCACCGCGTTCGCGGCCTGATGCCGCATCCCCTCGACCTGATGGACTACGACGCGGTCGTTGCCGCCCTGGCTGCCGAGAAGCCGGATCCGCGTCGGCTTCGAGGCCCCGGCTATCACGCTGTGACCTACGGCTGGTTGGTAGCCGAACTTGTGGCCAGGGTGTCCGGTCAGCCGTTCATCGACGTCGTACAAGCGGAGATAGCGAAGCCCCTCGGAGTCGACGAATTCTGGTACCGCGTACCCGAAACCGAGCGTCCACGGATCGCGAAGCTGTTCCCACATATCAACCCTGCCGGCTTGAACTGGGCCTTCGCGTCGACCGTGCTCTCACACGTCGGTCCGACTCGCGGACTCGCGGAGGCCGCGATGCCGGACGGTTTCGACGTCATGGTGCGCAACCCGGCTGTCCATGACGCGGTCATGCCGGGCTGGAACGGAGTGTTCAGCGCGCGCGCTCTCGCGAAGATGTACGGCGCCATCGCTAACGGCGGCGTGATCGACGGGAAGCGGTTCCTGAAGGAATCGACCATCGACCAGATGTCGACCATCCAGACTCGCGATCGGGATTACGTGCTGGCGGTGCGGCCCAACTGGACTCTCGGTTACCACCCGCCGATCATTGCCGCGCGGCGGCAGCCGCGGAATGCGATAGGCCACTACGGAGTCGGCGGTTCAGGCGCGTATGCGGACCTGTCCAGCGGACTCTCGCTCGGTTTCACCACCAACAGGTTGGGTAGTGCTGTGACAGCTCTCGGTGATCTTCGCCTTGCGAGGCTCGGCGCCGAGGCGCAGGAGTTGGTTCGTCGAATCTGACACGAAGGGAATGCCATGAGCAGCAACGTGTACCGGGTGACCGAGATCGTCGGCTCGTCCACCGAGAGCAGTGACGCGGCAATTCGCACCGCCATCGCCCGGGCGAACGAGACGGTGCGCAACCTCGAATGGTTCGAGGTGGTGGAAACTCGCGGCCACATCGAGAACGGCGCCGTGGCGCATTTCCAGGTCACGTTGAAGGTCGGCTTCCGGCTCGACGGCGACGAATCCTGAACCGTTCTTCATGAGTGTTGATCTCACGGCGGCCGTCGGGTTCATGGCGGGACATGCCAGGACTCTCGATCGGCATCGGCTGAATTTGATTCTCGGACAGGGTGACCGGGCCGGGGCTTGTGCGGCCGTGGACGGTTATCGCAACCCGGACGGTGGGTACGGCTGGGGACTCGAACCGGATCTTCGCTCGGCAACCAGCCAACCTGGCGGAGCGCTGCATGCCTTCGAAGCCTTTGCCGACATCGGAACGCCGACGCCCAGAGCGGTCGAACTGTGCGACTGGTTGCAGACCAATTCGCTGGCAGGCGGCGGTTTGCCCTTCGCCTTCCCGATTGCCGATCCAGCCGGTTGTGCGCCCTTCTGGGTGAGCGCGGATCCGTCGGCGCCGTCGTTGCAGATCACCAGCATCGTGTGTGCTGCAGCGGCTCGCGTTGCCGAATTCGACGAGGCCGTCGCCGAACATCCGTGGTTCGCCTCTGCCGTTCGATATTGCCTCGACGCGATCGACGGGGCGGATTCTCTGCATGCCCTCGAGCTCGCCTTTGCCTTGCAGTTTCTCGACGCGGTTCACCGGAACAGTCCCGAAGCGTCGTCGTTGGTGAGCACTCTTGGTTCGCGTATCCCGGCTGACGGCTTGGTTCACGTGGACGGGGGAGCCGAGGGCGAATTCATGCGGCCCCTCGATTTCTCACCGCTTCCTGGCGGTCCGACCCGCGCGTTGTTCGATGCAGCGGTGATCGACTCCGAACTGTCCGCGCTCGCTGCACGGCAACACGACGACGGCGGTTGGGCGGTGGATTTCGACAGCTATTCGCCCGCCGCGGCGTTGGAATGGCGAGGTCACGCCACCGTGCAGGCGGTATGGCTGCTGAAGCGCAATGGGGTGATCTGAAAACGATTCTCGCGCCAAATTGGAACACGTTATAGTCTGGGAATCAGTTCGTGCTTCGTGTTTCAGGGATAGGGGAATGTCATGGCGTATGTGATCACGCAGCCGTGCTGCAACGACGCCTCGTGTGTTGACGTGTGTCCGGTCAATTGCATTCACCCGACACCGGACGAAGCTCCGTTCGCGACCACCGAAATGCTCTACATCGATCCCGACACCTGCATCGATTGTGGTGCGTGTGTGGACGAGTGCCCGGTCGAGGCGATCTTCCCGGACAACGAACTCGACGAGGACGACGCGCCGTACCTGCAGATGAACGCGTCGTACTTCGAGAAGCATCCGATGGGCCCGGATTGGCCCGAGCCGATCACGATGGCCAAGATCGATCCCGAACTGGGAACGCTGAAAGTGGCGATCGTCGGCTCCGGCCCCGCAGCCTGCTATGCGGCGATGGAACTGACCGGCAAGCCTCGCGTCGAGGTCGACATGTTCGATCGGCTTCCCACTCCCTACGGATTGGTGCGCGCCGGCGTGGCTCCGGATCATCCCGGAACCAAAGGCGTCACCGACCAGTTCCGCGCCGTGGTCGCGAAGAAGACCGTGCGCTGCCACTTCAACGTCGAGGTGGGTACCCACATCTCGCATTCGGAACTCTTGGACCATCACCACGCAGTGATCTACGCGGTCGGCGCTGCCGGGGATCGCAAGCTCGAGATCGCGGGCGAGGAACTGCCGGGAAGTCACGCTGCCACCGAGTTCGTCGCCTGGTACAACGGCCACCCGGGATATGCCGATCGGACTTTCGATCTGTCCGGCGAGCGAGCGGTGATCGTCGGAAACGGCAACGTCGCACTCGACGTCGCTCGCATCCTGGTGACCGACCCGGACCAGCTTGCGAAGACGGACCTCGCCGAGCATGCATTGGAAGCGCTGCGTAACAGCAAGATTCGTGAGGTCGTCATTCTCGGGCGGCGCGGGCCGGCGCAGGCCGCATACACCAATCCCGAACTGTTGGCCCTCGGACAGATGGCGAACGTGGACGTAGTCGTCGACCCGATCGAAGCCGAACTCGACGAGGCCAGTCAGGCGTTCGTGGACAGCGATGCCGCCGAGCCGTCCGTGCTGCTCAAGGTCAAGCAGGCGCAGGAATTTGCTTCCCGTACCGCAGATCCTTCCCGCAAGCGGATCGTTCTCCGGTTCCTCACCTCGCCCGTCGAGATCCTCGGCGACGGTGCAGTCTCACAGGTGCGGATCGTGAAAAACGAATTGGTGGCAACGCCGACCGGTCAGCTCTCCGCCCGGCCTACCGAAGCCGAGGAGACGATCGACACCTCCCTGGTGCTTCGGTCGGTCGGATACCGCGGCACACCGATGGCCGACTTGCCCTTCGACGACGCTCGCGGCGTGATCCCCAACGAGAACGGTCGCGTGATCGACACCGACACCGGCACGCCGATCCCGGGTGTCTACGTCGCGGGTTGGATCAAGCGCGGACCGACGGGGGTGATCGGCACCAACAAGTACTGCTCCGCCGAGACGGTGTCGATGATCTTCGACGACTTCGCTGGTGGGCGCCTCGCCACGCCGACCGAGGACGCTGACAAGTTGCAGGTTCTGCTGGCAGATCGGTCGCCGGATCAGGTGGACTACCAAGGTTGGCAGCGGATCGACAAGGCAGAACGAGCATCCGGTGCCGCCGCCGGTCGACCGCGAACCAAACTCATCTCCATCGAATCGATGTTGGCGGCTGCTCGCAGCGAGGGATAGCAACGTTTGGGCGAACATCCGAATTGCTCGATTGCCGCATTTGTGTGTTAATGACTATGGAAATGTGCGGTTTGCTCTCTTTGGCGTGCTCGGGTGTGTAGGTGTGCGCCCGGCGGGCGCGTCCGGATGGTGCATCGGCATCGGTACCAGGCGGGTATCGATGCCGGCCGCGCAAAATCCACGTGAGTACGTGGTCATTCGAGCGAAGGTAGTGACATGGGCAGCAGACAGGGTCGTCGGACGTCACGGGTTGCCGTGGCAATCGTCGGAGCGGTGGCTGCCGGCCTGGCTCTCGCCGGACCTTCCGCGGCCGTTCCTCTCTTCCCCGGTGGACCGGACATTCCGTTGCCCGTCATTCCCGGCGTTCCGTACCTCGATCCGGCGATTCCGGTTCCGGGCATCCCGGGTACACCGATTCAGGCTCCCATCGGCGCTCCCAACTTCTCCGCGCCGTCGCTCAACCCGTCCGCGGGTGAGACAGTCGGCATCGCGCAGCCGATCATCATTCGTTTCAACGAGGCAGTCGGCGACCGTGCTACGGCCGAACGCGCGATTCGCGTGACCACCGATCCTCCGGTCGATGGCAGCTTCTACTGGATCAACGACAGCCAGGTCCGTTGGAAGCCGGCACAGTTCTGGCCGGCGAACATCTCCGCGACCGTCGACGCCGGTGATTCGCACTCCACGTTCAACATCGGTGACGCACTCGTCACCGTCGCGGACGACAACACCAAGCAGGTCACCGTCACCCGCAACGGTGAAGTCGTGCGCACCATGCCGACGTCGTTCGGCAAGCCGGGGCACGAAACACCGAACGGCACGTACATCGTCGGCGAGCAGCTGCGCGACATGTACATGGATTCGTCCACGTACGGCGTTCCGATCGATTCTCCCGAGGGTTACCGCACCTACGTCGAGTACGCGACACGAATTTCCTACAGTGGCATCTTCGTCCATGCCGCTCCGTGGTCGGTAGCGCAACAAGGTTTCACCAACGTCAGCCACGGCTGCCTCAATGTCAGCACCGAGGACGCCAAGTGGTTCTTCGAGAACGCAGGCAAGGGTGACCCGGTGATCGTGCAGAACACCGCAGGTGGAGTCCTCAGCGGCGCCGACGGATTGGGTGACTGGAACCGCTAGACATCGACGAGGAAGGCCCTGCGCGAGAAGTATTCGCGCAGGGCCTTTTTCGTGTCGCGTTCAGCTCGAGTGTCTTGTACGTTCACCATTCATTCGTTGCGAGCGGTCAGACTGCCTCAGTGAGATCGAGTCCGGAAAGAACGCTGCCCACATCAGGCAAGCCAGGTCTGTGGGGCAGACCATGGCGTGATTACGCGCTCTTTGCGCTCTTGGTAGGTCCCAATCTCGCGTTGCTGATCTTGTTCACCTATCGCCCGCTGGTGGACAACATCCGACTTTCGTTCTTCGACTGGAACATTGCGGACCCGAAGGCGACGTTCATCGGGCTGAGCAACTACCGCGAGTGGTTCGGACGAAGCGACACCTGGCAGATTGTCACCAACACAGTGGTATTCACATTGGTCACAGTGGTGGGTTCGATGGTCATCGGTCTGGCGTTGGCCATGCTGCTCGATCGCAAGCTCGTCGGGCGAAACCTGGTCCGGTCGGCGATCTTCGCGCCGTTCGTGATCTCCGGTGCAGCGATCGGTGTCGCGTTTCAGTTCGTCTTCGACCCCAACTTCGGTCTGATCCAGGATCTCCTGCACCGCGTCGGACTCCAATCGCCCGACTTCTATCAGGACCCCCACTGGGCGCTGTTCATGGTGACGGTGACATACATGTGGAAGAACCTCGGCTACACGTTTGTCATCTACCTCGCTGCGTTGCAAGGAGTTCGGCAAGAATTGAACGAAGCAGCCGAAATCGACGGCGCCAAGCCGTGGACCAAGTTCCGCCGGGTTCTCCTACCTCAGTTGCGCCCGACGACGTTCTTCCTCTCCATCACCGTCATGCTCAACTCGCTCCAGGTCTTCGACATCATCAACGTCATGACCCGTGGTGGCCCGCTGGGTACAGGGACGACAACGATGGTCTACCAGGTGTACAACGAGACATTCCGAAACTTCCGGGCGGGCTACGGCGCGACGGTTGCCACCATCATGTTCTTGATCCTGCTGATCATCACCGTCTACCAGGTTCGTGCCATGGATCGGGGAGAAGAGAAATGACAGCGGTAGAGGAAAAGAAAAGCGCTGCTCCGACTTCCGTCGTCCGGCCCGGGCCGGAACGCAAGAACGTGGACCGGCGTGAGGTCGGTGTGAAGATCCTCGGCTACGCGGCAATGGTGATCGCCTTGGTCATCATCGTCCTGCCGCTCTACTGGATCGTGATGACCTCGTTCAAGGAGCGTCCGGAGATCTACACGCAGCCTGCAACGTGGTGGCCGTCGTCGCTGCATCCCGAAAACTATTCCGAAGCAACGACATCGGTTCCGTTCTGGATGTTTCTGCGGAACTCGATAGTGATCACGACGATACTGTCCGCGGCGAAGTTCGTTCTGGGGACTCTCAGCGCCTATGGGCTGGTGTTCCTGCGCTTCCCGGGGAAGAACTTCGTCTTTCTCGGAATCATCGCCGCATTGATGGTTCCGAACCAGATCACCGTGATCTCGAATTACGCACTCGTGGCAGAGTGGGGCTGGCGTAACACGTTCCAGGGCATCATAGTTCCGCTCGCGGGTGTAGCCTTCGGTACGTTCCTCATGCGCAACCATTTTCTCTCGATACCTTCGGAGATCGTCGAGGCAGCGCGGATGGACGGCGCCGGCCACTGGCGGCTTCTCTGGCGCGTGGTGCTCCCCGTTTCCGGGCCCACGATGGTGGCGTTCGGCATCATCACGGTGGTCAACGAATGGAACGAGTACCTGTGGCCGTTCCTCATGTCCGACGATTCCTCGGTGGCGCCGCTGCCGATCGGATTGACCCAACTGCAGAACAACGACGGACTCACCAACTGGGGTCCCGTCATGGCAGGAACGGTACTGACGATGCTACCGATCCTGGTGATTTTCCTTCTGCTGCAACGACACATGATCAAAGGCCTCACCTCCGGTGCGGTCAAGGGCTGACAGCTTTTCCCGTCACATTTCTTTCTCGAGGAGCAGTAATGGCAAACATGAACAGGCGCGGATTTCTGAGCCTCGGCGGTGCAATCGCCGCCGGCGCAGCACTGACCGCGTGCGCGGGATCCGGTGGTTCCAGCGCTGATGCTGCGGGAACATCCGGTGCGTCGGGTGAGTCCAACACCATCACCTTCTGGTCGAACCACCCGGGTAAGTCCACCGACGTGGAGAAGGAATTGATCAACCGCTTCCAGACCAAGTACCCGGACTTGAAGGTCAACTTGGTGGACGGCGGCAAGAACTACGAAGAGGTGGCGCAGAAGTTCAACGCTGCTCTCTCCGGCGGAGATGTTCCCGATGTGGTTGTGCTGTCGGATGTCTGGTGGTTCAACTACGCACTTGCCGGGGCAATCGAGCCGCTCGACGGACTCTTCTCCGAGGTGGGCGTCGACTCGGCCGACTACGTCGACTCGTTGCTCGCCGACTACCTGTTCCAGGGCAAGCACTACGCACTTCCCTATGCGCGGTCGACGCCGTTGTTCTACTACAACAAGGCGGTCTGGTCGCAGGCCGGACTTCCCGACCGTGGGCCTGCAACGTGGCAGGAGTTCGACGAGTGGGGGCCTGAGCTGCAGAAGGTCGTGGGCAACGGCAAGTTGGCACACGGGTGGGGCAACGCGAAGGATTACCTCGGCTGGACCTACGAAGGCCCCATCTGGACCTTCGGCGGATCGTATTCCGACCAGTGGAATCTGCAGCTCGACAACGAGAAGACCATTGCCGCAGGGCAGTTCCTCTCCAGCATGATTCACGACAAGAAGTACGCCGCGGTTTCCACCGACATCGCAAACGAATTCGGTACGGGCATCCTGGCGTCGACCATCGCGTCGACGGGTGACCTGTCCGGCATCAAGAAGACTGCCAACTTCGACTTCGGCACCGCGTTCCTCCCGGCAGTGGACGGAACTCCCGGTTGCCCCACCGGCGGCGCCGGGCTTGCCATCCCGTCCAAGATCTCCGATCAGCGTAAGAAGAACGCGCTCAAGTTCATCGACTTCATCACCAATGGTGAGAACACGGCGTACTTCTCGCAGAACGTCGGCTACATGCCGGTCCGCAAGTCGGCAACGTCGGAGCCGAGCATGAAGGCATTCCTCGACGCGAATCCGAACTCCCGTACCGCTGTGGATCAGCTTTCGCGTACGCGCTCGCAGGACTACGCACGCGTGTTCGTCCCGGGTGGCGATCAGATCATCGGCACCGGACTCGAGCAGATCGCTCTCCAGAAAGCCGACGTCGCATCGACATTCGCCGGCGTTGCCACCCAGTTGCAGCAGATCATCGACCGGCAGATCACCCCAAAGCTGCCGAAGTAGTAGGAGAGAACACTCATGGCCAACGTGCAATTCGCGGGAATCACGCACCGCTACGAAGGAACCGATCGACCGGCAGTCGACCGTCTCGACCTCGACATCGCCGACGGTGAGTTCCTGGTACTCGTAGGACCTTCCGGTTGCGGTAAGTCCACCAGCCTGCGAATGCTCGCCGGTCTCGAATCCGCGTCGGACGGCCGGATCGAGATCGGCGGCACGGACGTCACGCATCTCGCTCCGCGAGCACGTGACGTCGCCATGGTGTTTCAGAGTTACGCGCTGTACCCGAACATGACCGTCGAGCAGAACATGGGTTTTGCGCTCCAGAACGCGGGAGTGGGAAAGTCCGAACGGCGCGAGCGGGTACTCGAGGCAGCACGGATGCTTGAACTCGAACCGCTGCTCGGACGTAAACCGGCCAAGCTGTCCGGTGGGCAACGTCAGCGAGTTGCCATGGGTAGGGCCATCGTTCGCCATCCCAAGGTGTTCTGCATGGATGAGCCGCTCAGCAATCTGGACGCCAAACTACGCGTGAGCACGCGGTCGCAGATCGCTGCCTTACAGCGTCGACTCGGCACCACGACGGTCTACGTCACCCACGATCAGGTCGAGGCGATGACGATGGGGGACCGGGTGGCGGTGATGCTGGACGGTCGTTTGCAGCAGGTGGCGAAGCCGCGGGAACTTTACGACAACCCCGTCAACACCTTTGTGGCCGCCTTCATCGGATCGCCCGGCATGAACCTGATCGAAGCGCCGGTCGAGGGTACCGTCGCAGTGCTCGGTGACCTGCGGATTCCGCTGCCCACCGGGGCGTCCGAGCGGGAGCGGGTCGTCGTGGGAGTGCGTCCCGAGTCGTGGGATCTGGTGGGAGCGTGGCGAAAGGGCTCGCTGGCCGTGGATGCCGACCTGCTTGAAGAGCTGGGCGCCGAATCGTTCGTCTATGCAAAGGGTGCCCCGGATTCGCAGTGGCAGAGCCGATCCGGCCGAATCGTCATTCGCGTCGATCGGAAGATGTCGGTGGCACCGGGGGAGTCGCTTCATCTGCTGCCCAAGGCCGGCGAGGTGTACTTCTTTTCCGCGGAGACCGGGGTACGTCTGTAGCGATACTGTGTGCGGCATGACCGTCGCACGTTCGCTATTGCTGTTCGTACTCGCCGCGCTGCTCGAGATCGGGGGCGCGTGGTTGGTGTGGCAGGGAATTCGCGAGCACAAGGGCTGGATCTGGGTAGGGCTCGGCGTCATCTCGCTCGGTCTCTACGGTCTGGTCGCGACCATGCAACCCGATGCGAACTTCGGGCGCATCCTCGCCGCGTACGGCGGGATCTTCGTAGCGGGTTCACTGCTGTGGGCGGTGGTGATGGACGGATTCCGCCCGGATCGTTTCGACATCGCCGGTGCGCTGATCTGTCTGGTCGGCGTCGGGGTGATCATGTACGCCCGGTAGGGCCTTCGGCCCCGTGCGCGCTCAGGGAGTCCAGGGGGTCCTTAAGCGCGCACAGGGGCTTGCCCTTGCTACCAGATCTTCACACGCTTCTCCGGCTCCAAATACAGTGCGTCACCTGGCTTGACGTCGAACTCCTCGTGGAACGTGTCGAGGTTGCGGACGACGCCGTTGCACCGGAACTCCGGCGGCGAGTGCGGGTCGACGGCCAGACGGCGAAGCGCTTCGGCCTCACGGGCCTTCGTGCGCCATACCTGCGCCCACCCGAAGAACACGCGCTGCAGACCGGTGAGTCCGTCGATGACCGGAGGTTCGTTACCTTCGGTCGCGATCTTGTACGCCGCGATCGCGATCGACAGCCCGCCGAGATCGCCGATGTTCTCGCCGATCGTGAATTCACCGTTGACGTGGTGGCCCGGCAGTTCCTTGGGCTCGAACTCGTTGTACTGCTCGATGAGAGCCTTTGTGCGCTTGCCGAATTCGCTACGATCCTCGTCGGTCCACCAGTCGACCATGTTGCCGTCGCCGTCGTACTTGGCGCCCTGATCGTCGAAGCCGTGCCCGATCTCGTGGCCGATGACGGCACCGATGCCGCCGTAGTTGGCGGCGTCGTCGGCTGCGGCGTCGAAGAACGGCGGCTGGAGAATGGCTGCGGGGAACACGATTTCGTTCATGCCCGGGTTGTAGTACGCGTTGACGGTCTGCGGCGTCATGAACCACTCGTCACGGTCCACGGGGCCACCCAGCTTGGCCAGGTCACGGTCGTACTCGGCGGCGTATCCACGACGGTAGTTGCCCACCAGGTCGGTAGCCGAGATATCGAGACCGGCGTAGTCGCGCCACTTGTCGGGGTAACCGATCTTCGGGGTGAACTTCTCGAGCTTGGCCAACGCGGCCTCACGAGTCTGCGGGCTCATCCACTCGAGGTCGGAGATGTTGCGGCGGTACGCCTCCTGTAGGTTGGCGACCAGTTCCAGCATGCGGGTCTTCGCCTCAGCGGGGAAGTGACGGTCGACGTAGAGCTTGCCGACGGCCTCGCCGAGCAGATCTTGCACCAGGCTGACCCCGCGCTTCCAGCGCTCACGGTTCTCTTCGGTACCCGAGAGCGTGGTTCCGTAGAAAGCGAAGGTTTCGTCGACCAGCGCCGAATGCAGGTAGGGGGAGCGAGCGTGCAGCACCTTCCACGCTGCCCATGCCTTCCAGTCGTCGAGTGACTCCGACGCCCAGAGTGCGGTGAAGGTGTGCAGGAAATCGGGCTGACGGACCACGATCTCGGCGAACTTCTCCGAATCGGCGCCGAGACCGGACAACCATGCCGCCCAGTCCAAACCGGGGTTCTGCTCGGTCAGTTCCTCGAAGCCCACGAGGTTGTAACTCAGATCTGCGTCACGACGCTTGACGACGTCCCAATGCCCGGCCGCGATCTTCTTCTCGAGTTCGAACACACGCTGTGCGTCGTAGCCGACGCCGGCGAGGGTGAACATCTTGTCGATGTGCGCGACGTACTTCTCGCGGATCTCCGCGTAGTTGTCCTCGCGGTAGTACGACTCGTCGGGCAGGCTGATTCCCGACTGGCTGAAGTGGATCAGGTACCGCTCCGAATTCTTGGCATCGGTGTCGACGTAATGCGAGATGGCACCGCCGACGCCGACGCGCTGGTGGCGTCCGATCACGGTGGCCAACGACGACCGGTCCGGCGCATCGGCGACGGCGTCGAGCTCGTCGTCGATGGGGCTGAGGCCCGCGGCCTCCACCGCGTCGGCGTCCATGAAGCTCGAGTACAGGTCGCCGATGCGCTGTGCATCGGTACCGGCGGCAGAGTTGGACTCCGCGGCTTCGGTGATGATGGTCTGTACGTCTTCTTCGGCCTTGTCGTAGAGCGTCCGGAAGGCCCCGTCGACTGCGCGGTCTGCCGGAATCTCGTATTCGGCGAGCCATTTTCCGTTGACGTGGACGAACAGATCGTCCTGCGCCCGTGTGTCGCCGTCGAGGTGGGTGAGGTCGATGCCTGAGCGATGAGCCGTGGTCATTTCTCCATCCTTACACGATCATGACGAACTGCTCGGTGTGTGCGTGATCGCTCCACACCCCAGTTCATCTCTTGTGCTGGGCAACGTCGGTACCGCATGGCACGATCGAATACGTGACCAGCAGACCTGCCGCAGATCCGCACCTGCAGGACCTCGCGCGACTACGACGCGTGCGTGACCGTATCGACCGGGAGTACGCGCGGCCTCTGGACGTGGAGGCGCTCGCGCGGGGAGTGAACATGTCTGCGGGGCATCTCAGTCGCCAATTCCGTCAGGCGTACGGCGAACCGCCGTACGCATACCTGATGACCAGGCGAATCGAGCGCGCAATGGCGTTACTGCGCCGCGGAGATCTCAGTGTCACGGACGTCTGCTTCGAAGTCGGCTGCAGCTCTCTCGGCACTTTCAGCAGTAAGTTCACCGAATTGGTAGGGGTCCCGCCCAGCGTCTATCGGCGCGAGGCCGAGCAGTCGACGGCCGGAATGCCTTCCTGCGTGTCCAAACAAGTCACCAGACCGATCAGGAATCGAGAAGCGCAGAACCCACAACCGCAATTAACGTGATCGCCATGGACATCACCATTCACTCGAGTTTCCTTCCGCAGGACGACCCTGACGCCGCCCTGAACTTCTACCGCGACACCCTCGGCTTCGAGGTGCGCAACGACGTCGGCTACGACGGGATGCGTTGGATCACGGTGGGGCCGCCCGGCCAGCCCGGCACCTCCATCGTGTTGCATCCGCCGGCCGTCGATCCCGGAATCACCGACGACGAGCGCCGCACCATCATCGAGATGATGGCCAAGGGCACGTACGGCGGACTTCTTCTGGCCACCAAAGATCTGGACGATACGTTCGAGCGGCTTCAGGCCGGCGACATCGACGTCGTCCAGGAACCGACCGAGCAGCCGTACGGCGTTCGCGATTGCGCCGTCCGCGACCCAGCGGGAAACCTGATCCGTATTCAAGAACTGCGCTGAGCCCGTCAACTGCGCTGAGACCGTCGGCGATCGACTGACAGATGGAGACACGATGACTGCCCTGCACACTGCAGACAGCCACGATTTGATCCGCGTGCAAGGCGCGCGGGTGAACAATCTCGAAGACATCAGCGTCGAGATCCCGAAGCGGAGGCTGACGGTATTCACCGGCGTCTCCGGTTCGGGAAAGAGCTCGCTGGTGTTCAGTACGATCGCCGCGGAATCGCAGCGGATGATCAACGAGACCTACAGCGCTTTCGTTCAAGGATTCATGCCGACGCTCGCGCGGCCGGACGTCGATGTTCTCGACGGCCTGACCACCGCGATCATCGTCGATCAACAGCGGATGGGCGTCGACCCGCGCTCGACAGTCGGAACCGCCACCGACGCCAACGCGATGCTCCGCATCTTGTTCAGCCGTCTCGGAAAGCCTCACATCGGTTCGCCTCAGGCGTTTTCGTTCAACGTGGCCTCGATCTCCGGAGCAGGCGCGGTCACGATGGAACGCGGCGGACGTCAGACGAAAGAGCGTCGTAGCTTCAAGATCACCGGCGGCATGTGTCCGCGATGTGAGGGACGAGGGGCGGTCAACGATTTCGATCTGACCGCGTTGTACGACGACACCAAGTCGCTCAACGAGAGTGCGATCACGGTCCCCGGCTACAGCATGGAGGGTTGGTACGGCCGGATCTACCGCGGCTGCGGTTTCTTCGATCCCGACAAGCCGATCAAGAAGTACACCAAGAAGGAACTGAACGATCTGCTCTACAAAGAGCCGACCAAGATCAAGGTCGAAGGCATCAACCTGACGTACACGGGTCTGATTCCGCAGATTCAGAAGTCGTTCCTCGCCAAGGACGTCGACGCGATGCAGCCCCACATCCGGGCGTTCGTCGAGCGGGCGATCACGTTCACCACCTGCCCTGAATGTGACGGGACGCGACTGAGCGAGGGCGCGCGGTCGTCGAAGATCAAGGGCGTCAACATCGCCGACGCCTGCTCGATGCAGATCAGCGATCTCGCGGAATGGGTCAGCGGTCTGAAGGAACCATCGGTCGCGCCTTTGCTCACGACGCTCGGCGAAACGCTCGACTCCTTCGTGGAGATCGGACTCGGCTACCTCAGCCTCGACCGTCCGTCGGGAACGCTGTCCGGTGGTGAAGCTCAGCGCACCAAGATGATTCGGCACCTGGGTTCCTCGCTCACCGACATCACGTATGTATTCGACGAGCCCACTACCGGCCTGCATCCGCACGACATCGCGAGGATGAACGATCTTCTGCTGCGCCTGCGGGACAAGGGCAACACCGTGCTCGTTGTCGAGCACAAGCCGGAGACGATCGTGATCGCCGATCACATCGTCGACCTCGGGCCAGGCGCGGGTAGCGCCGGTGGAAACGTCTGCTTCGAGGGCACAGTCGATGGCTTGCGAGCCAGCGATACGGTCACCGGGCGTCACTTCGACGACCGGGCCGCCCTCAAGGAGACCGTGCGGGAGTCCACCGGAGCAATCGAGATTCGTGGAGCGAACTCACACAACCTCCAAGATGTAGATGTCGACGTACCGCTCGGTGTACTGGTCGTGGTGACTGGTGTGGCCGGATCGGGTAAGAGTTCGCTGATCCACGGCTCGCTGGCGAAACGCGAGGACGTGGTGTCGGTCGATCAGAGTGCGATCCGCGGCTCGCGTCGGAGCAACCCGGCAACGTATACCGGGCTGCTCGACCCGATCCGCAAGGCATTCGCGAAGGCCAACGGCGTGAAGCCGGCGCTCTTCAGTGCCAACTCCGAAGGCGCCTGCCCGACGTGCAACGGCAACGGCGTCATCTACAGCGACCTGGCGATGATGGCCGGCGTTGCCACTCTCTGCGAGGAGTGCGAGGGCAAGCGCTTCCAGGCGGAAGTTCTCGAATACAAATTCGGTGGCAAGGACATCAACGAGGTTCTCACGATGTCGGTGGCCGAGGCCGAGGAGTTCTTCGGCGACGGTGAGGCGAAGACGCTCGCTGCGCACAAGATCCTCGTCCGACTGGTCGACGTGGGGCTCGGGTACCTCACGATCGGCCAGCCGTTGACGACGCTGTCGGGCGGTGAGCGTCAGCGCATCAAGCTGGCGACGCACCTCGGCGAGAAGGGTGGCGTGTACGTCCTCGACGAGCCGACCACCGGACTGCACCTGGCCGACGTCGAGCAGTTGCTCGGCCTGCTCGATCGACTCGTCGATTCCGGTAAGTCCGTCATCGTCATCGAGCACCACCAGGCCGTGATGGCGCACGCCGACTGGATCATCGACCTCGGCCCTGGAGCCGGTCACGACGGCGGTCGGATCGTCTTCGAAGGCACTCCCGAGGAGCTCGTCGCCGACGGCTCCACCCTCACCGGAAAGCACCTCGCGGCATACGTCGGCGGCTGACCTGGCTCCTACCTCAGGCGTCGATACCCAGGTTGATGACGGCGAGGTAGGAACCGTCCGACTGCTTCTCGACGGTCATGAGGCCGGTGTCGTCGTAGATACCGTCACTGGCGTTGTTCGTGTTGTTCTCACGACCGGTGTGCTCGCTGTACGGGGACTGCGAGTACACCTCGTCGAGAAGGGTCTCGTCGAAGAAGGTCTGCGACGTGAGGACCGTCTTCTTGTCGATGTGCACCTTGACGTGAATGTGGGTGGTGCGGCCCATGTACCAGCCGGGAAAGATCGTGGTGAACTGCGCGATGCCGTTTGCATCGGTGGTCTGGGCGCCGCGCAGGTAGGTGCCGTCGTCGGTGGTGGTGGCTTCGGTGTCGCCGACGCTGTACGAACCGTCGGAGGTCTCTCCGGAACCGCCCATGCCGCCGCCCATTCCTCCGGGGGCGCCTGACGGAGGTTCGCCCATTCCACCTCCGGGTGCACCTGACGGAGGTTCACCCATCCCGCCGGCCGGGGGAGTTCCGCCACCGCCGCCGCCGTTGGCGCTCAGCGAACCGGATTCGAAGCCGGAGTACACGCCGCCGGCGTCGCAGTGCCAGATCTCGACGACGGCGTTGGAGACCGCGCCGATGCTGCCGTCGACGTTGCACTGGCTGTTGTCCTGCACGCGCATTGCCACCTGCAGTGTGGTGCCCGGACGGTCTTCGCGGATGTCGCCGCGAATGGAGTCGACGTCGAACCAGTAGGGGCCCTGTGTCTCTTCCTTGCTCATGACGCACTGCGGTGCTTTGGCCAGAAGTGCGGTGACGGCATCGCCGGACGTGGCCGCTGCGGAAGCGCCGGAAGTGGTTGTCGTCGATGCAGCCGCGGCCGAAGTCGTCGTGGCGGTGCCACTGTTACCGGAACAGGCTGCGATGAGCCCGCCGAGACTGATGGTTCCGCCGAGAGCGAGGGCCCGTCGACGGCTCACGCGTAGCCTGCTCACTTCGATGTCTTTGTTCACGCCGCTGTACCTCCATTGTGTGGGCTGTTGTCTCAATGGTGGACGGGCGACCTGGTGCGGAACTGGTTATCCGCTGTGAACTTGCTGGGAGAGCATCTGGATGCTCGAGGTGGCCCGTACGTAGACCTGTCCGCCGGCGTCGACGATGCGCGTTTCGATCAGCGCGAGCCTGCGCCCGGCGCGAATCACGGAGGCTTCGGCGCGCAAGACCGGCCCACCGATGTCGGGTGAGCGCAGGAAGTCGATCTTGTGGTCGAGGACGCGATAGTCCTGATCGGCGCTGGTCAGGGTCTGTGCTGCCAGTCCCGTAACGGCGTCGACTGCCGAGATGAGGACACCGCCCTGCACGGCGCCCAGCGGGTTGGCCATCCAGGCGACGGGTGCGAACTCCCCGACGACGGAACCTGGCGTCACGTCGACGACAGCAAGATCGAGTAGTCCGGCGAGCGGTCCGCGTTCGAGCGTGCCGCCTCGGATACCTTCGACGACGTCGGACCCCGACAACCCACTCAGGTTGCTCGTTTTCTCCGGCGTCGGGACCGGTAGCGGCTCACCGTCCACGTAGTCGTCGATTCCGACGACGGGTGGACGCGAGACCACCATTGCGCGGCCGGCCATCACGGCCAGCAGGGTGCCGTTCTCGTCGCGAAGTTGACCGGACGCGAGCCCGACGCCGTCGTCGAGATGCACGAGCGTGCCGGTGGCGCCGACGTCTGCGAGAGCGGGAATGTCGGCGCCCGCGCTGACCGTGACCTGCGCGAGCACGGATTGATGGCCCGAGGTCAGTCCCGAGTACACCGCGCCGCCCATGGCACCGTCGATCATGACGCCGATGGAACCGAGCACCGTCTTGCCACGGTGATCGTGGAAGCGCGGGCCGACTGCCTGCGCGAAGGCCAAGTCGCCCGGCACGACCGATACGGCGCGCACACCCATCAAGGTGTTGAGGGGGTCAAGTTGCGTGACGGGTGCGGCGGAGTTGTCGATGCTCATCCGTCGAGTATCTCCAGCGCACCCAGTCCTGCCGAGACCGGGTCTCAACCACCGATACGTGAATGCATCTCCCAGACGAGGACTTCCGCCCCGGCGTCGGAGGTCAGTTGCTGCCCACCCGAATCGCTCAACCGGACGGCATCACCCTCGTACAGTGTGCCCACGCCCTCCATCTCGGCAGTGCCCTGCGCAACGAAGACGTGCAGGAACGGTGCGCTGGGAAGATTCACGGAGGTGCCGGGCAGAATCCGCGCGACGTGCATGGCGGCGTTCTTGTTGTTGATGCGAATCGCCGAATGATCCTTGTAGCGCTCCATTCCGGAGGCCACCGGGATCAGACCGCCGCGCAGCAGTTCGTCGTCGATCTCGAGTTGTTCGTAGCCGGGAGTCAGTCCACCTTCGTCCGGTACCACCCACATCTGGATGAAATGCACGGGGTCGGAATGCTGTTCGCCGCCAATACGCCACGAATCGTTCTTCTCGCTGTGCATGATTCCGGTACCGGCGCTCATGCGCTGGGCGAGGCCTGGATAGATGACGCCGGTGTGGCCGATGGAATCCTGGTGCACGAGCGAACCGCGAAGTACCCACGTCACGATTTCCATGTCCTTGTGCGGATGGGTATCGAAACCGGTTCCCGCCAGTACGGTGTCGTCGTTGTTGACGAGCAGCAATCCGTGATGAGTGTTGTCCGGATCGTAATGCTGTCCGAACGAGAACGAATGTTTCGAATCCAGCCAGGAGACGCGGGATTTCAAGCGATCACCGGAGCGGTGCACATCGATGTGCGGTGTCGTCCGTGGGGCCTGTGCTCGACCAGATGCCATGGCTCCTCCTTCTGTGCCACCGGGATCCATCACTACCGGATCCACCACTACCGGCATCCACCCTACGACGAACCTGCTGTGTAGTCCGAACATTGGGCGTACTCGGTGGTGTCGTCAGTTCGTCGACGCGTGCATCTCCCACACGAGTATCTCCGCATCGTCGATTCCCTCGACTCGTTGACCGCCAGTGTCCTTGAGTCGCAACGAATCTCCTGGTCCCAGCAATCCGACTCCCTCGACGTCGACAGTGCCGCTGGCGATGAACCCGTGCACGTACGGCGCATCCGGAAGAGATACCGACCCGCCGGTCTCGAGGCGAGCAACATGTAGTGCCGCATGTTTGTTGTGCAGGCCGATGGCGCTGTGACCGCGATGCGCAGGCATCCCCGATGCCAGGGTGATCAGGCCACCGCCGTCGAGTTCGGAGTTGATGTCGAGTTCCTGATAGCTCGGGGTCACTCCGGATTCGTCCGGCGGTATCCACATCTGAACGACGTGAACGGGTTCGGTGACGCGTGAGCCGTCGGCCCGGAAGCGATCGTTGCGCTCGGAGTGCAGGATTCCGGTACCGGCGCTCATTCTCTGCGCGAGTCCGCGATGGATGACGCCGGAGTGCCCAGCGGAATCCTGGTGAACCAGAGATCCGCTGAGCACCCACGTCACGATCTCGGTATCGCGGTGCTGATGAGTGTCGAAACCGGAGCCGGCTTCGATGATGTCGTCGTTGTTCACCAACAGAAGTCCGTGCGCGTACGCGGCGTGATCGAAGTTTCCGGCGAAGGGGAAACTGTGACGCGCGGTGAGCCAGCCGTAGTTGAGGTGCGCACGTTCGGCTGCTCGTTGGACGACCACCGACGACATGTCAGCTCAGCTTTTCGTGTGCTGCCGGGATGGATCCGAGGCGTCCGGCCTGGAAGTCCTCGAAGGCCTGCATGACCTCGGACTTGGTGTTCATGACGAACGGCCCGGCCATCGCGATGGGCTCACGAATCGGTTTGCCACCGAGGATGAATACCTCGAGGGATTCGGTCCGCGAATCCTGGCGATCGGAAGCGGCGACGGTGATGGAGTCACCGCGTCCGAAGACAGCCGTCTGCCCTACTCGAATGGGTCGACGCTCGGCTCCGACCGTTCCTTCGCCGGCGAGCACGTAGACGATGGCGTTGAACTCGGGGTTCCAGGGCAGAGTCAGGCTCGCACCCGGGGCAATAGTGGTGTGGGAGAGCGCGATGGGTGTGTACGTCGATCCGGGTCCGGCGTGGCCGGCGATGTCTCCGGCGATGACGCGCACCAAGGCTCCGCCGTCCGGCGAGGAAAGCAGGGCCACCTTGTTGCCCGTGATGTCCTGGTACCGCGGAGATGCCATCTTGTTGTCGCGAGGCAGGTTGACCCACAGTTGGACGCCGTGGAACAGGCCGCCGCTGAGGACGAGGTGCTCCGGCGGAGTTTCGATGTGAAGGATGCCGCCACCCGCGGTCATCCACTGGGTGTCGCCGCCGCCGATTACACCGCCGCCACCGTTGGAGTCCTGGTGCTCCATGATGCCGTCGATCATGTAGGTGACGGTTTCGAAGCCGCGGTGCGGGTGCCACGGAGTGCCCTTGGGCTCTCCGGGTGCGTAGTTGACTTCGCCCATCTGGTCCATGTGGATGAACGGGTCGAGGGCGGAGAGGTCGATGCCGGCGAACGCGCGGTGGACGGGAAAGCCTTCACCTTCGTATCCGACCGGTGCGGTGGTGATGCTCTTGACGGGGCGGTCGACTGCTGACTCTGCCGGCTCGTCGAGGCGGGGCAGGGCCAAGATGTTCTCGACTGTCACAGCAGGCATGTCGTACTCCTTGTATCCGTGAAGCTGATGTCAGGTAGTTGATTGTTCAACTATCTCATTCGGAGTCAACAAAGTCGAGCCCCGGGTATTCCCGGGGCTCGACTGGTGTTCGGATCAGCCTGTTGTCTGGATCAGCGCAACATGCTGCCGAGGGTTTTTGCCGCTGCCATGACCTCGGCGCCCAGGGCTGCTTGATCCTCGGAGTCGAACACGGAGATTCCGAGGCTGGAGATGGCGTCGCGGCGTCTGCCGGGGATGACTGCCGAGATTCCCAGGACGGACGGGATGACCTCCCCGACGGTCACTGCGTAGCCCCGTGCGCGGGCAGCCGTCACTTCCTCTCGTTCCCCGCTCACCGGTGGGAGTGAGGCAAGAATGGAAAGCCCTGCGGAGCCGCGGTCGATCGGATCAACCTGCCCTGGATGAAACGCGACGTGAACCTTGGCGCTGCGCGGTTCGACCACCATCAGTGCGCGCACTTCGGTGTCGCTCTCGCGGACCACCAGGTGTGCTGTCGCCTCGGTGGCCTCGGCAAGTTCTTGAAGTATCGGGCGGGCCAGGGTTCGCAAATCTTGTTCCACCGGTTCGGCGAGGGTGACCAGTCCGGCGCCGAGAGTGACGCGCTTGAAGGAGTCCTTGCGGCACAGGTGATGAGCCTCGAGCGTGCGGATCAACCGATGTGCGACAGTCCGGTGGACTCCCACTCCGTCGGCAATGTCCGTGACTGACAAACCGTGCGGATAGGACGTCAGGAGTTCCAAGATCTCGAGTCCGTGGTGCAGCGTTTTCGACATGCTCGAGTCCACTTGAACTGCGCTTTTGTGCGGACGGTGTTCCTCGCTCAGCTCTGACATCAAATCCCTTTCTTGACGTTTGTGAGGTATGCCACCTACGCTTTGAACATATCGCACAGTGTGTGCGATTATCGCACACTTTACGGAGCTGCACAACCTTCGGGTGGATGCAGCGCAGCGTGTTCGGAGAGAACCTTCATGAGCAACTACCGCGTCGTGGCAACGGAGGATGTTGTCGCAATCCACCAGCTGTACGGCCACCAGAGTCATTGCATAGACTCTGGGCGCCAGCAGGATTGGGCGCAGACATTCACGGACAACGGTGAATTTCATTCAGCCAGTTATCCGGAACCCGTGGTCGGTTTCGACGACCTTGCAGCGTTTGCTGCTCGCTTTTACGCTGCTGCGGAAGCTGTCGACGAGGTGCATCGGCACGTTCTGACCAATCTCGTCGTCGAGGCGGTGGACGAGAGTGCTCTCGCAGTGCGCGGGTACCTGCAGATCGTTGCCACCGCTCGCGGCGGCGAATCGCGACTGGTTCGGATGACGACGGTCGCTGACCGCGTGGTTCGGGTCGGTGAGGAATGGAAGATCGCCCGCCGCACCGTCTCCCGAGACGACGCACCTCGAGTGTCCGAACACGGCTGAAGTACCGAAATGTTTCTTGCACAACAATATTCAGTAGGAGAAGTACATCATGACCGAAAGCTCTGACCAGACGAACCCGGGCCGCACCGTTGTGACGCAGATGTCGGCGGTGTACCCGGAGTTGGCAGGCAAGGTCGCAGTGGTGACCGGCGCGGCTCAGGGTATGGGTGCGACCTTCGCCGAAGGGCTGGCAACACGCGGCGTACATGTCGTCGGTGCCGACATCAACGAAGAGCAGATGCTCGCCACGGCCGCACGAATCAATACGGACCTGGAATCGAATGCACTGGCGGACAAGCCGGGTCGCGTCGTCGGAGCTCGGGTCGACGTCACCAAGCCGGACGAGCACGAACTGCTTGCGCAGTTGGCGTTGAAGGAGTTCGGCCGGGTCGATTTCTGGATCAACAATGCGGGTATCTTCCCGTTCGCGCTGGCCGAGGAGATCACCCCGGAGCAGATCGGCGCAACGCTGAGTGTCAATGTCGAAGGAGTGCTCTACGGTGCTCAGGCAGCGGCACGCCACCTCGGTCCCGGCGGCGCCATCGTCAACATGTCCTCGGTATCTGCGCTGCGTGTGCGGAAGGGGAGAGGCGCTTACTGCACGTCGAAAGCTGCCGTCGCGCACCTCACTGAGTCGCTCGCAGTGGAGTTCGGAGACAAGGGTATTCGTGTGAACTCCATTGCGCCCGGCTACATCGACACGGCGATGACGAAGTGGGTCCAGGATGATCCGATCGCGCTCGCGAACGCACTCGACGCGGTACCGCTGCATCGTCTGGGCTCGCCCGAAGAGGTCTTCGGGCCGCTGCTGTTCCTGCTCTCGGACAGCGCGCGCTACGTCACCGGGCACAGCATTGCGGTGGACGGTGGTTCGCGGCATGTCTGAGTCCACGAAATATCCCGGCGTCGTTCTCGTTACCGGCGGTGCTGCCGGGATGGGAGCGCATCACGCGCGCACTCTCGCCGCGCGCGGTTCGCATGTCTGCATTGCCGATGTTTCGGATTCATCCGGCGTGGTCGACGACATTGTCTCCGCCGGCGGATCGGCGTCCGCTCATCTTCTGGACGTCACCGATGCCGATGCCTGGGACCGGGTTGTCGACGAAATTCGCACCACCCGTGGGGAACTCGGTGGACTGGTCAACAACGCCGGCATCTCGCGTCGGCTCGAATTCATGGACACCCCGAACGACATCTGGGAACTGACCATGAAGATCAACCTCTTCGGTCCGTTCTACGGTATGAAGGCGGTGGCGCCGCTGATGCGCCAGAGTGGTGGCGGATCGATCGTCAACATCTCGTCCATCGCCGGTCAGATCGGGTACTTCTCTCCGGCTTACTCGTCGAGCAAGTGGGGTTTGACCGGTCTGTCGAAGTCGGCCGCGGGCAACTTCGCGCAGTGGGGGATTCGCGTCAACTCTGTGCACCCGGGACTGGTCGGTACGGCGCTGCTCGGCGGCGCAAACGACTTCGTCGCCGCGTCACTGAAGTCGGTTCCCTTCGGACGCATGGGAACTCTCGACGAGATCACCGAAGCGGTGCTGTTCCTGCTCTCGAACAGTTCGACCTACACCACCGGTACGGAACTCACCGTCGACGGCGGGTTGGTGTCGAACGGTCTTTACCACCGCATCATCGCGGAGACTGGAGAACTTTCATGACCGAGCACTGGGACGTCGTTGTCATCGGTGGCGGCGGAGCCGGTCTCGCCGCTGCGGTGTCGGCAGCTGAAGAAGGCGCATCCGTTCTGCTGTTCGAGTCCGAAACCGAACTCGGTGGATCCACTGCGCTGTCGGCCGGAATCTTCACGGCCGCCGGAACAAGCGTGCAGGCCGGCCTCGGAGTCGACGACTCGGCAGAGAAGTTCTTCCAGCACTACATGGACCTCAACCAGTGGATGCTCGCACCCGGATTGATTCGTGCGTTCTGCGAAAATGCCGGTCCGACACTGGAATGGCTCATCGGGCTCGGCGTCGAGATTCCAGCGGCGATCTCGGGTAACGCTCACCAACCGGGACTCGCCCAGGCCGGCGTCGAGGATGTCTGGCGCGGCCATGTGCCCAAGGATCAGGGATACGGACTGATTCAGGTGCTGGACAAGGCTCGTCGTAAGCACGGGATCGAGGTCATCTTCGGAACACGGGTGCAGAAGCTGATCGAGGAAGACGGTCGGGTTGTCGGTGTTGTCGCCGACGACATCGAGGTGCCTGCGGGCGCCGTCGTTGTTGCTTCCGGTGGATTCGCGCAAGATCCAGGCTTGGTGGCGCGCCACTTCCCGGACGCGAACAAGGCCGGAGACGCCTTGTTCGTCGTCGCAGCGGAGGGGAGTCGCGGAGACCATCTTCGTTTTGCCGAAGACCTCGGTGCTTCCGTGGCGGGCGACGGCTGGGGCCTGATGCTGCCCACGGTCTACTTCCAGCGATTCCATCACTGGCAGGCCGGTTTTCCGCCGAAGTCGCGGATCTACGTCAACCAGGACGGCCGTCGATTCATGGACGAGGACAGCTCGTACGCCGTCTCGACCGGCATCATCGACCATCAGGGTGGATACGGTTGGATGATCTTCGACGAAAACGCTCGCGTGAATCTGGCTCCGGGATATGCGGATTGGAATCCCGAACGCGTCGAGGAAGAAGTTGCCGCCGGTGGCACGATTCGCGCGGATACGATCGAAGACCTCGCAGTGGCGACGGGTGTTCCGGTTGCGACGTTGGCGCAAACCCTGCGTCGATGGAACGACCAACTGCCCAGCGGTCACGACGACGACTTCCTCCGTCATCGCACGTTGCGAAACAAGGGTGCCGTCGGCAATCCGGATCCTATTGCGACAGCTCCGTTCTATGCCGCGAAAATCCTTCCGGCAGAGCTCGTATGCACGCATGCGGGAATGGAAATCAACACCGATGCGGCCGTGCTCGGCAGCACCGGAGTACCTATCGAGGGTCTGTACGCGGCCGGTGAGGCCGGCGCCGGAATCCTCGGACTGAGATACGTGGGCGGCGGCAATGCAGTTGCCAACGCTTTGACCATGGGCCGCGTAGCGGGACGTAATGCGGCGAATTACACCAGGACCAGCGCTGAGAGCGCACCGGTCCATTCCATCGCGCACTCCTGACGTCCGACGTCTGCGCGGCACCGAATCCAGTCAGTATCCAATCCAGGCAGGGAACAACATGTCAGAGAATGAGACCATGGCGAGAGCCGAATCCACCGAGGGCAGGAACGTGGCAACCGAACGACAGTCGACGACGAAGGTAATTCGCGCGGCCATCGTCGGTACCGTCGTCGAGTACTACGACTTCGGTATCTACGGATACATGGCCACGACAATCGCCGCGCTGTTCTTCGTTTCCCACGACCCGAACGCAGCACTGCTCGGTACCTTTGCAGCATTTGCCGTGGCCTTCTTTCTACGCGTGCCCGGCGGAATCTTCTTCGGCCACATCGGCGACAAGTACGGCCGCAAGAATGCTCTCTCCTGGACCATCCTTCTGATGGTTCTGGCGACAGCCGGAATGGGCTTGCTGCCGACGTACGCCACGTTGGGTGTGTGGGCCACGTCCATCCTCGTTCTGGCTCGTTGCCTGCAGGGCTTCGCGGCCGGCGGTGAACTCGGCGGCGCCAACGCGTTTGTCTCCGAGTCCGCTCCCAAGCGGTGGCGTGCGACGCAGACCTCGATGGTCAATACCGGCACCTACCTGGGTTCGCTGGCTGCTTCGCTCATGGCCCTCGGCCTGACGTCGGTATTCTCGCAAGAGCAGATCCTCGAATGGGCTTGGCGTATCCCGTTCCTGCTCAGCCTGCTGATCGGTGGCATCGGTATCTGGATCCGTAGCCAGATGGAAGACACTCCTCAGTTCGAGGAACTGCAGGACAAGGGTGAGACCAAGAAGCTTCCCATCCGTGAGCTGCTCAGCACCTCCGGTGGCAGCGTCGTCAAGATCATCCTGCTGGGCGCACTCATCACCGGTGGCTACTACATCGCCTCGGTGTATGCCGCAACGTACCTGCAGACCACCGGCGGTCACTCGTCGCGCGTTGCCTTCCTTTCCACTTCTCTTGCGCTGGTTCTCGGCGTCATCACGTTGCCGATCTCGGGATACATGGCAGACAAGTACGGGCGTCGGCCGGTGCTGTTCGCCGGTAGTGCCGCCGCAGTGGTTCTCGGAATCCCGATGTTCATGATGATGGCCGGTTCTGGTATCTGGCAGGCGGTTGTCGGTCAGTCGGTGCTCTTCATCTGCGTTTCCGTTGTCAACGGTGCTTCGTACGTGACCTATGTCGAAATGCTGAAAGCATCTGTGCGGTACAGCGGTCTGGCCTTGGGTAACAACGTCACCAACATGTTCCTCGGTGGCACCGCGCCCTTCATCGCCACCTATCTCATCAGCTTGACCGGTAACTCTCTCGCCCCGGCCGGATACTTCGTGTTCTGTGCCGTGATCACCCTCGTCACGGTCTTCTTCATCAAGGAGACCAAGGGCGTTGAACTGCAGGTTGATTGATCACCTCGGGAGAACAGGAGACGTGTTGTGTCCCTCGCTGACAAGCAAGAAATCACCGAAGTTCTGTATCGCTACGCTCGGGCCGTCGATCGGAAAGATTTCGACAGCGTAGCTCTCTGCTACTTCGACGACGCGATAGACAACCACGGTGGTTACATCGGAACCGTCGACGGGCTCATCGAAGACATGAAGCTCAGGCACAAGACGATCGACTCTTCGATTCACTGCATTTCCAACATACTGATCGACATCAACGGCGATGTCGCTCAGTGTGAGTCGTACTGTTTGTGTTTTCTGCGGCAGGAGCGTTCCGGTACGGATTCGGTGCAGATGCTTGCCACGATCAAGTGCCGCTACGTCGACAGGTTCGAAAGGCGCCGTGGTGAGTGGCGAATCGCCGATCGGATCGTCGTGTTCGACGAATCCCGTGAAGACATGATCGAGAACATCCTGCCCACGGACTGGGTGACGCAACGTCGATCCTTCGACGATCCGGTGTACACCAGGACGCCTTGAGCAGTAGTGCAGACGAAGGCCTTCACACACGATGTGTGTGAAGGCCTTTCGCCTGTTCACTGGTCGTGTCAGCCCACTGCGTCCGGTGCGGCGACCTCGGTCAAACGGCCGTCCGAGAGCCTGAGCCAGCGTTCGACCTTGACCTCGGCCAGGAATCTCTCGTCGTGGCTGACCACCACGAACGCCCCCTGATATGCATTCAGGGCACTTTCGAGTTGAGCAACGCTCACCAAGTCGAGGTTGTTGGTCGGCTCGTCGAGAAGAAGCAATTGCGGGGCCGGATCGGCGAAGAGAACGCATGCCAACGTAGCCCGCAGCCGTTCACCGCCCGAGAGTGCAGCGACGGGTAGGTGAGCACCCGCACCCCGAAAGAGGAAGCGCGCCAGGATGTTCATGCGTTCCGGGGCCGGAAGGCCTGGAGCCGACAATGCAAAGTTCTCGGCGACGGTGCGTGCGGGGTCGAGTAGGTCGAGCCTCTGCGACAGATATGCCACCCGGCCGTCGGCTCGCTCGACCTCACCGGAAGTCGGCGCAACATCCCCGTTGACGATGCGAAGTAGCGTCGACTTTCCCACGCCGTTCGGCCCGGTCAACGCGATACGCTCCGGTCCTCGAATGGCCAGGTCAATGCCGGGGTCGGCGAAGATCTCACGATCGCCGAACGCGAATTGCATTCGCTCACCAAAGAACACCATGCGTCCGGCGGGTACGTGAGTGCCTGGCAGTTCGAGCGAAATCGTCTGGTCGTCTCGAAGAGCGCGGCCCGCTCTGTCGAGTCGGTCCTTTGCCGCGTCGACCCGGGCGAGGTGTGTCTCGTTCGCCTTGCCGGCCGACTCCTGAGCATTGCGCTTCATGGTCCCCGCAAAGATCTTGGGCAAGCCCGCGTTCCCGAGATTGCGGGCAGCGTTACTTGCGCGTCGTGAAGCGCGTTCTCGGGCCTGCTGCAGTTCGCGCTTCTCGCGTTTGACGTCCTGCTCGGCGTTGCGGATGTTCTTCTCCGCCACCTCGCGAGCCGAGCGTGCCGCAGCTTCGTAGTCGGTGAAATTGCCACCGTAGAAGCTGATCTCGCCGCTGTGAAGTTCGGCGATGCGGTCCATGCGGTCGAGTAGTCCTCGATCATGGCTGACTACCAACAGACAGCCATTCCAGTCGTCGAGAACGTCGTAAAGTCTGCGGCGCGCGTCAAGGTCGAGATTGTTGGTGGGTTCGTCGAGGAGAAGGACATCGGGGCGTCGCAGGAGTTGAGCCACCAGTCCGAGCGAGATGACCTGCCCGCCGCTCAGAGTGTCGAGACGACGATCAAACGTCATGTCACTCAAACTGAGTCGGCCGAGTTGGGCTCGGGTCCGCTCTTCGATGTCCCAGTCGGACCCGATTGTCGTGAAGTGTTCTTCTCGTGTGTCTCCGGATTCGACAGCGTCCAGCGCAGCGAGCGTCGGGGCGATGCCCAAGACCTCGGCAACGGTCAGATCGCCCGTCAGTGGAAGGTCTTGCGGAAGGTATCCGAGAACGCCGTCGACGGACACACTGCCGGCGCGTGGGCGGAGTTGACCGGCGATCAATCTGAGCAGAGTGCTTTTCCCGACGCCGTTCTGGGCAACCAGCCCGGTTCGGCCACCGGGCACGGTGAAGGACAATTCGTCGAAGACCGGAGTGTCGTCCGGCCAGGCAAAAGACAGATTCGAGCAAACGATGTAGGTATCGGACATGAATAGACCTCAGGTGTCGTGCGGGCGCGGCAACGCTGCTCCGCAAAAAGTCGGGTTAGTGAACGACAACATGGCCACTACGGCAGCGCTCCGAGGCGTCTGCCGGTGGCCGTCATGCCCGGTTTTATCCGGAGATGTCGAGTTCACCAACCATGTCTGATCCTTTTTGGTCTGTGTCGTTTCATCCGACGATAACAGGAGCCGGTATTTACATACGAGCAATACCGGCGCAGAGAAGTTCGACCAGTCTTCGGTACACCCGATCCGGGTCGGTGCCGGCCGGTTGACCCTCTACCGATTCGAGGATGCAGAAACCGTGCAGCGCGCTACGAAGAGACCACGCCGCCTGCTCCGAATCATCCGGGCTCAGACCGTATCCCGCGATCACCTTGTTGATGACGTCTACCACCTCGCCGACGGCGGAGACCAGATCGGGATGCGGAGCAGTGGGGTAGCGGTCGGTGATGGCGTAGAGCCCGGGGTGCACCCGGACGAAGGAACGCCATGCGTCTGCGAGCGCCATGACGGCGTCGTCGCGCGAGAGACCAACCGCGGCGGCACGCAGTTGTTCGGCGAGAAGGTTGCGTGCGAGGAGGCTGAGTTGATGGTGGACGTCGTCGACCCCGTCGACGTGTTTGTACAGGGCTGACTGCCGGACGTCGAGGGTCTCGGCGAGTTGACTCAGTACCAGAGCGTCGGCGCCTTTGCTGTCGACCAGGTCGGCTGCGGCAGCGATCACGCGTTCACGGGTAACCGGAGTTCTCATGCACGCATCTTCCCTGTATGACAGGCTTTGCGTCGGTGATACATTATCACCATGAGTGATGAAGTATCGCCACGCGTGCCGTCCGGCGATCAACTACGCCGTCGTGACCTGCGTGTAGTCGTCACCGGTGCATGCATCCTCGGGTTGACCTCGGTGCTCTATGAACTCTCAGGAGTGTCTCCGTCGACGGGTGCCTTCTTTCGGTGTCTCTATGCGCTCATCCCTCTCGGCATACTCGTGCTCGTTCAGCGTCGTCGGTCATCCCGGCCTTCGATCTCGGCGCCCTGGATCGTGAAGTCTTTGCTTGCCGGCGCGTTCCTCGGAATCGATCTGGTGCTCTGGCACGAGTCGATTCATTCGATCGGGGCAGGTCTTTCGACTGTGATCCTGAATTTGCAAGTGCTGTTCGTCGCAATCCTCGGCTACGTTGTTCTGCGCCAACGGATCGGCCGGGAACTGGTCGCCAGCCTTCCGTTGCTCTTCGCCGGAGTTGCTCTGGTAGCCGGGACGAGCACAACGCTCACGGGGTCGAATCCTGCTGTCGGAGTGTCGTTTGCCGTGATCGCCGCAGGCGCCTACGCGGTCTACATCTTCCTGATGGGTCTGGCTACTCGGGCGGCGGGTAGAACGGCTCTGCCGATGTTCGTCTCGACGGGAGCCACTGCCCTCACTGCAGGTGTATACGGCCTCGTGAGTGGAACTTTGGATCTGACCCCTTCGCTCGTAGCTCAAGGCTGGCTTGTGCTGCTCGCGTTGGTATCTCAGGTGATCGGGTGGCTTCTGGTGGCCAGCGCCAGTCAGCGTCTGCCTGCCAGTGCAGTCGCCGCCAGCCTGGTGTTGCAATCGGCGTCGGCACTGCTGTTCGGCGCGGTGATGCTTGCGCAGACCCCAACTCTCGTCCAACTTGCAGGTGCCGGAATGATTTTGGCCGGAGTGGTTGTGGCGACGCGGATACCTGCGAAGAAGTCCTCGACGACTGTAGTCGGAAAACGAATGGAGACAAGCGTATGACAACGGTGGCTGACCACATCTACATCAACGGCGAGATCAGGACCATGGACGGTGCGGTCGGCGATAACGCCACCGCTGTGGCAGTCAAGGACGGCAGATTTGTCGCCCTCGGAACTGATGCCGAGATCTCGGCGCTGACCGATTCCGAAACCTCCGTTGTCGATCTTGCCGGAGCGGTTGTTGTTCCGGGGTTCATCGAGACGCACCTTCATCCGATGATGTGGGGTTTGATGCTCAGTGGGGTCGACGCAACGACGAGTGCGTGCCCGACCATCGAGCAGTTGATCGCGGCGTTGGCCGCGCGGGCCGCGATCACACCAGTTGGCGAGCCCATAGAAGCGTGGGGCTTCGACGACAGCCTTGTGGCGGAGGATCGAGGTCTGACCGCAGCTGATCTGGACAAGGCATCCACCGAGCATCCGATTCTGGTGCGGCACTTGTCTGCTCACGGGATCTATGTCAACTCGGTCGCACTGGAGAAGGCCGGGATCGATGTCACTACGGTCGATCCGGAGGGTGGTGTCATCGTTCGGGACAGTGACGGTGTACCCACCGGTGAACTGTGCGAGGTTCCGGCAATGTCTCTGGTACACGGACTTGTTCCGGATATGAATCCGGATGCGTCCAAGGTCGCGATGCTGCGGGCGCAGGAAGTCATGGCTTCGGTGGGCGTGACAAGTTTTCACGACATGTACGTCACAGCCGAGATGTACGAGGCGTACCGACAACTGGACGCTGATGGTGAACTGCGTCTGCGTGCGCGCCTCTACCTCGGCCACGGGGTTCACGATCAATTGGGCGAACTCGCCGATTCGACAGATCGAGTTCGTGTGGGCGGCGTCAAACTCATTTCGGACGGGTCGATTCAGTTGCACACCGCTGCGCTGACCGAGCCGTACCACGATCTGGGCGGATGCCACTGCGGCGGAATGGCAATCCCGGCAGGTGCACTCGGGGCACTCGTCGCGGAACATCACGCTGCCGGCCGGCAGGTTGCGATTCATACCAACGGTGATCAAGCCATCGATTTTGCACTGGACGCAATTGCAGCGGCACGTGCAGCACGTCCGGACATCGAAGTTTCGCATCGACTCGAGCACGTTCAGACGTTGCGGGAAGATCAGATCGCGCGGATGGTCGAACTCGGGGTGGTGGCGTCGATCTTCGTGAACCACGTCTACTACTGGGGCGACCGGCACCGTGATCGGTTCTTGGGGCCGGGTCGCGGCGAGCGGATCAGCCCCGTGGCGTCGGTCGTGGCGGCGGGGCTTGCCTACGCGCTGCATTGCGACTGCCCTGTCACTCCCGTGAACCCGCTCTTCACGATGAACACAGCCGTACACCGTGTGACGCGAGAAGGTCATGTTCTGGGTGCAGAGCAACGGGTTTCCGCGTCCGATGCGTTGGCCGGTTACACAAGCGCTGCCGCCCGTCTCACCGGTGAGTCATCGGACAAAGGTCGGATAGCGGTGGGACTTTTGGCGGATTTTGTTGTGCTCGACGGAGATCCGTTGCGGAGCGCTTCTCAGGAATTGAACGAACTGTCGGTCCTGCGCACGGTTGTCGGCGGTGAGACCGTCTTCGAGGTGTAGGTGCTCGTAGTTTTACCTTGGGATTGGGTACCGGTAGTCAACTCCTTACCGGCTTCGCAACTGTAGACGCACGTGGGCCGGGTAGCGAATTTGCTTCCCGGCCCACAGCTTTGGATGCACCAGGGGCAGTCGCTATTCGATGGTCGGACAAAGTTATTGGTGGAGTGCTGGTTTCGGAGCGTGCGAGGGTTTGTCATGGCCGTCTGATCCGGCGAGGCGCAGCGATCGACGATGCCCGTGTCCGTGGCGTTCGTGAACGAAATGCAGCACGTGCTCGAAACGGTTCGATCCTTCTGTTTGCTCGAGGGTCGCTGTTCTCGGCGAGTTCGTTCGTGAATATCCTCGGACATACCAAGAGTATGTAGAACGTGTTCTCGTAACGAGCGGAACGAATCGCCCCTTCGGCACCAAAAGGTTTTTCGGGAACAAGTTACGAAGCGCAGCTAACTGTTTCCAACAGTACTGGTCAGCGCGCATAATTCACCCGCATGGAGTGTTCGAATTCCTCCTGAACGTTTGACCAGTAAAACCGCCACAAAAGCTGATACGTGTGATAAAAATTGATCCGAAGCGGAGCAGTAGCTATGTATGAGCGAGGGCATGCACAGCGTCACGGTTCGGCTCGCAAGCCTTCTGCAACATGTTCGGCACCGATGGCGGATGTACCTGGATCTGTCGTCTAACCACCCCAATGCCCGGCAACGGGACAGACGAAATGAGTCTTCACATGCCTCGATTTTTCCCGGTCGGGGACGGACGCGAATCCCGTCTCCCCCGGCGCGCCACTGCTGTGTTGGCGGCGCTGCCGGCTGCATTGCTCCTCGCGACCTCGGGTGCGCTGCTTGCTCCCGGTACCGCCGTGGCTGCCCCGGGCGACGACATCACTGACCAGTGCCTGGAGATGTCCCAGAACGGTGGACCGTGGGTCAAGCCGCCAGCCTTCGGGCCCGATGGAACCGACTACATCCCGATTCCCGGAGATGAGGGCACGCAGATGGCCTTCGACGTCCGCAATGTCTGCGACCTTCCCGCTACGCTCACACTCTTCAGCGAGGGCTGGTCCGTCTCTGGCGGCGGCACCGCGACAGTGCGGGGCAAAATCGGCAGCCAGGTCGGCCAGCAATTCGTGATCGGACCGGATGCGAATTCCGCGACTCGGATCGAGTTGGTGAAGACGCCTCTCGCGCAGAACGTCAACGTGATGGTCGGTTTCATGATTGGTATCCCGGCCAGCGAAGTCCTGCAGGGATACGAGATCAACCCCGGCTGGGGTCTGGTTCTGGTGGAGGGCGAGCCTGCTGTGGTCGCCCCCAGTGCTCCGACCGACTTGTCTCTGGGCGCCGCCGAGGTAGAGGCGGGTACACCCGTCAAGGTCTCCGGCAAGGCAGAGCCGAACAGCACCGTCACTGTCACCGGAGGGGGTGCCACCTGCACCGCCACCGCGGATGCGAGTGGGGACTTCAGCTGCAACTTGACTATCACCACACCCGGCAGTCATCCGATCACCGCCACTGCGACAAATGCGGGTGGGACCAGCCCCGCCTCCGCGGGAGTCACGGTCAAGGTCACGGCGAAAACTACCGATCCGGGTGGCAGCAGCAGCGGTTCGCTCGGCAGTAGCACCGGTTCGCTCGGAAGCCTGGACCTCTTCGGAAGCCTCGGCGGATAACCACTCCGGCCCAACCGGCCACTTAGAACTCGCGATGCGCGGGGCGATCTCGACCATCTCCGCGCATCGCCGGCATTCTCGGTCACCGAATTCAATTCGGCGGCTTCATTTCCCATGCCCCTTCCTGGGGCTGTTTCACCGGAGTGCACATCCGCACGGCCCGGGCTCAACCAAGCGCGTCGGATGTCCCGCCGCGAACTGCACAGGAGGAATACCAGATGAACAAGACCACAAAGGGTGCGATCGCCGCAGGTGCGGCTGCCGTTCTGCTTGCAGGCGGTGCCGGAACCATGGCCGCGTGGAACTCGTCCACCAACGGCGGCGCTCCGCAGACGGTTGGCGCAGGTTCGCTGTCGGTCGAGCAGGTCGGCGCCGGCGTGTGGACGTGGGCAAACGGCAGTACCTTCAATCCCGCGAGCGACCTGATTGTGCCCGGTGATGTCGTCACCTACACCGCGAACTACAGCATCGACCTCGTTGGCACGAACCTGAAGGCGAAGTTGACGCCTTCGCTCACGGGGGTCACCGGAGACCTCGTCACGCTGAATCAGCTGACCGTGGCCCCGGCTAGTGGCACCGTGACGACGTACACCGCCGGCCTGGATCAGGCGGCAACGTTCACGACCACCATCACATTCAACGCGGGGGCCGCGGGCGACAACACCGGTCAGACGAAGACCGCCAGCCTCGCCGGCGGCGCGGTCACCCTCGAGCAGACGCTCAACTAAGCCAAAGAAGGTCACGTGAAGACCCAGTACAAATGGGCGATCGCAGCGTCGTCGGTTCTGCTCATCGGGTTCGTCTCGGTGCAGCAGACCGGCGCGCTGTGGCGCGATACCGCAGAATCGACCGGCGGCACTATTCAGGCAGGCATGCTCGATATCTCTGCCGGCGATGAAGGGGTCAAGCAGTTCAACCTCGATGGGTTCAAGTTGGACAACAAGGGCCCGGGCGACAGCATTCAGATGCCCTTGCCGGTGATCAACTCCGGCAATGTGCAGATGAACTACGTGCTTTCCGATGTTGTACTCAACGGCGCCACCCCACCGCCGCTGAGCCTGCGCGTGGCCAAGGTAGCCAACGAGGCGGCCTGCACCGCCACTGGTGACGTGGGCACTGAGCTCTACAACGGCGCCATGGACGGTGCGGCCTTTTCGGAGCAGCTGGTTCCGGCCGGGCAGATGCAGGTGTTGTGCCTGCGGGCCACGCTGGGCCAGGGCGCGGCAGCGAGCCAACAGTCCAACGCGACGTTCACCTTCGACGCAAGCTCAGTGAGCCAGTCGTGACCGTCACCGCGAGAAGCCGGCGCGCGGGCGAACGTGCCGAGTATCGACCCCGGCACAGCGCACACGTGGAAACATCTGAGCGGCAACATGATCCCGAACAAGACTCAGGAGAGAAGACCACCCTCTGGTGGTGGACTCGCACCATCGTCTCGTGGGTGCTGTTGCTGTTGATGATCGGCGTTCTCGCGGTGATGGTCGTTATCCCTCGACTCACCGGCTCCACCGCGTACACGGTTCTCACCGGCTCGATGGAACCGACCATGCCCCCTGGCACGCTCATAGTGGTCAAGCCGACTCCTAACGAGGATCTGACCACCGGGGACGTGATCACGTTCCAGCCCGTCTCCGGCGATCCAGCGGTGGTCACCCACCGCATCGAGGGCATCTACTACACCGGGGAAGGGGAGCGTCGCATCCACACTCGCGGCGACAACAACCCCGTCGCCGACTCGTGGTCGCTGGTGCCCGAGCAGATCCGTGGTCGGGTCATCTACTCGGTGCCGTATCTGGGCCGGGTGAACTCGGTGATCAACGGGCAATCGCGTTCGATTCTCACCACGGGCGTGGCTGCGGGCCTGGCTGTATATGCCGTGTGGATGGTCGTCAGTGGCATCCGCGACAAGCGGGGCAAGGCCGATGACGACGAAAGTGGCACCGACCCGACTCTTTCCGGCCCTGAACTCGGCGCGCCGGTATTGCCCGCCGATCCATCGGCACCAAACTCCGAATCGAAATAGGACAGCAGAATGTCTACAGAACAGAAATCGGGCGGCGGCGCGCGTCTCGGGGCGCGGATGCGAAGCCGTCTGGGCGAGACCGGTTGGATACGTACCCGGGCCGTGCTCTCACTCGGCATGGTCCTGGGCCTCGGAGCGGTCGGCACGATGGCGGCGTGGTCCGACAGCGCTACCGCGACCACCGGCATGTTCAGCACTTCGTCGGTCCAGCTGAAAGTCGACAACCAGCGGCCCGCACACCAATTCACCGAACTCAAGCGCAACAGCATGCTGCCAGGCCAGAGTGAGGCCGGGGCATTGACGGTTCAGAACACCGGAACGGCCGACTTCCAGTGGGCAGTATCGGCAACGGCCACCGGCTCGTCCGCGCTGATCGGGAAGCTCAAGGTTTCTCTACATCAGAGCGGTGCCAACGACGGCAGTACCTGTTCAGGACCGATCATCGGGACGCAGCAAGCGTTCTCCGGCAACCCGACACTCGTCTCCGGCAGATCACTCGCTGCCGGTGTTTCGGAGCAGGTGTGTATCAAGGTGACCGTTGATTCGACCGCAGGTCAGACGGAGCAGTTCAAGATCGCCGATCTGGGCTTCAACTTCACCGCAACGGGGCAGTGATCATCGCGATGGACAGCACCGATGAGGAGGTGACCGTGGGACGCAGTCGCGGCAAGGAAATTGCCCTGAATGTGGCTGCGGTCGCCGGGCTCATCTGCATTATCGCCACTCTCGCGTCCCTGATATTCGGGATCAAACCACTGGTGTTCCGCTCGGGTTCGATGGAACCTGCAATCTCCACCGGTGCGCTGGCGCTGGCGAAGACCGTGCCTGCAACTGAACTCGCTGTCGGCGACGTGATCAGCGTCGACAACGACCAAGGCGTGCGTATCACCCACCGCGTGGTCGAACTCGAATCGGCAGGAGCGGACACCGTGCTCGCCACGCTCAAGGGCGATGCCAACAATGTGGCTGATCGGCTGCCGTACACCATTACCGAGGCAGACCGCGTGTTCGCCAGCGTCGGTGGGCTCGGCTATGTCGTTGCTTGGCTTTCCAGTCCGCTCGCAACTTTCCTCGGCGGCGGATTGGTAGGCGCGGTGCTGGTCATCGCATTTGGACGAACTAAAGACCGGCGTCTGGAGAATGCCCGCGCCGCCACTACAAATGACGCCCGCGTCGATGCTGACGAAACCTGCGGGGAGCTTCAGGAGGCTCATAATGATTGAAATGCGTCGGGCTAGCACCCGCATGAAGTCGCTGCGGTCGTTGATCGCCATCGGCGGCGCTGCTGCAATGGCTTTCGGCCTGGCTCAGACCACCGGGACGTTGGCCAATTCGACTGACGCGGTCAATTCGACCGGCGCACAAGTGGCGACGGGCAACTTCTATCCGACTCCGCTGACCTCGTCAGTGACCTGCACTACCTACTGGGGAACTTGGGACTGGGATCCTCGGGGAGATATCGCATGGGCGGCGGTGCCGGGAGCGACGGGTTACTACGTCGAGGTGATGAACAGGTCGAATAACACAGTCAAAACCTCGAAAACCTTCTCTAGTACTGAAGCCCGCACTTGGCGGTTGGCCGATGACGGGCGCACCGGGCTGTATGTCCGCGTCTACACCCTCAACGGGCCGGCGAAGTCGTCCGGTTTTGCTGTTGCGCCCAACGGACAGGGGATGTCGTTCAAGAACTGGGTCAACAGCAAAACCCAGTGCGAAGGCGGAGCAGGGACAGGCGTTGGCAACCAGGCATGGGAGAACGTCTCCACTTGGGATCCGAGCACCCCGGCACCCAACGGAGCGAACCCTCTGAGCAGGATGCAGGCCGAAGCGATGGTGCCGAACGAGCCGGATGCGTTGGAGACGACCACCACGCAAGCTCCGTCCACGAGCGAGACCGTCGATCCGACAACGTCCACCGAGCCGACCAGTACAACCGAGGCCACGACCACGACGGCACCGAGCACGACGACTCCGGCGCCGACCACCCCGGAAACCACGTCGCCGGTGACCACTCCCTCGGCTGATCCGAAGCCGGTTCTCATGGACACAGTCGAGAGTGGCGGCCTCATCGGCGGCTGGACTGCGGGTGGTAACAAGGTTGCAGTGGTCGACGCCGACGGCAACGAACTCGCAAGTGGCCGTGTCGAATCGGGTTCCACTCTGCACTGGTACGACGGCCAGTTGTGGATTGTCGGGGCAACCGAGGTCTACCGCATCATGGAGTCGCCGCAGGACGGCACGTGGAAGTTCTACAAGGACAGCGGGCAGAACATGCCTGACTTCGGGTAGCGGCTGATCACTCGATATCTCGTCTGTGCCCCCGAGTCTGCGGACCCGGGGGCACAGGCGTGGATCCGCATGCTCTGATCGTGTCGGGCAACAGGTAACCGGCCGGTCGCCCGCTGGTGAGGTTTCGGCGATTCGGGAACGGGATAAGCAACTGCAGGTGGCAACGACGTGTAGAAGTGCCAAGAGTGCTCGTACGGAATTGGTATTTCTTCAGGTCTCGAGCTATCTTACTGCAAAGTAAGTTTGGTGTCGGCAATCGATCGGGGCGATTGCCGACCTGAGTACGAGGACCGATATGCGGTTAAACCTGGGGGCCGTAGTTCGGCGACGTCGTTGGGCGCGCGACGTATTGGCAGCCACGGCGGCATGTGCGCTGGCGATGTCCGCGTTGCTGTCGGTCCAGACATCAGCGTCGGCGTCCGAACTGGACGAGTATGTGAATCTGCCTTTGGTGAATCGGAATGCCGAACACGGTCCGGGCGGTGTCCATCCCGCGTTGCCGACTGATCTCGGCACCTTGCAAGCCCTTGTGGAAGAAGCCCGCGCCAGTGGTCGCAGTCCGGAATCCTATGCGGCCTTGCTGTTTCAGTATCGATTGGTCGCTGCCACGGAAGCCGCCGGAATCGATCTCTCATCGTGGAATCCGCGCGCCGGAGTGTCGGCTAATCGCACGAACCTGGTGAAGTCGTACCGCTACTACGAGGATCTGCAACTCGGTCACCCGGAATTGCAGTGGGCGGGCATGGGCGGACAGGTAGGCGCAGACTTCGGCGGGGGACTGATCGACTTCGAACTGATGGCGGACGTGTACTCGTTTCCGAATCTCCAGCAGGTTGCCAATTCGATAGTTTCTCAGTTCACGGATCAGGTTGGCGTGCAAGCGCTGAACCAATTGCCGGCAGGGCTGCGCGCACTCGCGGCGGTGGGCAGGAACGTCACGGCGGACGACTTGGATTATGTGCTGGGGATGATCCTGGTGATGCAGAAGAACATCTTCTCGGATCTGATGCCGATGCATCAGGCATACGTGGATGAAGGGCTTCCTGCACTGGAGGAAATGCAGATTGCCGGACTATTCGGCAAGGATGTCATGGACGCCTGGCGTGATGTCGCGTCCAGTGATTCGAATCGGATCGCACTGGGGAACGTTGCGCTGCTCCAACGTGAGCAAGGGGTGATCATCCGCGACCAGTGGGATACCGTGCGCGCCTACAAAGGTGATGTGGGAGAAGCGATCACCTACGCATCGACCGTTGCCGGCTCGCCCTCGGTCGCCGGCGTGGTCCCGCCTCGCTCGTTCCGGCCCCTCGAGTTCACGACGACACTCGCCGACGGACGCACCGCGAACGTGACGATGCCACTGCCGGATTGGAACTGGTCGGTGTACGAGGACCGGTGGGACTACATCACCTCACAGCTATTGCCGAAGTACCGAGCGATGGTCGAAGAAGATTGGCCACGGCTCGTAGCCACATTGAGTGTTCCCTACGAAATTCAATTGGAGAGCCACCGCCCGATGATGACCCTCCCACGAACTCTCGAATCGGCCCTCTCCAGTTTGAAAGTGACGGTTCAGTGATGTCGTCGGCCACATTCCGAAGGTTGGCGCCGCTGGTGGCGCTGACCGTTGCGCTGGTCCTGCCAGCAACGGCTGGAGCTGAGGTGCCGGACAGTGATGTCCCGAAAGACGTGCAAACTCCTGTATCCGAGGAGTTTCGGACCGACACCCCAACTCTGGGAGAGGTATTCAACGGGTTCACCGTCGGTGCTCTCAGTTCAGGGGAGTTCGCATCCGAAGAGGAGATCTTCACTGCACTCACCGCCGATGATCCGTTTTACGACGAGCCGGTGTTGACCGGCGCCGAGCGTCCCGGTGATCTCCTGAAGTCGAAGAAGGTGGATGTACTGTTCACCGGATACAAACCGGGACAGCTCGACGCCTACAAGATCATGTATGTCACAACCGGAATCGACGGTTCGACGCCGGTAGTGAGCACTGGAATCATGATGATCCCGATCGACGGAACGCCGGCGTCGGAGAAGAAGATCATCAGCTATCAGGAGGCCAACGACAGCGTCGGCGGCTACTGTCATCCGAGTTCACACTGGACCGGCGGCGATCCGCTGGACGGCGCCTCCTGGTCGGCCTTGGGTCCGCTGGCGCTGATGTTCGGAAAAGGTTATGCCGTAGTGATTTCCGACGTCGGGAACAACGGAGACCGTGATCCCCACGGGGTCTTCGCGGGTAAGTTCGCCGGGCACGCCCAGTTGGATGCAGTGCGCGCAGCATTTCAGCTGCAGGATTCCGAGCTGAATCCGGATGCGGAGATTGCGTTGTTCGGAATCGCTGGTGGTGGAGTCGGTTCGGCATTCGCCGCAGAATCTGCGCAGTCCTACGCGCCGGAACTCGATATCGTCTCGACAGTCCTCGAGGGCATGGTGATCAAGCCCCGAACATTCATGGAGACAACAGATTCCTCGGTCGGCGCAGGCTTCGGATTTGCGACGCTCCTCGGTCTCGAACCGTGGTATCCCGAGATGAAGTTGAACGACAAGCTCAATCCCGTGGGCCGAGCGATTGCCGACGTGTACCGGGGTGAGTGTCAGATGCCGGCGTACTTCACGCTTCCGTTCGTGCCGTTGGCAAGCCTTTTCGCGCCGGGAATCGATCCGATCACAGAACCCAGCTTCCAGCGTGCGTACGACGACAACGTATTGGGCCACGGTGCTCCGGCGTCGAAGGTATTGATAACGTCGTGCGCAAAGGACGACTCCCCGATGTCACTTGTACCGGCAGCTGATGCGCGAGAACTGGCGGACACGTACAGAAGCCGAGGGACGGACGTGAGCTATCAGCCTACGGACTGCAGTATGGATCGCGCAGTCGCGGATCCATACGGTTGGGGGACAGACCTGTTCGGAATGCAGACAATCGATTGGATAGCCCACAATTTCGACAACTGAGTGAAACTATCCGGTGACAGCGAGACGCAAACTCTGATGGCGGCGTACGAACATGCTGGGGACCCAACGTGGCGGGAATTCGGAATCGACTGTGACGTGCGAACTGTTTTCGAGAAGTACGGCGATGGCGGTCTTTGCTTCCAGCCTGGCCAGCGCGGCCCCGACACAGAAATGTGCTCCCTTGCCGAAGGCGAAATGCGCTCGGAGATTGGCCCGGTCGAGGTTCATCGCGTGTGGCTCGGCGAACGACTCCGGGTCGCGGTTCGCCGAGCCCCACAGCAGTATGAGATGACTGCCGGCGGGGAGCGCCACACCGCCGAGTGTTGTGTCCGCATTGACATGTCGGTGGTGTCCGCGAAAAGGCGACTCGAGTCTGAGCGTCTCCTCCAGGAATGCGCTCACGAGTAGAGGGTCCTCGCGCAGCTGCGTCTGTATCTCGGGGCGCTCGGCGAGAAGCCGTGCAGAGTTGGCAATCAGTCCGGCGGTTGATTCGCCACCCGCACCGACGAGTTGCGCCAGCATCAGCACGGCCACGTCTTCGCTGAGTTCGCCTGCGTCACAGCAGTGGACGAGGTCTCCGAGTAGATCGTCGACCGGGTTTGTCCGCGCCTCACGAAACTTGCCGTAGAGGTACCCGGTGAGCTCGGCCGCCGAGGTGACGACGTCTGTCAACCGTTCCGCCGTCACGATGCCGCTGAGAAGTTCGGTGCTGTCGTAAGACCACGCCAGCAATTGGTGGACGTCGTGTGCCGGCAGGCCGATCAGTGTGGCAACCATCTGCAGCGGTAGTGTGTCCGCTACCGACGTGACCCATTCGATCTGTCGACCGTCGAAGCCGTTGTCCCACAACTGCTGCGTGTACTCGAGCATCGTCGGCTCGAGTGCTCGTATGCGTTTGGCGACCAGTGTCGGCAGGACAAGTTTGCGATGGTGCTGATGGTCGGGTTCGTCGGCGGTCGCGAGGACATGAACGGCTTGCCCGCCGCCGTTCATGTCGAACGTCACGGCCGATCCGTCCGGTGTTCGAACCAGTACGCCGGTGAGGTTGGAGGAGAAGTCCTCGGTACGGGAAACGGCTTCGGTGACAAGTTCCCACGTCGACACCAGATAGAAGTCGGTATCGGGTATTCGATACACGGGGTGCTCGCGCCGGAGTACGTCGTAGAGCGGGTAAGGGTCGTCGATATTCGACGGGAGGAAGGGGTTGATGTCCAGCGTCGGTGGTGTCACGAATGGAAGATTTCACGGCCGTCGAGCAGAAGTCAACAGGTGGAAAATGCCTCTGAACTGGCATTTTGAGAAAATCTCACGCACTTCAACCCCCTCGTACTTCTCCCAGGTCAGAGGCTCGCGGCCTTCCGTAGCCTTGAGATCTCTGATTGAATCTGTCTCAGAGTGAGACGAGGTGACGGAGAGTGACCGGTGCAAACGAGCGCCGCGCCGCCGACTGGTTGGCCGGCGGTAACCGCCGTGAACTCGCAACCGAGCGCATCTTCGCGGCTGCAGCAGAGCTGATTCGAGAACAGGGATTCGATCGGTTCAATGCCGACGACGTCGCCTCCCGCGCAGGCTGTTCGCGGGCGACGCTCTACCGCTACGTGGGTGGCAAGTCCGCGATCCGTGAGGGGCTGTTGTCGCGAGGTGCGGCGTCCGTGGCGAGCCAGGTTGCGGCTGCCGTCGAATCACTGCGTGGCGACCAGCGGATCGTGGAGTCGATCCTCGTCGCCGTCGACGCGATCAGAGCCGACGCCGCCACGAGCCATGGCCTTGCGGCGGCGCGGGCCAACGGTATCGACGAGTATCTCGTGTCTTCTCCGTTGCTACCGCGTACTGCACTCGAACTTGCTGGATTGGATCCCGAAGGTCAACAGTCGCAGTGGGTGGTTCGGATCGTGTTGATGCTGTTGGCGTGGCCACTGGCAGACAGGGCAGACGAACGACGGATGGTCGAGTCGTTCGTCTGCTCCTGAGCAGGGTTCCGTGTTCGTGAACAGTGCGGCGGGTCGGTCGCTGCTGCAGACGGTTCGGTTCATGCATTCGTTCCTCGGCTCGGTACCCTGAAGCCTGTCCGCTGCCGCGAAGGAGAAAGTCACGATGGTGGTACGCAGTACGTCCATGCGTTTCGACGCAACAGAACTGACGATCGAGGAACTCGCGCTTCAGGCCGAAGTGCGGGAGTACCTCGACAAGCGGCTAACCCCGGGCAGCTACCCCCTCGGACTCGGGATGTCCGGGGCTGTGGATCCAGCGTTCTCGCGAGATCTCGGTAGCCGTGGGTGGCTCGGAATGTCACTGCCGAAGGAATACGGCGGGGGTGGACGGTCAGCAGTGGATCGATTGGTCGTCGTCGAAGAACTTCTCGCGCGGGGAGCGCCGGTCGGTTATCACTGGATCGGAGACAGACAGTCGGGTCCGAGCATCGCCGCCAACGGCACGGAAGAACAGAAGCGGTACTTCCTTCCCGGTATCGCGATCGGTGAGTTCTCGTTCTCGATCGGGATGAGTGAGCCCGACTCGGGTTCGGACCTGGCATCGGTACGCACTCGCGCCGAACGTGTCGATGGTGGCTGGAAAGTCAACGGCACCAAGATCTGGACCACCGGCGCCTTCCACGCCACACACATACTCGCCCTGCTGCGAACCTCGGCAGACAAGCACAACGGACTCACTCAGCTGATCGTCGATCGCGACAGCGAGGGCCTGACCGTCTCACCCATTCCGTTCATCGACGGAAGCGAGGACTTCTGCGAGGTGTCGTTCCAGGACGTTTTCGTGCCGGACTCGCGTCGCCTCGGAGACGTCGGAGCGGGCTGGGGACAAAACACCGGTGAACTCGCACTCGAGCGAGGTGGCGTCGACCGCTGGATGTCGCTGATGCCGGTCCTCGAGAACTGGGCAGCCAACCAGGCGGCGCAGGGCGGTCCCTCTGCCCTCGCCGATCTGGGCTCGATTACGGCGCGCTGCTGGGCTTTTCGTGGGATGTCGCTGTCCATTGCACGGATGGTCGACTCCGGTCGCTCGCCGGTCACGGAGGCCGCGCTGATCAAGGAAATGGCAACACGCTTCGAACAGGACTGTGTTGCCACCGTGGCACGGCACCTCGGCCGGGCTCCAGACCTTGCCTCCGACGACCCGTACGAGTCACTGCTCGCACGGGCCGTGCTGGTGGCGCCGTCGTGGTCGATTCGCGGTGGCACCAACGAAATTCTCCGCACCGTGATCGTGAAAGGATTGAACCGATGAATTCGGGGTCAGAGATCAACGCGTACACATTCGACGCCGACCTCGAATCGATGGTAGAGCAATTTTTCGCCGAGAAGTCCGGCACCGAGGTGGTAGCGCAGGCGGAGATGGACGGTCTGCCCACCGGATTATGGAGCGCGGCAGTCGAACTGGGGTTGCCACTGGTCGGTCTTCCCGAATCCGTTGGTGGTTCCGGTGGCTCGCTCCTCGACGCCGTGACTGTCCAGCGCGCGGCGGCGAGGCACGCTGCGCCGTTGCCGCTCGCCGAGACGTACCTCGCGGGTAGGCTGGCAGCAGCGGCCGGGCTACCGGTGCCCTCCGGAATCGCAACCGTCGCGCCGGGATCGCAGCGCGACGATGTGCGTCGCACCAACGACGGTTTCCTGTCGGGCACCTTTCACGATGTGCCGTGGGGTAGCGCCGCATCAGTGCTGGCAGCAGTTCTCGGTGATCGCGTTGTACTCCTGAACATCTCCGACGCCGAGATCGGTGGAGGGACGGATCTTGCCGGGCAACCGCGTCAGAGCCTGACGTTCGCAGAAGCGCGGATTGTCGATGGCGACAACTTGGTCGACCCGCGGATTCTCAGCAGGCTCGGCGCGTTCTTGCGCTCGGTGCAGATGTCGGGAGCGATGGAGTCGGTGTCGACGTTGACCCGGCGCTACGTGTCGGAGCGGGTGCAGTTCGGCAGGCCCATCGCGCAATTCCAAGCCGTCCAGCAGCATATCGTCACCCTCGCACAGATGGCATCGATGTCCACACTGGCCGTGGATCGCACGGCGCACGCGCTCACCCGGCGCGACGCCGACTTCGAAGTGTGTGCAACCAAATTGGTGGTTTCGCAGAATGCGCTCGCGAGCGTGCGCGCCGCCCACCAGGCACACGGTGCGATCGGCATGACCCGCGAATACCGCTTGCAACAACTCACCAGACGACTGCATGCCTGGCGATCGGAGTTCGGCGACGAAATCGCGAGCGCCACGCAACTGGGAGAGGCCGTAGCTGCATCGCCGTCACTGCACCGCTTGATCACTGATCCAGAACCGACATTGCAGCTGTAATCCTGACTGTCGTAGAGGATTACGTTGCGTTGCAACGAAGATCGCGCTTCAGTATCTTGCCCGCTGCCGACAGTGGCAATGCATCGACGAATTGGAAGGTACGCGGAGATTTGTAACCGGCGATCAGCGTTTTCACGTGAGCGCGCAGTTCGTCGGCGTCGGCGTCGAAACCATGCCGAAGGACGACTACGGCATGGACACGCTCGCCCCACTGGGTATCGGGCAGGCCGATCACGGCACAGGACGCGACGGATTCATGTTGTGCCAGAGCGTTTTCGACCTCGGTGGAGTAGACGTTCTCGCCACCGGTGACGATCATGTCCTTGATGCGATCGACGATGAACAGGTAACCGCGGGCGTCGAGGTATCCGGCGTCGCCGGTATGCATCCACCCGTCGCGGAGCACTTCTGCGGTCTCTTTCGGTTTGTTCCAGTATCCGAGCATGACGTGGCTGCCGAACGTGACGATTTCGCCCACCTCGCCGGGTGGGAGTTCCGCGCCGGTCGGGTCGACGATTTTCACCTCGCAGTGCGGCAGTACTCGACCGGCGCTGCGGAGGAGATCACCACCTTCGAGGTGATCAGCCGGGCTCAGCATGCTGATGTGCGCGGTTTCAGTCATCCCGTAGCCCTGCACAAACGAGCTGTTGGGGAACATTTGCATGACTCGTTCGAGAAGCGTCGGCGAAATGGGCGAGGCGCCGTATCTCAGGATCCTGACGCTGGACAAGTCATAGGTGGTCGAGTCTTCGTAGTCGACCAACATCTGAAGCATCGTCGGCACCAGACCCACAGTTGTCGGGCGATGGCGATCAACGGCCTCGAGGAACGTGCGTGGGCTGAAGTTCGGCATGAACACCTGGGTGCCACCCATCAGCGACTGAGCCAACCATCCAACTATCCCGGCGATGTGAAACAGAGGGTTGATCGCGAGGTTCGTTCCGTTGCTGACAGCCACGCTGCCTGCCGCGAGAGTACCAAGCGCCGAGGTCATCAGCGCTTGATGACTGATCATCACGCCCTTCGGCACTCCGGTGGTCCCGCCGGTGTAGAGGAGTAGTGCCAGCGTGTCGCCGCCGACGCGCAGATCGTCGACCGGAGTCGCCTCCGCGATCACCCGTTCATAGTCGAGCATTCCGTCGCGAACCGGGCCGCTGCCGCAGTAGACGACAGTGGTCAGGCCTGGACACGCCTCGCGAAGGGTAGATCCGACGGAAGCAAAGTTCTCGTCCACGAGTAATACCGTCGATCCTGAATCTTCCAGGGCGTACGTGATTTCCGCCGTGCTCCAGCGAGAATTGACCGGACTGGCCACTGCTCCGAACCACCAGCAGGCCAGGAGCGCCTCGTGGTAGTAGTCGGAGTTCGATGCCAAGATTGCGACTCTGTCACCGGTGCGCAGGCCCAAAGTCTGAAACCCTCCGGAGAGTCTGCTCATCCGGTCCACCGATTCCCGGCACGTGCGCAGCCGGCCGTCGAAGATCGTCATCACCGCATCGGGTGATGCTCGCAGGGATCGGTGAACGAATTGAGTCAGCTGCATGCGATTCCTTCTGCGGGTGTGGGCCGAGTGCTCCGACTCGGATCAGTTCCAGCCATGATGCTATTTGCCTGATAATTTCCTTCACTCACCGCCTGAGACCGCGCCTCACCCTCGATGCAGTCTAGGACGATTGTCCAGTTGTCTCTTCCGATTCCGTCCTGCAGCGGCGTGATTTCTGCGAGAGTGTCGAACATGCGTGGAATTCTGGTAGCCGGTGTGAGTGCATTCGCGGCGGTCGTCTCGGTCGTCTCGGCTCCCACGGCCGGTGCCGAGGCGACTGCGGACCGAGCTCGCTCGTTCTCCGAGGCCACGTCCGTCGGCGTCCACAATTCCTACGAGAAGGCGACGTTTCCGTACTTCGCCGACGCTTTGGACTCCGGGGCCTCGCTGCTCGAATTGGATCTGTGGACCAACGGCGGTGGTCCGGACTGGCGTGTCTCGCACATGAATCCGGTGGCGAGTGACAGCAACTGCGTCGGTGCGCAGGACGCATCCGGGTTGCGAAGTGGTCTGCGAGATCAGGGACTGCGCGGATGCCTGGCAGATATGCGGGCGTGGCACGAAGCCGACCCCGAGCATCCTCCGGTGATGATCAAGTTGGAACTCAAGGACGGCTTCACCACCGGCTACGGACGCGGACCTGCCGATCTCGACGCCTTGATCCTCGGGACTCTCGGGAACGCGGTCTTCACTCCATCCGATCTGATGGGTGAGTCCTACTCGAGCCCGGATGCCGCCGTCACCGACCGTGGATGGCCGAGCATGTCCGAGATGAACGGCAAATTTCTGTTCGAGCTGATTCCGGGAACGATCGAGGAGGGAAACCCGCTCGACACGGAGTGGACCGACCGGCAGTACGCGACGCACTTGCGAGATCTGTCCGCTGCCGGGCTCGTCCAACTCGGCGCCGCCTTTCCCGCTGTTCACCGGGCGTCACCGGGAGACCCACGAATCGACCGTTACGCCGACCCGGGCATCCGCCCGTGGTTCGTGATCTTCGACGGCGATGCCCTCGATTACTCCTCGGGCGTTGTGGATCCGCAGTGGTACCACGATCGTGGCTACCTGCTCGTCATGACCGACGCGCACAAGGTCGCTCCACAGATCGACGGTGTGCATGCCACCGAAGCCGAGGCGAGCGAGCGTCTCGACCGGTTGGCCGGTGATCACGCAAGTTACATCACCGCGGACTGGTCGAGGTTGCCGAACGTACTGTCCACCGTGGTGCCGCGTCGGTGATCTAGAGGGCGGCAATTCTCAGGAACAGGGTGCAGGATGGGTTCATGCGCACTGTCACGTGGAATCCCGAAGTCTACGGCCGCTATTCGGGTGAGCGGTCACGCCCGTTCGTGGACCTGGTGTCACGGGTGGCGACCGAAGACCCGACGCGGGTAGCCGACCTCGGCTGCGGATCAGGTAGCTTGACCGCGATGCTGGGGGAACGATGGCCGGACGCCTCGGTATCCGGTTTCGATTCGTCTCCCGAAATGGTGGCGCAGGCCCCGACAGACCTACCGGGAAACGTCACCGTCGAGTTGGGGGACATCATGTCCTTCGATGCCTCGGGTTACGACGTGGTCGTCAGTAACGCTGCATTGCAGTGGGTTCCGAGCCACCGTGAGCTGATCGACCAGTGGGCGGACACCCTGGCATCCGGGTCGTGGTTGGCGTGGCAGGTTCCGGGAAACTTCGATGCACCGTCACATGCGCTCATGCGAAGCCTCGCGGAGTCCGCGGAATGGAGCGAGCGACTGGGTGGCGTCCTACGCGGCCCGGAAGGCGTCGACAGTCCGGTTGCGTACGCGCAGCGTCTGCAGGAGCACGGATTCGACGTCGACGCCTGGGAGACGACGTACGTACATGTGCTGGCCGGTGCTGATCCGGTGCTCGGATGGGTTCGGGGGACTGGACTTCGGCCGGTGCTGGACGTTCTCGGCGAGGCCGACGCTCCGGAGTTCGAGCGCCAGTATTCGGATCTGCTGCGGGAGGCGTATCCCGCAACAGCCGCCGGAACGCTGTTTCCGTTCCGGCGGGTGTTCTGCGTGGGACGCAAGCGGTAACTACTCGGCTGTGCTGCGGTCCGCCGATCACTCAGCGGTGACAAAGCCTTCCGAGACCAGCCAGTCGCGAGCCACGTCCGCCGGCTCCTTGCCGTCGACGTCGACCTGCCGGTTGAGCTCGGTCATCACCTCGTTGGTCAGTTTCTCCGAGATCGGCGCCATGACTTCGGCAACCTCCGGATGTGCTTCCGCGAAGTCCTTTTTCATGACCAATGCCGGATTGTATTTCGGGAAGAACTGCAGATCGTCTTCGAGCAGAACGAGATCGAGTGCGATGATGCGACCGTCGGTGGTGAACACCTCGCCGAACTTGCACTGATCGCTGTCGGCTGTGGCCTGGTAGATGATGCCGGTCTGCAGGATCTGGCGTTGAGCACGCGAGGCGTCGAAACCGTATTTCGCTGCCAGGCCGGGGTATCCGTCCTGGCGGACGTTGAACTCGGTCTCCACGCACGTCACTGCGGCGCCGGGATCGGATTCGACCAACTTCGCGTAGTCGGAAACCGTCTTGACGCCGGTCTTCTCAGCGGTCTCCTTGCTCATCGCCAATGCGTACGTATTGTTCATCGGCGCCGGATCGGTCCACACCATGTCGTTCGCAGCAAGGTCCGCATCACGGACGGCCTCGAACTGCGCCTGCGAATCGGGAAGCGGAGTCTCGTTGCCGAGGTAGTTGATCCAGCCGGTCCCGGTGTACTCGTACGCAAGGTCGATCTGCCCGTTCAACTGTGCGTCACGAGTGCTGTTCGAGCCCTGGATATTCGTGAGATCTCGAACATCTGCGCCCGCAGCGGCCATCGCGAATTCGATGACGTATCCGAGCACGATCTGCTCGGTGAAGTCCTTGGAGCCGACGGTCATCTTCACACCCTCGAGCTCCGGAACCGGCTCGATGCTGCCGGGACCGACAGCCAGGGGCAGTGCGCCACCGGACTCGAGGCCACAGGAAGCGACAAGTGTGAGGCCGATCGTGGCAACCGCGACTTTCCAGCCCCACGTTCTGGTGATCGAAGTCTTGGTCATCGTAATCCCTTGGGCCCGAGATAAGTTTCGGCGAGCGCGCCGAGCCAGTCGATCAGCAAGGCCAACGACACCGCCAGTACCGCACCGACCACGAGGGTGACGTTGTCGCGGAGCTTGTATCCGGTGTCGATCAGAATGCCGAGCCCGCCGGCACTGACCAGGAAGCACAGCGTCGCGGTGCCGACTGCCAGAACGAGCGAAGTGCGCAGTCCTGCAAGGATGTACGGGACGGCCATCGGGAATTCGAGTTGACGCAGGACCGTGAGCGAAGACATTCCCTGCCCGCGCCCGGCATCGATCAAGGTCTTGTCCACTTGCTGGTAGCCGAGGATGGTGTTGCGCAGCACCGGGAGCAGCGAATAGAACGCGATGGGAAACACGCCTATCCAGAAGCCCGTCGTTCTTGTTGCGAGATAGAACAGCACGAGCAGGCCGATGGCAGGCGCCGCGGCTCCGATGTTGGCTATTCCCACGAAGAACGGTGCCAATCGGGTGAATTTCGGCCTGGTCAGCAGGGTTCCGAGTGGAACCGCGATGGCGACGACGATGATGACCACGGCGGCCGTGATCAGTACGTGCTGCCAGGTCAGTGTGACGATGTTGTCGAGATTGATGCTCGCCTTCTGCGTCGCGTTGAGATCTCGGCTGAATGCCCAGATCAACACGCCCGCAACCAGGATCAGGACGATGACCGGTTGCACATACAGTCGCATCCGTTCCGCACGGCGCGTGGCGGCGTTCTCGGCCGCACCCAGATCGGGGGCGTCCGGTTCCATCGCAGGCGCGGAGACGCGCTCCTCTGTCGTGGCAGTCATGTTCAACCCTCGACGTTCTCGGTGTCTGGCTCTTCGTCGTGGTCGTGCGCATGCTCCTCGCGCATCTCGGAGAGATGGCTGACCAGTGTGTCGATGGTGATGAGACCGACATACTCGCCGCGCCGTCCGGTGACCACAGTGGACGCATTGCTTTCAGCGAGAAGAGCTTCCAAGGCATCCTGCAGGGTGGACTGGATGGACACGGCTTCGCCGATCTCGTTACCGACACCTCGAAGCGTCGACGCATGGGCGAGGTGGCCGGGCGAGACCCAGCGAAGCGGCCGTCCACGCTGATCGAGAATCAAGGCCCACTTCCACTTACGCGCTGCGAGTGCGGTTCTCAAATCATCGACCGAATCGGTTTCGCGGGCGGTGAGGCACTGCTTGAGTTTGATCTGGCGCACGCGTGTCAGGGTCAGCTGCTTGAGCGAGGCGTCCGCCCCGACAAATCCCGCGACCATGTCGTTTGCGGGATTGGCGAGAATCGCTTCCGGAGTGTCGTACTGCATGATGCTGGACTGATTGCCCAGCACGGCAATACGGTCACCGAGTTTGACTGCCTCGTTGAAATCGTGGGTGACGAAGACGATGGTCTTACCCAACTCCGACTGCAGACGCATCAGTTCGTCCTGCAGCAGGCCGCGGGTGATCGGGTCGACGGCACCGAAAGGCTCGTCCATCAACAAGACAGGGGGATCGGCAGCCAGCGCCCGCGCCACGCCCACACGCTGTTGCTGGCCACCGGACAACTGGCGAGGGTAGCGGTCGCGATAGGTATCGGGATCGAGGCCGACGAGGTCGAGCATCTCGTCGGTGCGAGCTGCGATACGTTTCTTGTCCCAACCGATGAGGCCGGGCACCGTCGCGACGTTCTTCGCAATGGTGAAGTGCGGGAACAATCCTGCCTGCTGAATCGAGTAGCCGATGCCGCGGCGAAGCTTGTCCGGGTCGATGGACAGCGCGTCCTTGCCGTCGATGGTGATCTTGCCCGAGGTGGGTTCGATCAGACGGTTGATCATGCGCATCGTCGTCGTCTTGCCGCAACCCGAAGGTCCGACGAAGACCACGATCTCACCGGCCGGAACAGTCAGTGAAACATTGTCCACCGCTGCAGCTTTCTGGCCCGGGTAACGCTTGGTCACGGATTCGAGAACGATCTCGACCCCGGATACCTTCTGATCTGCAGATACGTCAGACGGAATGGTTTCAGTCATTGCAGCCCCTTCGAAGTAGTGAGACGACCGATGACGACGTAGATTCCGTCGAGAATCAGAGCGAGAATGACGATCAGTACGGTGCCGACCAGCGCTTGAGGAACAGCGTTCGGGCTACCGACACGCGAGAGTCCGGAGAAGATCAGGTTTCCCAGACCAGGACCCTTGGCGTACGCCGCGATGGCGAGGATGCCCATGAGCATCTGTGTGCTGACCCGCATGCCGGTGAGGATCGACGGCCACGCAATCGGCAGCTCGATTCGACTCAGAACATGCATGCGATTCATTCCGACACCGCGGGCTGCGTCCGTGATCGCCGGGTTGACCGCATCCAGACCGATGATCGTGTTCCGAATGATCGGGAGCAGGGCATACAAGATCAACGCGGTGATCGTGGGAGCGACGCCGAGACCGAGAATCGGAATGAGCAGTCCGAGGAGGGCGAATGAAGGAACCGTCAAGATCGTGCTGGCCAATGCCGTAGCGATGGAGGATCCCGCCGGGCTCCGGTAGACGAGTATGCCGATGATCACGGCGGCAATCGTCGCGATGATCACGGACTGGATAACTGCTGAAACATGTAGGTACGAGTCGGTCATCAATTGTTGTCGTCGTGCAACGACAAAATCCCATAGGGCGCCCATATTTCCGAACCCACTTTCTTCGGACTTCTGCTCGCTCGAACGTCTTCCCTCGACACCGACCGGCGCACAAGGGCTTTCCCCGCAGCCTCCGTAGGCCGAGGGGTTTCCCTCGACTGTCGTCCAAAAACTGAGATACTGCAACTAATTCCGATTGCAGCGTGTCGGATGTTGTTCTGGACGTGAGATTTTGCGGGACGCGGGTAGGTACCCACTGCGTGCGGAGTTGAAACGTGCTGGAGACAGCAAACGCTCGAGACAGCAATGCTGGAGGGCTCCGGAGAACCCTCCCGCATTGTGGGAACTGTACGAGTCGGCCTCAGGCCCAGCTGAGCGCATCCTCATTGGACAGCCGCGGCAGACGGTCGAACCACGGGTTCTCGCCGGGATGGCCGATGTTGACCACCAGGGTGGTCTTGAAGCGTCCGTCCGCGAAGAACTCGCCGTCGATGCCGTCGGCGTCGAAGCCGGCCATCGGGCCGGCGACCAGGCCCTGCGCCCGAATCGCGAGGATCACGTAACCAGCCTGCAGTGCGGCGTTGAACTTGCTGCTCGATGTGGCGGCAGCGTCGTCGGACTCGAAGTAGTCCTTCATCTCCGGACGGATGGGGAACAGTGCCGGAATGTGCTCGTAGAACTTGGTGTCAACGGCAAGAACCGCGACAGCAGGCGCCGATGCGGTCTTGGCCTTGTTGCCGTCGGACATGTGCTCGACGAGGCGCGCTTTGCCCTCCTCCGTACGCACGAACAGCACGCGCAGTGGATTGGTGTTGGCCGCGGTCGGTGCCCACTTCGCGAGCTCCCAGATCGCAGTCAGTTCGTCGTCGGTGACCGGTTCGTTGGAGAAGGAGTTTGCCGTGCGGGCTGCTGTGAAGAGCAGTTCACGGCCGGCTGCGTCGAGCTGCTGTGCGGTAAATGGGGTGGCTGCGTCGAGTGACATCGGTGGTTCCGTTTCCGTTGTAGCTCATCCGAGCGTTACCCGGTAAAGCTAGTTGCTAGTAAAAAGAAAGTAATTGGATACGGTAGCACCAGTCGTAGGGTTCAGCGTGGGGGAGTGACGAGTCAGACCGTCTGGGTGGCGAGAATCCTCACCGCCAGATCCTCGATCGCGCACTGTCGTGATTCGAGTCGGACGCGCGTGAGGTCGTTGATCATGCTGATGGTTGCCAACACCGTCGCCCGTGCATCCGCGGTTTCGTTACCGAGCAGGTGTACCCACTCGTCGATGTACTCGCGTTGTGCAATGTGCGTCGAGGCCTGCGCTTCTTCGGGCAAGTTCGCTGTTTCTTCGATGAGAATGGCAATCGCGCTGTCAGGTGAGATCACCGAATTGGTGTACGAATGCACGACGCGGGCAATCGCGTCTTCCCGTGAGTCTGCGTTCCTCAAAGCCTGGACCAGGCCGAGCCGGAGTGTTTCGTTCCCGCGGGCCAGAATTGCTTGCAGCACTTCGGCTTTACTTCCGAAATGGGTGTAGATGCTCGAACTCGGAACACCGGCGGCGCTGCCGATGTCGTCCATTGTCACGGATCGGTAGCCGCGTTGATCGAACAGCGTGATTGCGGCGCCCATCAAACTTTCGCGACGCGAAGTGTGGCTGAAGTTCGAAGTCGGCTGCGGCTGTGCCGCCGGCTCCTCGGGAAGGACCGGAGCGGTACGAACGACATCGAACAACCTGGCTAACAGAGCCTCGAAGCGCTTTCGAGGAAGCGTCGTGCGGTGTCGAGCGGGGCTGAACGCGATACTGGTGAGTGCCCACCCCAGAACGACGGAATCGGGAACCGACAGGTCGGGACGCTCGTGTCGAAGGGCGACTGCGACCCGGCTCGTGACTTCCCGAACTCCGGCACGCGCCTCCGTTCTGCGCTCAGGGGTCAGGTTACGGGCCTCCTGATCGAAGAGAAGACTACGGAAGTTGTTGTCGAGTCCGTAACGAACCAGTGCCGTGAAGACCACCTTGGAATCGGTTCGATCGACCTCGTCGAGGATCGCGAGGATCGAAGACGAGCCGTCGAGCATCGCCTGCGCGAGGAGTTCCTGCTTGTTCGGGAAGTGGCGGTACAGCGCGCCTGCGGTGATGCCCACCGCAGACGCGATGCCTTCCATGCTGACGTTGTGGTACCCCGAGCGGCCGAACTGTTCACGAGCCACGGTGATGATCTGCGCCTTGCGGTTGCGTGGGCGCAGCGTCTTCTTCGGGGTCGTTTTCGGCGCGGCCGGCCGGTCCGGCGAGGCCGCAGGTGTGCCGTCCGATGTATCGATCGTCATGGGGCCCTCGAGGTCGGTGGCGTGGTCAGGTGATGGTGCTGGTTGCCAAGTCGGAGAACTGCCTGCGGAGTTCTCTCTTGAGTATCTTGCCAGCCGGGGACACGGGCATTTGCTCGACGATGGTGATACTTCGCGGAGACTTGTAGCCGGCAATCAGCGTCTTCGAGTGTGCGCGGACTTCTTCGCACGTCAGAGACACCCCGGGACGCACGACCAGGACCGCGTGGACTCGCTCGCCGTACTGATCGTCGGGTACGCCGATCACAGCGCAGCTGATCACGTCCGGATGTGTGGCCAGCGCGTTTTCGACCTCCGTCGAATAGACGTTCTCGCCACCCGAGATGATCATGTCCTTGAGCCGATCCACGACGAAGAGATACCCGGCTTCGTCCATGTAGCCTCCGTCGCCGGTGTACAGCCAACCGTCGCGCAATGCCGATCGTGTTTCTTCCGGCCGATTCCAGTAGCCGCACATGATGTTGCCGCCGCGGGCGATGATTTCGCCGACCTCACCGCGAGGAAGCTCGTTTCCGTTCTCGTCGACCACCTGAATCTCGACGTGTCCCATCGGCCGACCGGCAGATTTCAGGCGGGTCGCGTCGACGTGATCTTCTGCGCTCAGGCTGGTGAGTCCGGGTCCGGCCTCGGTCATGCCGTACCCCTGCATGAAGGCTGCCTGCGGAAAAGCCTGTTGCGCTTGCCGAAGCAAGGTTTCGGAGATCGGGGAAGCACCGTACTGCACGGCCAGGATGCTGGACAGGTCCCGGTTCGTCCGGTCCGGATGACGAATCAGCATTTGAATCATCGTGGGTACCAACAGCATCGACGTAACTTTGTGCTGCTCGATCAAGCGCAGTGCGGTGGCCGGTTCGAAACTTGGCTGAATCACCAACGTCGCCCCGACAGTGTTACGACCGATCCAATTTGCCAGCGATGCAAGGTGAAACATCGGGGCGGTGATCAGAGCCAGGCCGTCGGTACCAGGCGTTCGATTACTGGCCACTGCGCCGAGGCTCGACGTCACGAGGTTGGCGTGGGTGAGCATGACCCCCTTGGGGTGACCGCTGGTTCCCCCGGTATAGAAGATTCCGGCCAAGTGGTCGCCGCCGAGTCGCAGGTCCGGTGTGGGTTCGCTCGAGGCGATCAGATTCTCGTAGTCGAGAGCGCCGGCCGGCGTCGGCAGTTCGCCGGCATGTATCACTACGGCGAGCTGTGGGAACAACACCCGTACCTCGTCGAGTAGCGGCAGAAAGGTGTCGTCGACGACCAGCACTCGTGTATCGGAATCGTCCAGCGCAAAAGCGATCTCGGCAGCGCTCCATCTGGTGTTGAGCGGATTGACAGCGCCTCCCATCCACCAGGTGGCAAAAAAGTACTCGTGATAGCGATCGGAGTTGAGCGACAGTATCGCGACGCGATCGCCTACCTGCACACCGAGGTCACGGAAAGCGCCCGCAAGACGGGTTACTCTCCCGCCGACCTCGGCGCAGGTGCGGATACGGTCCCCACACACGGTCATGGGTTGGTCAGGGCGTTGCTGCATTGATCGTTGCAGAGACTGAGTCAAGTACATGGGGACCGCTCCTTTCGGGAAACGTGAGGTCAGCGACTGCCGCCGTCGCACACCAGGCATTGGCCGCTGACGTAGTCGGTTTCGGGCAGGCAGAGCGCAAATACCGCGCCGGCCGCTTCGTCCGGACGTCCGGCGCGGCCCAGTGGGATGGTCCGCTCGGCTGCCGCCAGGAGCTGTGGGTTGACGCCGACTTTGATTTCGCGACCCTCGACGTCGATGGTCGAGTTACCGTCTGCCGACGCTTCCGTCAGGCGGGTGTTGATCAGACCGTATGCAACGGCATTGACGTTGACCTTGTAACGACCCCACTCACGCGCAAGGGTCTTGCTCAAGCCGATGATGCCGGCCTTGGCGGCTGCGTAGTTGGACTGTCCGGCATTGCCCACCACTCCGGCATTGGAGGAGATGTTGACAACCTTGCGGTGGTAGTCGGTGGGATTGGCCTTGATGTAGGGCTGAGCGGCGCGCAGGATCTGGAACGGTGCCTTCAGATGCAGATCGAGAATCGTGTCCCACTGTTCGTCGGTCATCTTCTGGATGACGTTGTCCCAGGTGAACCCGGCATTGTTGACGATGATGTCGAGGCCGCCGAAGGTATCGATTGCGGTGTTGACGAATCGATCCGCAAAACCTTCTTCGGTGACCGAACCGACGCACGCCACTGCCTTGCCACCGGCCGCGATGATCTCCTCGACCGTCTCCTTGGCCGGGCCCGGATCAAGATCGTTGACTACGACGCTCGCGCCTTCCGCGGCGAACTTCATGGCGATGGCGCGGCCGATACCACGGCCGGATCCGGTGACGAGTGCTGTCCTGTTGTCGAGCTTGCCCATGTCGGGGTTCCTTTCGGTAGAGAGAGTTTTCAAGCGGCTACGACGGCGTCGCCGCGCAGGGTGACGGTGCCGTCGGAGAGAGTGACGGCAATATCGAGATGGGCCAGGCCGTCCTCGACCTTGGTGACGGTCCCGGTGCACGTCGGCTTGGCGTGCAGCGGTGTGATGGAGGCAAAGCGAACACTGTAGGTGCGGATGCGTTCCTGCGGAACGTAATTGGTCAGCAATCGACCGAGGTAGGCCATCGAGAGCATGCCGTGTGCGAACACGTCGTCCATTCCGCCGGAGCGAGCGACGTCGAGATCGATGTGCATCGGGTTGTGGTCACCCGAAGCGCCGGCGTAGAGCGCGAGAGTGGTGCGACTGATCTCGGGCAATTCCAGGGAGGGAAGAACGTCTCCTGTTTTCATTTCTGCGCCTTAGGGTTTCGAACGACCAGGGTGTTGGTGAGGCGGGCGATCAACTCGCCGTCGCGGGTGACCTCGGCGGTCCGGACAAGGAAGTCCAAGGCGCCGTTCTTCTTCGAGTACACGTCCGTGACCTTGCCGTTGTAGGCAAGTGTGTCGCCGGCATAGGCGAGTGCGTGATATTCGAAGGACTGCTCGCCGTGCAGGACGTACCTCATGTCGATTTTCAGCGATCGGACCAGGGCAAACGGGTCCGGTTTTTCCATGTCGAGGCAAAACAGGAATGTCGGCGGTACCACCAGGTCACGATGCCCCGCAGCCTTGGCGGCCTCGACGTCTCCGTAGATCGGGTTGGTCTCACCGATGGCCTGGGCGAAGAAGCGCAGGCGTCCGCGCTCGACCAGTGCCTCGTGGCCCGGGATGATCGTTCCGACGACGGACGGATCGAGCGCCATGTCAGCCCACCTTCTTGAAGATGCTGACCACACACGCACCGCCGAGTCCGAGGTTGTGCTGCAGTCCGATTCGTGCTCCTTCGACCTGCCGCTTGCCGGCCTGACCGCGCAGTTGCCAGACCAGTTCGGCGCACTGGGCAAGACCGGTGGCGCCGAGGGGGTGGCCCTTTGACAGCAGGCCTCCCGACGGGTTGGTGACTACTCGTCCGCCGTAGGTGTTGTCGCCGTCCAGGATGAACTTCTCGGCAGTACCTTCGGGCGTGAGGCCAAGACCTTCGTACGTGATGAGTTCGTTGGCGGAGAAGCAGTCGTGCAGTTCCACGACCTGAACGTCCTCAGGTCCGATGCCGGCGGCTTCGTAAACCTGCGAGGCTGCGGCAGCCGTCATGTCGTAGCCGACGACCTTCATCATGTCGCGGTCCTCGAAAGTGCTTGGTGTATCGGTGGTCAGGGCCTGTGCCTCGATCACTACGTCAGACGCCAGCCCGTGCTTGCGGGCGAACTCTTCGCTGCAGACGACAGCGGCAGCGGCACCACAGGTGGGTGGGCAGCATTGGTAACGAGTGAGCGGGCCGAAGATGTGCGGTGACTCCAGTACCTGCTCTTCGGTGAGAAGATCACGGAAGACCGCGTTGGGATTGTTGGCCGCGTGCTTACGTGCCTTGACCGAGATCTTTGCGAAGGTCTCGGGCTTGGTGCCGTACTTCTCCATGTGCGAAAGTCCTGCGCCACCGAACATCTGGGCTGCGCGCGGTGCGTCGTGGACGCCTTGGATCTCGGTCATCAGATCGTCGAAACGGTACATCGGGGCAGGGCGGTCGTCCCAAACTCGCTTGAGCGCACCGGGTTTCATCTGCTCGAAGCCGACAGCCAATGCGCATTCGACGGCGCCACTCGCGACGGCTTGGCGTGCGAGGAAAAGGGCCGACGAGCCTGTGGCGCAGTTGTTGTTGACGTTGATGACCGGGATTCCGGTGAGCCCGAGACCGTAGACGGCGGCCTGTCCGGCAGTGGAATCGCCGTAAACGTAGCCGGCATAGGCCTGCTGGACCAGCGAGTAGTCGATACCGGCGTCGTCGAGGGCGGCACGGGCGGCGGTCTCTCCCATGACGTTGTAGTTCTCGCTCTTGCCCGGCTTGGTGAACGGGATCATTCCCACTCCGGCAACATGGACTTTTCTGGTCACGATTGTCTCCTAATTGATCGGATGGAAATTTACTTAACACCACGATTCGAGTTTTGTCTACTGGATCACAGTGCGTCTTTACGTGGGACTTTCGTTGCAATTTTCGATGGTTCGCCGAGGTGTGTGGATGATTTTGCGAGACTATTGCGTCAGCATGCCGATTGATGATTTACTTTCTGGGCGGCAAGGTGGCGTGCGTCACAGAGTAGGTGCCTGACGGTCGAAGCGGCCACGTCAGGTTCGCACCGGACCGGTCTCCGAGTCCCGCATCCAGTACTTCGGTGCTGAGATCAGTTCACCCAGCTTCTGTTTCGCATTGCGCTCACTCCGTGGCGCAGTTGTCGCACTTGCCTGAGAGGATCGATGAGAATGACGTTGAGCAAGCCGGCTCTTCCCACCGCCGCACCACCGCGAGAAGTAGGGGAATCCCGAGTGCGGGCATGGGGGCTCACCGGAGTTCTCGTTCTCCTTGTCGTCGTCAACTGGGCTGACAAGGCAGTCTTCGGCCTGGTTGCACAGCCGCTGGCCAAGGAATTCGGGCTGACCTCTGCACAGATCGGACTGGTCGGCAGTGCATTCTTCCTGGCCTTCACCGTCGGTGGCTTCTTTGCCGGGGTACTGCACAAGTGGATGTCGCTGCGGTGGTTGCTGGTTCTGCTCTCACTGGGGTGGGCAGCGTCGATGATCCCGCTCGTCGTGGTTGCCGGTTTCGGCATGCTTCTGTTCACGCGCATGATGCTCGGATTCTTCGAGGGACCAGCGGGTGCGCTGGTTCACACGGGTGTCTACTCGTGGCATCCTGCGGAAAAGCGTGGTCTGCCAGGAGCTTTCCTGGCTTCCGGTGCCTCTATCGCGAAGATTGCGATCGCGCCGCTGATGGCCTTGGCTGTAGCCAGTTGGGGGTGGCGAGCAACGTTCATCATCCTTGCCGGGGTCGGCGTGGTCTGGTGCGTCCTGTGGTTGTTCACCTGGAAAGAGGGGCCGTACATGCAGCGGCCGGTCAGGAAGTCCGAGCGGGAGACCACAACGGCCACAGACTCGGTGGTTGTCGCCAAGGTGCCGCTGACGAAGATCTTCTTCACGCCGACATTCCTCGGTGCGCTTGCCGCGGTGTTCACCATGTACGCTCTCATCACGGTGGTGCTCACGTGGCTGCCGTCGTACTTCGAAGTGGGACTTGGATACTCGCGGGTTCAGGCGGGAACCATGTTCGGCATTCCCAGCATCGCGGGACTGTTCTTCATGTTCCTGTGCACGTCGATCAGTGACAGGCTGATGGCGCGGGGTGCCAGCTCTCGGATCCTGCGCGGTATCGTTCCCGGAATTGCCCTGCTGATCTGTGGGCTTGCCCTCGTCAGCATGCCGTTCATCAAGACTCCGATCGTTGCGGTGCTCGTGGTATCAGTGGGTTACGGCATCGGGACGGTCATCATTCCGCAGTTCAACGCAGCGATCTCCGAAATCTGCCCGCCGCAGCAGATGGCCTCGGTACTGGGTGTTTTCATGGCTCTGATGGCCACCGGCGGTCTGATCGCTCCCTACCTCACCGGCGTCATCGTCGACAGCGCCGCAACCCCGGCCGAGGGATACGCCACCGCATTCCAGATCTTCGGAATCGCGACTGTCATCGGTGCCGTCATCGCGCTCTGCGCCGTCAACGCCACCCGCGATCGGGTGCGAATCCTCGGCTGAGCACTACTCACTTTCATTTCACAATATCCAGGAGAAACAATGCAGCGCACAGTATTCAACGAAGAGCACGAGGATTTCCGCAAGGTCATCCGTAGCTTCATCGAAGCCGAGGTAGTGCCCAACTTCTCCGATTGGGAGCGCGAGGGCATGGTGCCCCGCGACTTCTATCGCCAGCTCGGCAAGCTCGGCGTTCTCGGAATGACGGTTCCCGTGCAGTACGGCGGAGCGGGTGAAACAAGCTTCAAGTTCCAGGCTGCCCTGACCGAAGAGACGGCTCGTGCGGCAGTCAGCTTTGGCGCATTCGGTGTACACACCGGCCTGGTCCTGCCATACATCCTGACCTACGGAACCGAAGAGCAGAAGCAGCGTTGGCTGCCCGATTTCATCAGTGGCGACATGATGACTGCCATCGCGATGACCGAACCGGGCACCGGCTCGGACCTGGCGGGCATCAAGACCACGGCCAAACGGTCCGAGGACGGCACTCACTATGTTCTCAACGGCGCAAAGACATTCATCACCGGCGGCGTTCAGGCTGATCGGGTTCTCGTGATCTGCCGTACGTCACCGCCGACGGCAGAGAACCGTCGCGCCGGGTTGAGCATCCTCGCAGTGGACACGTCGAGCGAAGGCTACGAGGTCGGTCGCAAGCTCGAGAAGATCGGCATGCGCACTTCGGACACGGCAGAGCTTTCCTTCACCGACGTGCGGGTGCCGGCCGAGGATCTACTCGGTGAGGAAGGCGCAGCGTTCGGTTACCTGGCCAACAACCTTCCGCAGGAGCGACTGATGATCGCGGTCACCCAGACCGCCGCGGCCGTCGGAGCTATCGAGTTCGCTTCTGCCTACGTGCGTGACCGCAAGGTGTTCGGCCAGGCGGTGGCGGAGTTCCAGAACACCAAGTTCGTCATCGCCGAGTGCATCGCCAAGGTGGAGGCTGCTCAGTGCATGGTCGACCGGGCTCTGGAATTACACGAGACCGGCGACCTCAGTGTTGCCGACGCCGCCAAGGCAAAGCTGTTCTGCACCGAGACGGCAGCCGAGGTCATCGACAAGTGCTTGCAGCTTCACGGGGGCTACGGCTACATGCTGGAATACCCCATCGCGCGTCTGTACGCGGACACCCGTGTGTCGCGCATCTACGGCGGAACCAACGAAGTGATGAAGACGATCATCGCCAAAGCGGCCGGGTTCTGAACGAATCGAGGGAAACCATGGCAGAGCTTCTCTACGACGTCGATGACGGTGTCGCCACGATGACTCTGAACCGACCGGATCGACGCAACGCGATTACGTACACGCTGCTCACCGAGCTGCAGAACGCGCTTACGTCGGCGGCCGGTGACGGGGCCGTGAGAGTCGTCGTGCTCACGGGCGCTGGAGGGAACTTTTCGGTCGGTCGCGATCAGTCCGGTGATCGGTCGAGCCGTGTAGTGCGGGGTGATTCACAGCAAGAGGATCGCACTCGCCTGCTTGATGTTTCACGGGTGATCCCAACTTTGGTGCAGCTTCCCAAGCCTACGGTGGCGGTGATTCGCGGTGGCTGTGCGGGCGCCGGCTTGAGTCTCGCTCTGGCGTGCGATCTTCGCTATGCCGGAGCCGATGCGATGTTCAACACGGCCTTCCTGGGGGCTGGAATGTCCGGTGACATGGGAATGGCGTGGTTGCTGACCCGCGCAGCGGGCACATCGAAGGCGCGGGAATTGATGCTGCTGTCCGAACGAATCAAAGCTGATCGCGCTGCCTCATTCGGAATGATTCACGAGGCTTTCGCCGAAGAATCGCTGGAATCGAGGACTACGGAAATTGTTCAGCGGCTCTCTGTTTCGGCACCGTTGGCAGTGCGTGGTGCAAAGCTGAACCTCGATTCGGCGATGTCGCGGCCGCTGTCCGAATTCTTGATGGACGAAGCCGACCGGCTGATCACGTGCGCGTATTCCGAAGACGTGGAGGAAGCGCGCTCGGCATTCCTCGAGAAACGAGTACCGCACTTCACGGGCCGCTGAAAAGAACTGGAACACATTGTTATCGGGATCAGGAGAGTGAACGAGAATGTACTTGACTCAGGGTTTACATCGGTCGGTCCAGCGTGAACCCGACGCGATCGCCGTCGTTGACGGGCAGCGCCAGTTGACGTTCGCTCAACTGGAGAGTCGCGTTGCGCGATTGGCCGGTATGTTCACGTCGTACGGGCTCGAACGAGGTGACCGGGTAGGAATACTGGCCACGAACTGTCTCGAGTATATCGAATACTCCTTCGCCTGTGCCTGGGCGTCGATGGTCGCGTCCCCGGTGAACAACCGCTGGAGTCCCGACGAGATGGCATTTCACATCGAAGATGCCGGAATCACAGTGCTTCTCGTGGACGGACCGCGTCTGCCCGCTGCGCTGGAACTGCGTGATCGGTGCGCTGTACTGGAGACCGTGATCGTATTCGGTGCGGCGGATCTCCCCGGCGATACGGTCGACTACGACTCTGCTTTGGCGCTGCACGGTCCGATTCCCGATACTCACGCAGATCCCGATGCCTTGGCGTTGCTCATGTACACCGGCGGAACTACAGGCCGCCCCAAAGGTGTCATGCTGAGCGCAGGCCAGATCCTGACATCGGTGCTCGGAGTCCTTGCCGGTAGTGGTGAGCCGAATCTGCCAGGCCGCTCCCTGCACGTGGCGCCCCTGTTCCACCTCGCAGCCTTCGCCGGTTTGGTCCAGGCCTCGGTTACCGGATCCGTGCACGTTTTGATGGGGGACTTCACCGTCGAGAAACTCGTCGAAACCATTGCAGAGAAGGAAGTTACACAATCTCTGCTCGTGCCGACAATGGTGCAAGCGATGCTCGAATACGCTGATCGGACAGGTCTGCCGATCGACAGTCTCACCTCGATCACCTACGGCGCATCGCCGATGCCCGAACCACTGGTTCGGCGCTTGATCGAACGATCACCTGATCTTCGACTGCGCCAGGGCTACGGAATGACCGAGTTGGCCCCGGCAGCAACACTTCTCCGCGACGACGACCACCGCAATCCTGATCACCCGGAACGACTTCGATCAGTGGGACGTGCTGCGCCACACACCGAGGTGCGGATTGTCGACGCAACCGGCACAGAGCTTCCGCGCGGCGATATCGGTGAGGTCGTCGTGCGGGGCTCGAACGTCATGATGGGTTACTGGAACAACGAGGCGGAGACGGCGCACGCGGTGCGCAGTGGATGGATGCATACCGGTGACCTCGGCTTCATGGACGAGCATGGTTACGTGTTTCTCGTAGACCGACTCAAGGACATGATCATCTCGGGCGGCGAGAACGTCTACAGTGCCGAAGTCGAAGCCGCCCTGTCCCAGCATCCCGGTGTGAGCAGTTGTGCGGTCATCGGAGTACCCGACGACAAATGGGGAGAACGCGTCCATGCAGTGGTGGTGCGCACACCTGAAAACAATTCGAGCGGTGATGAACTCCGAGATTTTGTCGGCGAGCGTATAGCTCGGTACAAGGCGCCGCGGTCGGTCGATTTTGTCGACGCGCTCCCGCTGTCGCCGGTAGGGAAGATCCTCAAGCGCACTCTGCGTGAGACCTACCGGTGACACAGCCATCTTCCCAACATGCTTCCAGGAGTAGAACCGTGATCGACCCACAGATTCGCGACCTCGATTTCGACGCCTATCGGCAGGTGATCCGCGATTTCACCGACAATGAGCTCATTCCTCGTGAGAACGAAATGGTCTCTGCTGGTGAGGTTCCCGCTGACCTCGTGACAAGGATGGCCGAGATCGGACTATTCGGCATCACGCTTCCGAGGAGCGTCGGTGGATTGGGGTGGACCGTCGAACAGCAGGTGCTGCTGACTTTCGAGTTCACCCGGTCATCGGCGGTGTACCGTTCCCGATTCTCGACCAGTATCGGACTGGCTTCGCAGATCCTCCTCGAATACGGCACCGACGCTCAGCGCGAACAGTATCTACCGGCGATGGCGGCGGGGGAGTGCGTCATGGCGTTTGCTCTCACCGAGGAGCAGGCGGGTAGTGACGCCTCCGCCGTGCGCGCCACCGCTACCAACACCCCGGACGGCTACGTCATCAACGGTGAGAAGCGCTTCATCACCAACGGAGCGTGGGCTGATGTTCTGGTGGTGTTCGCCCGCACCGCGGACGGCGAGATTTCATCCTTCCTCGTAGATCGGGAATCGCCGGGGGTAGAGACCCGGGTGCCTGAATTGATGAACGGTCATGCCGAAGGCCCAGTCGCCGAGATCAGCTTGCGTGACGTTGTGGTGAGCGCCGACCGGTTGATCGGCGGTGCAACAGGTTTGGGGATGATTCACGCGATGCGCGGAATCAACCAGGCTCGCACCCACGTTGCCGCGACCGCAGTCGGTCAGGCGACTCGGATGCTCGCGGAGGCAATGAAATACGCGGGTTCTCGTGAGCAGTTCGACCAACCTTTGGCCGAGTTCGGTGCCGTGCAGGCGATGCTCGGACGCAGCTATGCGGAACTCGAGGCAGGACGAGCGATGATCCTCGACTGCGCCCGTGAGTTCGACCGCGGAACGCCGCCGCGTCATCGGATTGCCGCGGCAAAGCTGTACTGCACCGAGATGGCGTCGGTGGTCGGGGACCGGGCGGTGCAGGTGCTCGGCGGGGTCGGCATCGTCGGCAATCACCCGGTACCGCGTATGTGGCGGGATGTGCGTGCGTTGCGCATCTACGAGGGCGCCTCCCAGATTCACGAACGCAACCTCGCCCGGGCGCTGCCGTCGTTGCTCGGCTGAAACCCGTACTTACACAAATATTTCGAGACGAGAGAAAACCGAGGGACAATCATGGGTACCACCACAGGCCGCGGACCGCTCGCCGGACTTCGCGTCGTAGAGCTTGCCGGAATCGGTCCAGGTCCCCACGCAGCGACGTTGCTCGCTGATCTCGGCGCTGACGTCGTCCGTGTTCAGCGCGCCGGTCGGATCCCCGGCCCCGGTCAGCCACGGGATCAGACCCAGCGTGGGCGTCGTTTCTGCGAGGTGGACCTCAAGGACCCTGCCGGCGTCGACATCGTTCTGGGATTGATCGAGCGTGCGGACGTGCTCATCGAGGGTTTCCGTCCCGGGGTCACCGAGCGGCTCGGTCTCGGCCCGGATGTTGCGCTGGAACGGAATCCGGCCCTGGTGTACGGCCGGATGACAGGATGGGGTCAGGAGGGGCCGCTGTCGCAGGCTGCCGGGCACGACATCAACTACATCTCGCTGACCGGTGTCCTACACGCGATCGGTCGTGCCGGTGAGCGTCCGGTTCCGCCGCTCAACATGGTGGGAGACTTCGGTGGTGGCTCGATGTTTCTGTTGTTCGGAATACTTGCCGCGCTCTTCGAGCGACAGAAGTCCGGGCAGGGTCAGGTTGTCGATGCCGCCATGGTCGACGGGACGCTGGCGCTGTCACACATGATGTGGAGTTTCCGCGGTCTCGGACGATGGTCTGACGAACGCGGTGTGAACATGCTCGACACCGGGGCCCCGTACTACGACACCTACGAGACATCCGACGGCAGATACATGGCAGTCGGTGCCGTCGAACCACAGTTCTATGCACTACTTCTGGCCGGTTTGGGACTTGATCCCGCGACGTTGCCGAGCCAGAACGACAAGAGTGCATGGCCGCAAACGAAGAAAGTGTTTGCCGATGTGTTCGCGTCCAAGACACGCGACGAGTGGGCGGCGATCTTCGACGGCACCGACGCATGCACGACACCGGTTCTGGCGTTTGCGGAAGCCTCATCCAATCCCCATGTTGCCCAGCGTGGTTCGCTCGTGGAACTGGACGGGGTCACTCAGCATCGTCCGGCGCCGCGATTTTCCCGCTCCGATCCGGGTCTGCCGTCGGCCCCCGCCGCTGAAGCCGTCGATGCAGGGACGTTGTGGACGTGACGCTCACCGAATCGCGAGAACTCGAGTCCTTCGATCTGCGCACGTTGCTGAGCCTGGAGGATCGCGGCTCCGACAGATTTCAGGGTTACTGTCACGCAGGTTCTCCCGGGCGTATCTTCGGTGGGCATCTCGCGGCGCAGGGTTTGACCGCTGCCGGCCGGACAGCGCCTGCGACTGCGGTGGTGCATTCCCTTCACGGATACTTCCTCAGCTCAGGCGATCCGCGGCAGCCCATCTCCTACGAAGTCGGTCGTCTTCGTGACGGACGTACGTACTGGTCCCGTCAGGTCACTGCCCTGCAACTGGGCACGCCGATCTTCACACTGTCCGTGTCCTTCAAACTTCCGGAGGACAGCACCGATCGACAGGGGGAGATGCCCGTCGTACCTGCTCCGGAGGACCTTCCCGATCCATACGAGCGCTGGGCGAGTGCGCGCGCCGACGAGTTCCGCGACAACAAGACACATCGCGCGATGGACATGAGATTCGTTGCGGACGAGGGTGAGCGCGAGCGGGGGTCGGTCGCACAGTCGGTGTGGTTCAAACCGAATCACGCTTTTCCTGACGAACCGTTGTTCCACGCTGGTGTGCTTACTTACGCGTCGGACTTGTCTTTGGCCTCTACGGCATCACTCGACGTCCAGCCCCACCGGTCGTTGATGGTCGGACCTTCGCGAGTGCTGATGGCGTCACTCGATCACGCGATCTGGTTTCACCGACCCTTCCGGGCCGACGAGTGGATGCTCTTCGCTCAGGAAAGCAACTCCGCCACTGATGGTCGGGGATTCTCGACGGGCCACTTCTGGACACGCGACGGCGTCTTGGCTGCAACCGTCGCCCAGGAGTCCCTCTTGCGGCGAGTTGACCTGCCACCGTGGCCTCGGGCCTAGGATGAAGCAATGCCTGGGAAGAGTGAAGCCGAGCACCAACCACGCGTCTGTGACGCGGCGTTGGCTCGCGCTTTCAGCTTTCTCGGCAAACGCTGGAACGGTGTGATCCTGGCGACGCTCCTCGGTGGTCCGGCGGGATTTGCGGAACTCAAGCGTGCAGTCGGCAAGATCAGCGACTCCGTGCTCTCGGACCGATTGACCGAACTGGTTGGTGCGGGCCTGGTCACGCGGACCGTCGACGCCGGCCCGCCCATCGCTGTGGAGTACGAACTCACGGCGTCGGGGCAGGCGCTGCTCCCCGCTCTCAGTGAACTGACAACGTGGGCCGCCGAAAACCTGCCACCCGAGAGTTGCCCGAACTGACCTATTGCGTGTGAACAGTCTTGTGAGATTCGTACCAGGTGTCACCTGCCGGTTCTCCCGCCAAGTTCCAACTCCACGAGACTGTCGGCGTGATGCGTGAATAGATTCCGGGACCGACCATTCCTACCCTTTCGATCGGCTGTTCAGCGATTCCGTAGATCCTGATCCCGCGCGCGACAAACGGCTCGAATGACGGCATGTCGTCGATGACGAGGGCTACTTCGAGTTGTCCTGACCCGATATTGCGGAACTTCCTGGTTTTCAGGACACTCTGGCCGCCCCCGCCGATCCAGAAGTGGGCCCCGTCGTATTCGAAGGCCAATGGAACGACGTCTGGCTGCCCGTGCGGTGAGAGCGTCGCTACGCGCGCCAGTGGCTGCGACTGCATGTATGCGATTTCTTCTTCCGTGAATGCCATCTGTTCTCCTTCGGGGACGAAACACGTACGCAACGTAGATGCAACGTAATCAAAACTAGTGTTCTGGATCACACAGTGTTCGTGTGGTCGAGAGGCCTTTGGTCACGAATCTGTGGGCAGAACGGGTCCTGGTTCGCTACCGGTGGTGGATGAGGACAAGGTTCCGCGGGTTGAGCACACAGCTCGCGGAACCGCCCCACCACACGCCCCGACGAGGGCACCGGCCGACAGGAGTTCAGGTGTCCGTAGTTGCGGAAGTCTCGGCGATCGATTTCGCGGAGGCCGAATTCGATTGGGCGCAGCGATCGACGCTGATTCGTGAAGTCGACCCACTCGTTCCGGGGCCACCATCCTTGGCGATGTGTCTGAGCGAGCCGACGCGCGGACTGGTCGACATCGCTTCACTGCTTCTCGCGGCTCCTTGGTTGCTTCGATCGCCGCGTGGGGACGGGCATCCGGTCCTCGTTCTCCCCGGATTGCTGACTTCGGACGTGTCGACTCTCGCCTTGAGGACGTACCTGAGCTTTCTCGGATACCGGGTTCACGGTTGGAATCTGGGTCTGAACACCGGTCCGACGGCGACGGTGGTCGACGGATTGCCTGCCGCATTGGCCGAGGTAGCAGATCGATACGAGCAGAAGGTGTCGGTGATCGGCTGGAGTCTGGGCGGTATCTACGCTCGAAAGCTGGCGAGGGATCTGCCGGAATCGGTACGTCAGGTAGTGACACTCGGAAGTCCTTTCGCTCTCACCAGTCTGGAGCAGACGAGAGTCGGATCTCTCTACGCTCGTTTGTCCGGCAATCACGCGATACTGCCTCCGGTCGACGGCATCGAATCCGAACAGGGATCGCCTATTTCCGTTCCTGCTACGTCGGTCTACTCCAGGCACGACGGTATCGTTCCATGGCAAGCGTGCTGTGAAACCTCGGCAGGCCTGTCGGAAAGCATTGCGGTGCAAGGCAGTCACATGGGGTTGACCCACAACCCGTCCGCGTTGTGGACGGTTGCCGATCGTCTGGCGCAGGACGTGGACAACTGGCAACCTTTTGCGGCTCCGAAACGGCTTCGACGCATGTTTCCCTGCTGAGGTACGAGGCTGGGGTTCGAGGCTGGGGTGTGGGGGAGAACCCTGAGTCCGACGCGGGGACGGACTCGTACCTGAGGACACACCGCGACGGAAAAGATGGGTCCATGGCCTGATGCGCACAGGTGGATCGGCGGCGGATAGTGGAGGTCGACGCGGATGAACCGCGAGTTCCGTTGAAAGGAAACAACACATGACCTCCCCGATGAAGACCCGCAAGCTCACCCGCGCCCGCTCGGGAGCAATGTTCGGTGGGGTGTGCGCCGGAATCGCTCGATACTTCGGTTGGAAGTCGTCGACTGTCCGCTTGCTGTTCGTGCTCTCGTGCCTGCTGCCCGGCCCGCAGTTTCTGATCTACATCGTGATGTGGATTTTCATTCCTCGTGAGCAGATCTGACCGAACCGCTCAACGGCGGCGGTCTTTCAGGCATTGCTTGGCCTCGTGCAATTCCTCCGAACTCAGCGGAGGAAGGGGGAGTGCGTCACGGTGCAAGCCCTCCGTGCGTAGGCCGTCGAGCATTACCGAGAGGTATCGACGCCACACGGTCGGGTTGACGGGCTGAGCAAATTCGGTGACTGCGCCCACCATGAAGATGAGGCCGAACAGGTCCGTCGGTACGGCGTCGGGGCGCAGCATCCCGGCCTCCTGGGCCCGGTAGAAGATCCTCTCGACCGACGGTTCGATGATGGATCGTTGGCATGCGACTTGCTCGCATCCCTCGTCGGTTCCATTCAGGACGTCTTTGAGCCCGCGGTTGACCGACATACGGCTGCAGGCAAATTCGGCAAAGGTGACCAGGCCGTCCCACGGATCCGGATTGGCGAGTGACGCGTCCGCAGCCGCCGCCATGTCGGCGAAGTTCTGTTGGAAGACTCCATCGATCAATTCTTCTTTGCTGGCGAACCGCCGATAGACCGTTCCGACGCCGACACCCGCGCGCCGGGCGACGTCGTCGAGTGTGACGTCGATCCCTTCTTCGGCGAACAATTCACGTGCGGCGTCGATGATCAACTGCCGATTACGTGCAGCATCGGCGCGAAGGGGGCGCTCCATTGCGGTACTCATGTCCCCACTCTACCCGTCAAGTGGAGACAGCCTCTCCGTTTTCGTGTAGCGTTTTTGCTAACCGGAGAAGCCATCTCCGCATAGGTTGGGCGAGGGACTATGTCAGACATTGCTGAACGGACTGAATTCGAGCAGTCCTCAGCGCCTTCAGGGGACAACCACGCAAAGCGGTGGCTGGTTCTCGCGGTTCTGGGAATTGCGCAGCTGATGGTGGTCTTGGATGCCACCATCGTCAACATCGCGCTGCCTGCTGCGCAGCGCTCACTGGAGTTCGGTGATTCGGACCGCCAGTGGATCATCACGGCATACGCATTGGCGTTCGGCAGCTTGCTGCTACTCGGCGGTCGATTGAGCGACTTGTTCGGGCGCAGGAGAACTTTCATCGTCGGCCTGATCGGCTTCGCAGTGGCTTCCGCCATCGGTGGCGCAGCCGTCAACTTCGAAATGCTTGTTGCCGCTCGTGCCGGCCAGGGCGTATTCGGTGCGCTCCTCGCCCCGGCAGCCCTGTCGCTGCTGTCCGTGACATTCACGGATCCCGGTGAGCGTGCCAAGGCTTTCGGTATCTTCGGTGCCGTTGCCGGCGGTGGTGGCGCCATCGGACTGCTGCTCGGCGGCGCACTCACCGAGTGGGTCGACTGGCGCTGGTGCCTCTTCGTGAATCTCTTCTTCGCGGCGATCGCCCTGGTCGGAGCAGTCCTGTTGCTCGCGCCGCACACCAGTGACTCGCGACCCAAGCTCGACATCCCGGGAACGATCCTGGTGTCGATCAGCTTGTTCAGCATCGTCTTCGGATTCTCGAAGGCCGAATCGGACGGGTGGAGTGCAACTCCCACTATCTCGTGGCTCGTTGCCGGCGTCGTGTTCATGGCGGCGTTCATCTACTGGCAGACCAAGTCCGAGCACCCGCTCCTTCCGCTGCGGGTGGTCCTCGACCGAATCCGGGCTGGCTCGTACCTGGCGATCTTCCTTTCCGGCGCAGGCATGTTCGCAGTCTTCCTGTTCCTGACGTACTACATGCAGCTGATCCTCGGGTACAGCCCGATCATGACCGGCCTCGCATTCATGCCGATGGTGTTCGGAATCGTGACAGCGGCAACGCTTTCGACAGCGGTTTTGCTACCGCGCGTCGGTCCGCGAGTGCTGATCGTGAGCGGAATGGTCATCGCGGCGATCGGAATGACGCTGCTGGCCCAGATTTCCGTGGACAGCACTTATGCAGTCCACATTCTGCCGGGGCTCGTCGTCACCGGACTCGGCATGGGCAGCATTTTCGCCCCGTCGATGCAGGGAGCAACTTCAGGCGTGCATCACGAAGATGCCGGCGTCGCATCTGCCACGGTCAACACGATGCAGCAGGTGGGCGGCTCGATCGGAACTGCACTGCTCAGCACGATTGCAGCCTCGGCTTCCACCAACTACCTGGTGGGCCGCGAGATGAATCCGCTGACCCAGGCACAGGCTGCCGTCGAGAGTTACACCACCACGTTCTATTGGGCCGCAGGCATATTCGCGGTCGGTGCGGTCTTGACCGGACTGGTTCTTCGGAGTGGACTGCTTCCGGATTCGCCGGAAGGTGAACCGGTAATCGCTCACTGACAGCAAATTTCGGGGTCGACGCCATTGCGGCGTCGACCCCGAAATCGAGTCAGCAGTTCTTATCGGGCGATGCCTGAAACCGATGAAGGACGTGATCGAGTTGTTCGGAGGAAAGCGCCGGGACGGGCAACTCGCGATGGCCGGTGCGGGACGCGCAGAGTCCGTCGATCATGAACCCGAGTGCGCGGCGGTAAGCCTGAGGGGCCTCGTCGCCGCCGAACTTCTGGGCCATCTTGACGACCTGCATGAGAAGCGGAATGTCGTTGACTTCGAAGTCGCTCCGCAGGGTGCCCTGTTCCTTGGCGCGATTGACAAGTGCCGCGGTGTGCTGAGCGATCCCGGCGCGCGCGCGAGCGAAAGTGTCGGACGCGAAGCGCCCGTCCATCAGGAGATCGCCGAATCCGCGGTTGTCTGCCATGCGCAGGGAGATCACGTCGAGAAAGTAGACAAGACCTTCCCAGGCGTCTGGCATCTCCCGGGCGGTGGCGGCAATCGTTTCGATCTCGGAGCACCGTGTGTCGAACAGGGCCTGGATCAGCTCGTCCTTGCTGGCGAACCGGCGATAGACGGTGCCGACGCCGACGCCGGCGTGCTTGGCGACGTCCGCCAGCGTGGCGTCGAGTCCTTGGGCAGCGAACACCTCGCGAGCGGAGTTGAGGATGCGCTCGAGGTTGGCCTTGGCGTCGGACCGAAGGCGCGGCTGTGAGCAGTCGGCCGAGGTCCCCGCATGAGAAGCGTCGGGGTGTGTTGTCGGCATCCTCACAGTCTACGGCACTAAGCGGAATGATCGATTCCGTTAGTGCTATATTACTAAGCGGAACGTGTGGTTCCGATTGTCCGTATGAGAGAAGCCGATATGAGCACGTCTGACATCTGGGTCGGGAGCAATCCGATCTCGATGGTGGGTACGCGGAGTGCAGGTTTCGCGGCAACGAGGCTTCGTGCTCTTGCCGGCGACGGCGCCTTTGCTCAGCTCGTTCGTTTTGCCCTCGTCGGCGGAGCCAGCAACATCTTGTACTTTGCCGCTTTTCTGGCGCTGCGCGGTGACGGAGCGCTGGTCGCCAACGCCGTTGGTGCAGTCTTGAGCACCATTCTGGCCAACGAACTGCATCGCCGGCTCACCTTCCATGCCGCGGATCGCGTCAACTGGTTCACCGCGCAGTGGGAAGGCGGTGGACTCGCTCTGGTCGGGTTGATCGCCAGTTCGGCCGCCATCAGTGCGCTCGGCTTCCTTCTCCCCGGAGCCGACGGACTTCTTCAAGCCGGGCTTGTGATCGCAGTGAGTGGAATTGTCGGTGGCCTGCGATTCGTCGCTCTTCGCGGTTGGGTTTTCTGAGCGGTTCTCGAATTCGAATCGGACTCGGCTCGTAGGGAACACTGTGACCTATGAGCCTTTCGATAGCCGACTCCGGCATCCGTCTGGCTGTCCTCTGCATCGTCATGGCTCTTGTCGCCACGCTCGTCTACCGATTCACCTCTCTCGGTAGCGTTCGGGTAGTCCCCGGCGCACTCGCTCGTGGCGCTCTTCAGTTGGCTGCGATTTCGTTGATCCTCGCCGCAGCCTTGGCTCACATCTGGTCAGCGCTCCTCGTGCTCGTCGGCATGTTCGCTGCGGCGTCGTTCACCGCGGCACGACGCTGCGGCGCAGGAACGTCCGGAGCGTGGCTGACCATCGCCTTGGCGTCGGGAATCGGTGTGGTTCTGCCACTGATGCTGCTGTCCGGAGTGGTTCCGCTGGAAGGCATCGCTCTGGTGCCGATCGGCGGAATTGTTCTGGGCGGCGCGATGACTGCAACATCGATGGCAGCCAAACGCGGACTCGGCGCCGTCGATGATCGATACGGGGAAGTCGAAGCCGCACTGAGCCTTGGATTTTCCCAGCGCGATGCACGGTGGGAAGTAGCCCGCACCGCAGCCTCCGACGCCCTGCTACCGGGAGTCGACCAGACGCGCACCGTCGGCCTCGTGACATTGCCGGGAGCTTTTGTCGGCGTTTTGCTCGCGACGGGGTCGGCCGTTCAAGCCGGTGCCGTGCAAATTCTTGTGCTGGCAGGGCTGCTGTTGGCGCAAACCTGCTCGGTCGCCGTGGCGTTGGAACTCGTCGCCCGCGGCTTCGTCTTTCGAGGTAAGACTGTCAGGCCTGCGCGAGTTCGTTGATCTTGTCGCTGCGAAGGACGCGGTCGGGAAGATCGGGCGTGTTTGCCGCGAGGGTGATCATTGCCCTGCCGATGTTTTCACTGGTGGTCACGCTGCTGGGCCAAACCTTGCGCAAGAGTGGGTAGAGAGGCACGGAGATTTGATAGAAGGCCTTGTACCACCAGGTCTTCGACGGCGATCCCGGGCGCGGACGGATGAATCCCGGCCGGAGGATGTAGGTCGTGAGAGGGAGTGCGAGTAGCGCATTCTCGGTCGCGCCACGTACTCGCTTCCACATGGTCTTGCTGGTTTCGGTGGAGTCGGCGCTTTCGCCGGACACGTAGACGAACACCATCTGAGGGTTCACACCCGACAGTGTCGTGGCGGCGGCAAGCGTGATGTCACGCGTGATGCGGGTGTAGTCGGCTTCGTTCATGCCGGCAGAGGAGACACCGAGGCAGAAGAAGCAGGCATCCGCGCCGGTCAGATCGGCTTCGATCGCCGAGAAGTCGAGCATGTCGCGGTGAACGATGTCGACGATCTTCGGGGCGGTTGTACCGGACGGATTGCGGCCGACGGTCACGACTTCGTCGATTCGTGGATCGTCGAGGCATTCCCTCAGGACGCTGTTGCCGACCATTCCTGTTGCCCCGAAAACGACGACCTTCATGATGTTCCCCCCGGCGTTGGTTCCACTTTCTGTGATGCGCACACTACGGAACGGTCTGCAGTTCATCCGACCGGAGTGGCCAACTGAACGCTTGACCTGCAATTATGAGTCCATTTTGACCCGACTCGTGACTAAAGTCCCTACAAACCGGCTGGACGGTTGGCTGAAAATAGTTTTATGAACGAAGGAGTTGATGAAATACACGTTCTAGGATCGGAGTCAGCCGGTCGAATGGTAGAGGCGTCGACGATCATCGTTCTCGGTGCGCTCTGTGCCGTGGTCGCAGGTTCTGGCGTGTTCTTTGTCGTCGGATCGATTGGTGGCTTCGCCAGACTGCTCTACCTGGTTGTTCGTGGTCCGCTCAACTCTTGCTCGGTACCGGCGTCGAATGTCGAGCTGGTGCCTTCGAGAACGTCATGTGGTCGTTGATGCTCCCGAACGTGGAGTGAAGACGGTCAAGGATGTAGTTCTGACGCATGTTCCACGGTGACTTCGATCCCTGCTTCGGGAACTGTTCCACGGCACGCATGACGTACCCCGACGCCAGATCCAGGATCGGCCGCTGGTCCATTTCTTCGGTCGCGTGCGGCACGCACTTCGAATAGTCGCGCTTGTCCATCTCCGTCAGCAGTCGGCACACGTACATCGACGTGAGATCTGCTCGCAGAGTCCACGAGGCGTTGGTGTAGCCGACGCACATCGCGAAGTTCGGTACGTCGCTGATCATCATGCCCTTGTAGACGTAACGATCACCGAGGGTGACGGGTTCGCCGTCCACTTCGATGGACATCCCGCCGCACGCCTCCATCTTCAATCCTGTTGCAGTGACGATGATGTCAGCTTCGAGTTCGCGACCTGACGCGAGAAGGATCCCGGTCTCGGTGAAGGTGTCGATGTGATCGGTCTCGATCGAGGCCTTGCCGGATCGGAGGGCTTTGAACAAATCGCCGTCGGGTACGACGCACAAGCGCTGGTCCCAGGGGTTGTAGGAGGGTGTGAAGTGAGGATCGAGGGGGATGTCTTTCGGGAGTTGACGACTGATCGCGAGGTTCAGCATCCTCTTTGCGCGCGCCGGACTGCGTCGGCACAGTTGGTAGAAACTCAGGTTCACTACGACGCTCTTCCATCGAGCGATGCTGTGCGCGAGTTGATTCGGCAGTACCGCGCGAATGGTGTCCGATAATTTGTCGCTGGACGGCAGCGCCAGAATGTACGTCGGTGATCGCTGGAGCATCGTGACGTGGCTTGCGTTCCGCGACATCGTGGGGACCAAAGTGACTGCGGTGGCGCCGCTTCCGATCACAACGACCTTCTTGTCGGAGTAATCGAGTTCTTCGGGCCAGAACTGGGGGTGCACTACCTCACCGGCAAACGATTCACGTCCGGGGAAGTCGGGGGTGTATCCGCCGTCGTAGCTGTAGTACCCGCTGCAGAGATAGAGGAAGTTACAGGTCAATGTTTCGTCTTCGTCGCCGGTCGTGACCGTGACTGTCCAGGTCGAGTCCGCCGACGACCATGATGCGGCCGTCACCTTCCGGTTGTGCCGAATCTTCTTGTCGATCCCGTTCTCTCGCGCGGTGTCGCGCACGTACCGCAGGATCGAATCACCGTCGGCGATTGCTTTGGCATCTGTCCACGGGCGAAACGGGTAGCCGAGCGTGAACATGTCGGAATCCGATCGGATGCCGGGATACTTGAAGAGGTCCCAGGTTCCGCCGCTGTTCGCTCGGGCCTCGAGGATTGCGTACGACTTTCCTGGGAGCTCGGTCTGGAGTCGATAAGCAGCACCGATGCCGGACAAGCCGGCGCCGACGATCAGGACATCGAGGTGTTCGGTGCTCATCAGTTCGGACTCCGTATCGACTATGTGGGGCCACCGGCAGAGTTAGTGCTCGATCACCACACTACTGAACGATGCTCAGTAAGGCGAGGAGGACCATGTGATCGTTGGTGGTCGGATTGCCGCGCACAGTGGTTTACCTGCGGCGTCGGTGAGCCCGAGGTCTCCGTGGAGTACGCCGGAAGCGTCGGCCTGCTCGACGATGTGCTCGGGGATCGCGTCGAGCATCAGCTTTGCGCGCCGAAACATCTCGAACGTCTGGTCATCGGATACCGTCACCCAGGACAGGTAGATGAAGCGTCCGCGAGGTGGACCCTGGATGTGTGAACCGAGAATGTCCCAGGCACCGGACTTTCGCTCCAGACTCGCTGTCAGTTCCCATCGCACTGTCTCGGTATCTCCTGGTACGAGGTCGAGGATTTCGTGTGGCTTGCCTCGGCGCTGAACGCCGACGTGGATGTTGCTGCGCCCTTCGAAGGTTGCGGTTTCGGAACACTCACGTCCGGGCAGGCTGTGACCGGTGATGATGATCTGCATATCGACATCATGCTCTGCACAGGTCGGGAGGGGTTGGCGTGGTGAGTCGTTCGGGTAGAACCTTTGTTGCGGCCGTGGTGGCGAGCATTCTGTTGTCGAGTCTCGGGTGGGGGTCAGGTGCTGCCGCGGCGACGACGGACGAACCGGAAGTCGCGGGCGCGCTGGAGTCCTATGGCGAACTCTCGGCCGCAGTGTTTCCGGTCGGCGCCGGTGAGACGCAGCGGGTCGTGTATCGAACTCTGCGTACCGCTGACAGATGGGGGGAGTCGTCAGGGTCCGTGTTTCTGCCGGAAGGTGCCGCACCGGCGGGCGGTTGGCCCGTCATCTCCTATGCCCACGGAACTTTGGGCAGTGCGGATCAGTGTGCACCCTCGTCGACCGGATTCGGTCCGGGTGAGATCGAACCGATCGAACGCTGGTTGGAGCAGGGGTACGCGGTAGTCGCTACCGACTACTCGGGACTTGGTACCGACGGGGTGCTGGCCTATCTCGACGGACATGCCGCCGGCGCGAATGCGGTCGACATCGTGCGGGCTGCGCACGAGTTGTACGGCAGTGTGCTGAGTCCGCGGTGGATGGTCGCGGGTTTGTCCGAAGGCGGTCATGCGGCGTACTTCGCGGGACACGAGGCCACCACTCGTGCACCGGAATTGGATTTCCGCGGCTCGGTCGTTGTTGCCGGCCCCACCCATATGGAAGGTTTGTTTCCGTTGGGCGGACCGCTGTTTCCCGACATCGGCATCACCGGGTTGGTGGGATACGCGCTGTACGTTCTGGCCGGGATCGACGATCAACGACCCGAAGAGAACATTCGGGAGGTTCTCTCGCCGCAGGGGATCGAGTGGATGGAAAAGGCTCGGACACTGTGCGCCGGAGATCTCGGCCGCCACATTCGCGCCGAACGAATCCAGTTGAGCTCGTTGTTTTCTCGGTCGGTGTGGACGCCACGCTTCCACGATCTGTTTCGCGAGATGATGCAGGTGCCGGTCGACGGCTACGACCGGTCACTGCGTGTGGTGCAGAGCGTGTCGGACACAACGGTTCCTGTCGCCCTTACCTGGGCGCAACTGGTCGACATGCGTTCGCGAGGAACGCAGTTCGAGTATCAAGAACTCAGCGGAATCAGCCACGGCCAAACGACGGTCGCTTCGATGGACCAGACCATGGAGTTCATCGATCGATTGATGAGGTGATGTTCGGCGGTGTTGTTGTTGCGGTGTTGTTGTTTCAGTGTTGTTGTTTCAGGGTGGTTGTTCAGCGCATACGTCGCGGCCCGTAATCGTGGCCACCGTTGGCGAACCACACGATTGCCGCGATCGCGTACAGGATGCAGACCAGGAGTAGTAGCCCGCCTGCGATCCACAGCGAGATCTGACCGAGTCGTTTCACTCGATCGGACGCGTACCGCGACCCGGCCACATCGCCGTCGGCCCACAGCGGATACACGTTGAAGGCGTGCGTGAAAGCGGAGAAGGAGAGCGGCCAGAAGAACAGCAGCGAGACCACTGCCCAACCCGCATTGACGGGCGGTCGAATCGGGTGCTGAGGAACGGATTGCTGGACGGTGGGTTGATCCGGGTTGGTCATGGGGGCTCCTGACATGAGGTGGCCCTTTCGACGCTACTGCGATGGAGCTGAAGAATCACTGAGTGTGCACGATCAGCCGTAATGCCAGTCGCGATCCATCCGTCGGAAGTACGGAAAGAGTGTGGCCTCCTCGAAATCGAGGTGCGACTGCATATGATCCGCCAATTCGGAGATTGCGGCGTGTGCCCGATTGACCGTGGAGGATTCGGTGCTCAGCGCGAGTGACGCACGCTTGGCTTCCGACACGATCTCCCCGACAAGCTTGTGTTCTGCCTGCAGTCGTTCGACCGCAGGGGCCAACTCGGGAAAGTTCCTGGTCATTACGGGGAACATACGTTGATCTTCGATGGTGTGGTGCAGAGTCAGCGTGTTGCAGTAGAAGTCGCAGTTGACCCGTAGTTGCCAGACGAAATCCGCGATCGTCAGATTGTCGATCATCTCGGGTATCCGAGTCAGATCGGCGGTTTCGTCCGACAACAGTTGCAGGGCGTTCTCGAGTACCTCGATATCGGCTCGTAGAGGTTCGTGAACCTGACGTAGCTGTTCGATCATCCTCAGACCGGCAACTGTTGCCGTGTTGTGCGAATGAGGGGCGTTCACGTCAGCGCAACTCGATCCCGCTCCGCGAGCATCCTCGCTACCGGCAGGACGTCCTTTGCTGCCATCTCGATACGCTCGAATACCTCGGGGTTGAGGATAGTCGTTCCGTCGAAATCACCTGAGCTGAGATAGATCCCGACCGGAGCGGTCAGCGCTTGGAAGAAAGCGAACAGTGGACGCAGGGCATGGTCCAACACGAGAGCGTGGCGGTCGCTGCCACCTGTCGCAGCAAGAATCACCGGAGTGTTGGCAAGCGCGTACTGGTCCACGAGATCGAAGAAATGCTTGAACATTCCCGTGTACGAGCCGCGGAACACCGGTGACGCCGCGATGACGATATCGGCGGACTCGACTGCTGCCAGCGCTTCGGCGGTCACTGAGTCGACGTGATCGCGATCCAGAGCAGATGCAAGACCTGGAATCAGATCCACGATCTCGAAAACTCGTGTGTCGATCTGCTCGAAGTCTCCCAAGGTTTCGACGATCAGGTCGACGAGGGCACGAGTCTTGGAGGGTTTTTGAAGGTTGCCGACAACGGCAACAATTTTGAGCGGTGTGCTCATCGAAACTCCTATTCTTGGGACGACTTCAGTGATTCGATTTCCTTACGCACAACGGGGGCTACTTCGGTGCCGAGGATCTCGATCGCACGCAGCATGTCCTTCTGTGGCACATTGCCGAACCCCATCTGGATCATGATGCGGTCATGATGGAACAGTTCGTACTGCGCCATCGTCTTGTCGATGATTTCCTGCGGGCCGCCGAGGAAGAACGCACCCGCGGTGGTTGCCTGCGCCTCGTATGCCCTGCGCGGCATGGGAACTCCGTTCCCCCGCTGATGATGATTCTGCATCCACCCGGCCTGGAAATACGGGTACGACGTGTCGAGTGCTGTTTGCTTCGAGGTATCGACAAATCCTGGCGAAGCAATCGAGACAGCGAGCTTCTTCGGATCGTGTCCGAACTCCGCTGCAGCCCTGCGGTACAGATCGACGAACGGTTCGAACTGTTGGTAACTTCCACCGATGATGGCCAGTGAGAGGGGCAGGCCCAGTTTCGCGGCACGGACGACAGAGGCCGGAGTACCTCCGACTGCGATCCACACCGGAATCTGACGGTCCGGGCGGGGCGTCACGTCACCGTCGGTCAGTGGTGCGCGAAGTTGCCCTTCCCAGTTGATCGGGTTCTCGTCGCGCAGTTTCAGTAGTAGATCGAGCTTTTCGGTGAAGAGTTCGTTGTACTGGGACAGGTCGTACCCGAAAAGCGGAAATGACTCCGTGTACGAACCTCGGCCGGCAATGATCTCGGCACGGCCTTCGGAAAGCAGGTCGACTGTCGCGAACTGTTGGAACACACGGACGGGATCGTCGGAACTGAGTACAGTTACGGCGCTGGACAGCTTGATGTTGTCGGTAGCCTGAGCCATTGCCGCGAGCACAACTGCAGGGGCTGAGACTGCGAAGTCGGTGCGATGGTGCTCGCCGACGCCGAAGACATCGAGTCCAACCTGATCGGCAACGGTTGCCTGCTCGACTAAATGGCGAAGGTGGACACCGGGATTCATCATCGCGCCGGTAGTGGGATCTGGGGTGAGTTCACCGAAATGGTAGACGCCCAATTCGAAAGCCATGTTGTTTCTCGCTATCTGTTCGTGGGGGTGATGGAAAGTTGTTCTACGTGCGCATCGCATGCGCCGCCTTGATTCGTGTGATGTGCGGCAAGTCGGGAGAAGAAGCGTTCGAGTACCGGAAGCTCCTCGGTTTCAATGAGATCGGAGAAGTATTCGGCGATCCCTCGCGTGTGTATGGCGGACGCTTTTCGAAGCGTCTTCTTGCCCGCAGGCGTCATCGATACCGTCACGACGCGTCGATCGTTTTCCGGTCGAACGCGCTCTGCCAGTCCTGCCTCGACCAATCGATCGACGACGCGCGTCACGCCACTGGTGGTGACCAGGACCAGTTCGGCCAGATCGCCCATTCGGATCGTGTTTCCCGGCGCTTCGTGCAGTCGGAGCAGGACGTCGTACTGGCCAAGGGTGAGCCCGGTGGTGGTTCGAAGGTCCGCCTCCATCTTGCCGAGGATGACGCTGTGGCTGACCACTAGGTCACGCCAGACGGAACCGCGTCGACGTTCGTCGGTAGTCATCGGTGACAGCCTCCATTTATTTGCGCTCGCAAGTATTGCTTACTCAAATAATACGCCTGGATCGATCGAACTATTCCCCGCTCTCATTTGTGCTGGTAGCAAGGTATTGACTCGAACACGTGTTCGAGTATTGTTTGGGGTGGGGATCGGGGGATTCAATGAGTGTTCTGTTGTCGGATGTGGTGTCTGGTTCTGCGGTGGGGTTGCGCGGACGCATGTGGCGGTTGACGGCTTCTGAGTTGCGTGCTGCTGCGGTGTCGGCGAGTGCGGAGATTCTTCGTCTCGAGGCTGTTCGTGTGGCGGTGGTCGACGAACTCTCGATGCGTCCCGATGATCAGGTGATTGCGAGCCGCGGGGTGGGTTGCTGGTTGGCGGCAAACACGATGCTGCAGGTTCGGGACGGGAAGAAGATCGCCGCCCTGGGTGCGGCGCTGCGGCCTTTTCCGGCGGTGGCGGCCCGGTTCGATGTCGGGGATTGCTCCTTCGAGCATGCCGTGTTGATCGTGGCGTTCTGCGAATCACCGCCGAAGGGCATGCCGGAGGAAGCGCTCCCTCGCTGTATCGATTTGTTGTTGGCTGCTGCGTCGGGTGTGGAGGCGACGACGACGAAGGTGCGGAACGTGATCGCGACCTTGGAGCGAGTGTTCGAGTCCGATGAGGTTCCGCCCGCCGAGGATGTGGATCGGAATGAGTTGCGGATCGCGTCGACGTTGAATGGTCGGGTGGTGGTGCGCGGAGATTTCGACGCCCTCACCGGTGAAATGCTGCTCTCCGCCCTGTCGAATCTGACGATGCCCACCCCGGCACCGGATGGAACCCCCGATACCCGGTCGGCGGCGAAGCGGACCGCGGACGGGTTCACCGAACTGATCCGCCGCTACCTCGACTGCGCCAAAACCGGCACCGACGGTGGCCAGCGTCCGCACGTGAACGTGCACATCAACGCGCGTGATCTGGCGGAGCATCGGGACTGCGCCGCAACACCAACTGATGACGGAATGGCTGTGTCGGATCTCGATGTCGGGCACATGCCGTGGCTCGGGCCACTGTCGGTCTCGCAGACCAGACTCCTCGGGTGCGATTGTTTCCTCTCGACTGTTCTGCTCGACGATCACGGGGCGCCGCTCGATGCGAAACCCGGCAAGCGATTAGTGTCCGCGGAGCAGCGAGTGGCGTTGATCGCCCGAGACAAGGGCTGCGCGTTCCCCGGCTGCACGTGCGTGCCTGCGTGGACGGATGCGCACCATATCCGGCACTGGGCCAACGGTGGCCCGACGGTGATGAACAACCTTGTCCTACTGTGCCGTTCGCATCACCGGTTGATGCACCGGAAATCCGGGTTCGTCGGGAAATGGGTGATCCGCATCGGCGTCGACAACAAACCGTGGTTCATCCCACCACCCTCGATCGACCCGCAGCAGCACCCGCGGCCGGCGAACACCACCTTCAAAACCTGAGGACGAACCTCAGGCACAACAGAACACGGGCCAGCACCGCATCGAAGGGATCCTCCGATGCGGTGCCAACAGGCCGTGGGGGAGTCGAATCAGTGCTTCGAGCGCTTGTGGCGGTACATCTCGGCATCGGCCGTATCCCAAGTCTCGGAAAGGCTTTGGAACATGGAAAAGTCGGCTCGACCGATCGAACAACAGACGTCGGCATTCCGGAACGCCTTCTCCAAACACTCGACCAGGTAGTCGACGGCGCGCGGCTGTGTATCGGGCAGAGCGATTCCGAACTCGTCTCCGCCCAACCGTGAAACCACCGCACCAGGGTGCGCGCATGCTGCCAAGATCTTGCCGGCCCGTTGAACATATTCGTCACCCGCGGCGTGACCGAGTTCGTCGTTGATGGTCTTCATGCCGTCCAGATCGACGATGATGATAGATCCCGGATCGGCGAATTGGCGGTACCGAGTTTGCTCGGCCTCGAGGATGCGGTTCCACCCGCGCCGATTGAGAAGACCTGTCAACGGGTCGGTCTCGGCATCGAGTTGCGCAGTTTCGGCCAGTCGCACTGACTGCGCGCGCTGATAGTCGACATCGAGAATCGTTCCGAGGAGTCGGCACAGGAGAGTGAGGAGGGCCAGGTTGTCCTCGAGTACGGAGTCGCCCGTAATCGGGTCGGCGCCACACAGAGTGCCGAAGAGACTGCCGTCATTGTGAAGGATTGGGATGCTGACGTATGCGCCTATGCCTTCCCACCTGTCATCTCGGGAAAGTGCAGGTACGAGTGCGCGATTCGATGAGACTGGCGGCGCATTTCCGAGGACTACCTCGCTGCACATGGTGTTTTGCCAAGTCCGGGTCTCGCCGACTTCGATGTGAAGTGGGTTGGGTGAGACGGTGAGAAAGATTTGATTCGACCCGTCGAACCGCGTGATCGACCACAGTGCCAGCGGAAGATATTCGTCGAGGTAGGACACGATCGAGCGACTTGCGTCGTCGAAATTCGTCAGTGGTGGCAGGAGTGGCAACATCGGGATGGTGCGCGCCTGGCCGTGCGGCATTTGGTGACCTCCTGATCGACCCTAAGATTCTGTCGATGTTCAGGCTCTTGGTCCCGCGTGCGACAAATCTTCCACGAACAGTCTGCCTCGAGAATCCTGGCGATTGCTGAAAGTGTGCTGTGATTCTTCCGACTGCGGGGCCGTTGATTCTTTGGTGGCCCGCTAATCTTCAGGCATGGAGCTGGCGCGTGGAGCGAACACAGTCGTTGACGGAACTTCGCTGAAGGTGGCGGTGAACGGTAGCGCCCCGGGCACGGTGGACCTGATGGTGTTCCAGCTCGACGAACGGAACAAGGTGCGGAACGACGCAGATTTTGTCTTCTTCAATCAGCCGGTGTCGCCCGAAGGTGCGGTGCGCTTGGAGTCCGGCGGCGTCATCGAAATCGACATTGCGAGGTTGCCCGCCGACATCCACCAGCTGAGTGTTGCCGTGGCGCTTGATGCGGCGGCAAACGGAACCCTTTCTGCTGTCGGGGGCCTTGGTGTCGTGGTGGAGCAGGCTGGTTCCATCGCTATCGTGGCTCAGGCTTTGGGTTTGACGAGTGAGAGGGCAGCGGTCCTCGTCGAGATCTATCGCCGCGGCACGGACTGGAAGGTTCGGAACGTTTCGGCGGGTTGGGACAGCGGATTGGCAGATCTGGTCACTGCATTCGGAGTCTCGGTCGACGAGGAACCGCAGAGCCGACCCGACTCGGCTGAATCGGCAGATGGCATTCGGACCGTGCCCGACGAAGCCAAACTCTCGATGGTGAAGCGGGAAAAACTGGACCTCCGAAAGCGCGAAGTGGCCAAGGTCCTGCTGACCAAGGGTGGCAACGGAATTCGGGCGCGAGTGGTCCTGGTGATCGACAAAACCGGAAGTATGGCCAAGCAGTACCGCACCAGAGTGGTGCATCGTGTTGTCGAACGCATGGTTCCCGTTGCGATCCAGCTCGACGACGACGGCAAGCTGGAGCCGTACTTGTATGCAGTCAGCTTCGTCAAGCTTCCCGAGATCTCTGTCCATGACGCGGAAGAGTGGTCGGATACCTACCTGCACTTGCGCGGCTCGCACGGCGGATTCAACTATGACAAGATCGGCGCCGCAAATCGTGAAGTGCCGATCATGACTGAGATTCTCTCCGGCCTGACACGTGGTTCGGCGCCGACGCTCGTCCTGTTCTTCACCGACGGAGGCTTCAGCGAGCGCAAGGAAATCACGAAATTGATGCGCGAAGCGTCTGGGCTCCCGGCCTTTTGGCAGTTCGTCGGAATCGGCAAGGCCAACTACGGAGTGCTGGAGAAGCTCGACGACCTCGACGGCAGGGTGGTCGACAATGCCGGATTCTTCGCGCTGGACGACATCGACACCGTCGACGACGCCCAGTTGTACACCCGTTTGCTGAGTGAATTCCCGGATTGGCACAAGGCAGCTGTGGCCGCGGGCATCACGACGCCGTGATTTAGCTGGTCGAAACCAACTGCGGTGCATTCTCTTTCAAGAATTCGTCGATGTGCGCCCAGGTGGAGTCTCTCGCGGTGGGGCCGGCAACGAGCCCGAGGTGACTTCCCGGCGCCTTCTCGAACCGGACCGACGGCGCGCCGGTGAGGACCGACGTGATTGCTTCCACCGAAGCGATGGGTGCAATCACGTCAGTGGTGCCGCCGATCGCGAGAACGGGAACGCTCAGAGCTGACAGTCTGATCTCGCGTCCGGCAAGCGTGACAGCGTCGTTGTAGAGATTGTTGCCGAGCATGAGTTGTTCGCAGATCTGCTGAAATGCCTTGCCCGGGTATCCAGGCATGGCTGCCATGAACTTGTCTATCGATTCCATGCGAGCCAGAGTCTCGGTGTTGTGGAGGTTGCGGACGATGAACCATGGCTTGAGGACTTCGCGCTGCAACGCCGTCACCTTGTAACTCGCCTGAACGAGTGGAGCAGGCAGTCCGCCGACCAGATTGGTCGCGGACGTGAGCGGGGTGTCGCCCGTGTATTTGCCGATCAGCCTCAACGGGCTGATAGCGGGAATCTTCGTGTAATCGATTGGCGTGCCGATTGCCGTGATCGATGCGATCGGAAGGTCGGCGTGAGCGGAGCCCGTGAGCAGAGACATGGTCCCGCCGAGGCTCCACCCGATCAGCGAAACAGGTGCGCCGTCATGTAAGTCCGAGATCGTACGGATCGCTTCCGGGATGATGTCGTCGACCCAGGCCTCGAAACCCATTCCGCGGTCGGAGTACCGCATGGTCCCGTAGTCGAGGAGGTAGGGCGTGTTCGCGCCATCCAGTAGGTGTGCGGCGAAGCTCTGGCCTGCACGAAGGTCGTAGCAGTCGGCTGAAACCGCGAGGGGAGGTACGAGGAGGACCGGATTCCCTCTGGGCGTCCACAATGCGCCGAAGCGATACAGATCGCGGTGTGGACCTTCGCTGATCAGCACCGACGGCGTGCGTTCGGCCTTCTCGACACCGTCGCCGAACGAGAGTCCCCATGCATTGCGCGCTGCGGTGTCCAGCGTCGGACGCCACGTCGCGATCAAACCACGGATATCGAGCACTGGTTCCCCTCGGAGTCGAATCGGCGGACGGCCGAGTCAGCCGCGCTCGGTGTATGTTACCTGCCTTCACATGCATCGATCTCGGGGGTGCAAAAACCCAGCTCGGCAACGGAGCCACCGTGCCGAGCTGGGCTGATCGGGGTGGTATGGCAGTGATCGGGTGGGGACGATCAGGCGGGGACGATCAAGCCGGTCGGGGCTGTGGCCGTCGCGTATCGCTGTGCAACGTCTTCCCAGTTGATGACGTTCCAGTAGGCCTTCACGTAGTCGGCCTTGACGTTCTTGTACTGCAGGTAGAAGGCGTGCTCCCACATGTCGAGCATGAGCAACGGAACGATACCGATGCTGATGTTGCCTTGCTGGTCGGTGAGTTGCTCGATGACCAGGCGCTGCCCGACCATGTCGTAGGCCAGTACCGCCCAGCCGGACCCCTGCAAAGTCGTTGCTACAGCGGAGAAGTGGTTGACGAATGCGTCGAAGGTACCGAAGTGCTCGTCGATCGCGGCTGCCAACTCGCCTTCTGGTCGCTCACCGCCGTTGGGGGAGAGGTTCTTCCAGAAGATCGAGTGATTGGTGTGGCCGCCGAGGTGGAAGGCGAGGTTCTTACTGAGCAGCGGCGCCTTCGCGGTGATCGTGCCGTCTTCGCGTGCAGCAGCCAACTGCTCGATTGCGCTGTTGGCGCCCGCCACGTACGTGGCGTGGTGCTTGCTGTGGTGCAGTTCCATGATCTCGCCGGAGATGTGCGGTTCGAGTGCGGCGTAGTCGTAGTCCAGCTCGGGGAGAACGTATTCAGTCATGTGACATGCCTTC
>NZ_LEKE01000073.1:0-50005 GCF_001029585.1 Rhodococcus sp. ARP2 | reverse complement strand
ATACGAACTCCCCATACGAAAGCACCTCATCCCCACACACCACCGCCCGCGACCCCGAAGAAACCCCCACCACAGAATCAAAACCATCCAACAACAACCCACCCACAACCGGACGAGACGTGTCGTTCCACGACTCGAGCACCAACGCGCGCTCAGGCGCCGTCATGACCTCGACGTCACCGACTGCAGTAGACGGCGTTTCACCGATTTCGGTCAGCAGAGTCTCGAGGCGACCCAGCAGGGTCTGCGCGTACGACTCGTCGAAGAAGTCGGGTAGGTAACGAAGCGTCAAGTGCAGTTGGTCGTCGAGACCGATCAGCAGTGTGAGCGGGTAGTTCGTGGAATCGTCGGAGGCGACATCATCGATCACCATGCCATCCAAGAACTCTGCTTGCGCTGCAAGACCGTCACGGTCGACCGGGTAGGACTCGAAGATCACCAGAGTGTCGAAGAGTCCGCCGACGCCCGCGGCGCTCTGCACGTCGGTCAGGCCGAGGTAATGGTGATCGAGCAATCCCGCCTGTTCGATCTGAACCCGTGAGAGCAATGCCTCGACGGACTCGGCCAGATCCAGTTGGACACGAACGGGCAGCGTGTTGATGAACAGACCCACCATCTTCTCGACGCTGTCGAGTTGTGGCGGACGGCCGGAGACCGTGGCACCGAAGACAATGTCCTGGCGACCGGTCATGCGTCCCAGCAGAATTGCCCAGGCAGCCTGGACGATCGTGTTGGCGGTAACGCCGGTCCTCGATGCCAAACCGGTCAGTGTCGCGGTCACCGATTCGCTGAGCGAGATCTGCAACTTCTGCGACAGCGCACTGAATTCCTGACCAACGACGGTGGGAGCCAACAACGTCGGCTCTTCGACGCCGCCCAGCGCTTTCGCCCAGGCATCCATGGACACACTGCGATCCTGCTGGACCAGCCACGCGAGGTAGTTCCGGTAGCTCAGTGACCGCGTCTGAGCGGGAATGTTCCCACGCATGGCGTAGTGGCCGAGGAGCGTCTGGAGCAGCAGCGGCATGGACCAGCCGTCGAGGATGATGTGGTGGTTTGCCACAACAAGGCGGTATTCGCTCGCCGCGATCTTGATCAGCGTGAACTTGATCAACGGCGGGTTCGACATGTCGAAGTGCGTGGCCTGGTCCTCGGCAAGAATCCGATCCAACTCGCGGCGTCGTTCTTCGCTGTCGGCGATTGTGGTGAGATCCAGTTCGCGCCACGGCACGTCGATGTCACCGAGAACTACCTGGACCGGCGTACCCGTTCCGTCGACCACAAATGCGGTGCGCAGGTTCGGGTGACGATCGATGATGGCCTGTGCTGCGGCGTGGAGGCGATCCGCGTCGACGCGGCCGGACAGCGAGAGAACCATCTGCACGGAGTACAGGTCGACGGTGGACTCGGCCATGACAGCGTGGAACAGCAGACCCGACTGCAGCGGAGCCAGCGGCCAGACGTCCTGCACCGCGGGGAAACGCTGCTCGAACCCGTCGAGATCCTGCTGGGTCAGCGTTACCAGCGGCACGTCCGACGGCGTGAGTCCGCCTGCGCCGACGGCCTGTGCGTGCTGCGCCAGCGCTGTGAGTGCTCCGACCCACAGGTCGGCCAGGGCTTGCACCTCGGTGGCGCTCAGCAATCCGTTCGGGAAGGCAAACGATGCTTCGAGCACCGCGCCGTCAGGGCCGTCGTTGACGATGGCATTGATGTCGACAACCTTGTTGGCCGGCATGTCCGGGTCTTCCGGCGCAGCGACATCGGAGAAGTCGCGTGCCGGAATCCATCCGAGGCCTTGCGCTGCAGCCGGAATATCCTCCGCCACAATGCGACCCAGGTAGTTGAAGCTGACCTGCCCGCTGCTCAGCTTCGACAGCTCAGTGCAGGTGTCGTCGTTGACGTACCGCAGCAGTCCGTAGCCGACACCCTTGTCGGGAGCGGCGAGCAACTGCTCCTTGACTGCCTTGATCGCCGCTCCCGCAGCAACTCCGGCGTCGAAGGCGTCGTCGATGTCGATACCGGCAAGGTCGAGTGCGACGGGGAAGGCCGCCGTGAACCAGCCGACGGTGCGTGAGAGATCGGCACCCGGGACGACGCCCTCTTCGCGGCCGTGGCCCTCGAGCTGGAGCAGTGCCGCTTCGGTGTCGATGCCCCGCTCACGGCGCCAGCGCACCAGTGCCAGAGCAAGTCCGGCCAGCAAACCGTCGTTGGCTCCGCCGCGGAACACCTCGGGCAGAGTTGTCAGCAGGGTCTCGGTGACGCCTGTGGGCACCTCCACGCGCACACGCTCGACTGTTGCCGCAACGTCGACGGACGGATCGAACGCCCGCGAACCGAGAATCGGGTCTGGAGTCGACAGCGTCTTGCGCCAACGTGGCAGTTCTGCCAGTCGCTTGTCTGATCGTGATTCCGCAGCGAGCGAGTGCGCCCAGGTACGCATGGACGTGCCCGTCGGTTCGAGCACGGGTGCACTTCCGCCACTGCGCTGAGCCCACGCGGAAATCAAGTCCGGCACGATGATCCGCCAGGAGACGCCGTCGACGATCAGGTGATGCGCAGCCATGATCAATCGGCCGGTGCGTGTGTCACCGAAGTCGATCCACACGAACTGAGCCATGACACCGGCGGCCGGATCCAACCGGCCGAGAGCGTCGTCGAGAGCACCCGACGCGATGGCCGTCAGGTCTGCGCCCGAAATCGCGGGGTCCACCAGCACCCGTCGCACCAAAGAATCAACGTCGACGGTTCCGGGCGCGGACACAGCCATGCCCGGACCACGCTGATCATCGACCAGACGCGAACGGAACATGTCGTGGTGATTGATGACGGCAGCCAGTGTGTCGACAACACCGGTCCGGTCGATGCCGAGCGGCAACTCCAGCGTCAACAACTGGTTGAAACGCTGGAAGCTGCCGGGCCGTTCGAACATGAATCGCTTGATCGGCGTGAGCGGCATCCAACCGATGCCGCCGCCTTCGATCTCGGCGAGAACAGTGATCGCATCGGCGTCGGAGCCGACGACGGCAACCTCTGCCAACTCAGCCACCGTCTTGTTCTCGAACACGTCCTTGGGCGTGAACAGAACACCGCGGGCCTTGGCCCGGGACACCAACTGGATCGACATGATCGAGTCTCCGCCCTGAGCGAAGAACGAATCGTCGGTACCGATCTGATCGAGGCCGAGAACGTCGGCAAAGACCTCGCTGAGGACGCGTTCCATCTCGGTCGTGGGAGCGCGGAACTCCTTGACCTCGAATACCGGCTCCGGCAGAGCCTTTCGGTCCAGCTTGCCGGCCGGGGTCAGCGGCATGTCGGTCAGAACCATGATCGACGCAGGCACCATGTGCGCCGGCAGAGTGCGTGAAACGAACTCACTCAGATCCGCCGAGCTGACAGCAGATTCCTTGCCGACAAACACGTACGACACCAGCGCCGGAGCACCGGACGTCAGCGTGGTGCCCATCGTCGCGGCGAACTCGACGTCCGAATGTGCCGTCAGTGCCGCGTCGATCTCACCGAGCTCGATACGGAACCCACGGATCTTCACCTGGAAGTCGTTGCGGCCCACGTACTCAACCTGGTAACGGTCAGTCCAACGCACAACATCACCGGTGCGGTACATGCGCTCACCGGACAGGCCGTGCGGGTTGGCAACAAAGCGATCCGCGCTCAATCCCGGGCGGCGATGGTATCCGCGGGTGACCTGGGGACCCGACAGGTACAGCTCACCGGCAACGCCAACCGGAACGGGCTGCAGACGTGTGTCGAGAACAAACGCGGCCATGTCGCCGATGGTTTCGCCGATGGTCATCCGGTCGCCCGGCATCAGCGGCACACTGACGTTGGTGACGATAGTGGTCTCGGTGGGGCCGTAGACATTGAGGAACGTACGTCGACGGTTCGGCTGATCCGCCCACTTGGCCATCAACTCCGGCGAGTACGCCTCGCCGCCGACACCAACCACCTCGAGATCGTTCAGGCCAGACGGATCCATGGAAGCCAACGCCGCCGGCGTGATGAAGGCGTGTGTGACGCGTTCGGACTTGAACAGCGCAGTCAACTCGTCGCCGCCGAAGATCGACGTCGGGACGATCACCATGGCAGCGCCTGTCGCGACAGCCAGGAACAGTTCGAGCATCGACGCGTCGAAACTCGGCGACGCGAAGTGCAGCGTGCGGGAGTTCGGCGTCACCAGGTAGTGCTGTGCCTGCGTTGCACTGAAGCTCGCGAGGCCTGCTCCCGTAGCAACAACACCCTTGGGCAAGCCTGTTGTGCCCGACGTGTAGATCACCCAGGCCGGATGCGCCGGAAGGACGGGGCGCACACGCTCATCTTCACGAATCGGTGAACTATCCTGCGCTGCCATCAGTTCCGCGCAAGCAGCACTGTCGATCGCGAGCCACTCCACGGTGTCGGTAAGCCCTGCGAGTTCAGCTTCGAGAGTCAGACCGACCGAGACGCCCGAGTCGGAGACCATATGCGCGATGCGGTCGGCCGGGTAGTGCGGATCGATGGGAACAACCGCGGCACCTGTCTTGGATACCGCCCACACCAGCAGGACCGATTCGATGGAACGCGGAATCGACACTGCGACCAGGTCTTCGGCGCCCAGACCGCGAGCGATCAGGACGCGGGCGAGGCGCGACGACCACTCGTCGACCTCGGCGTACGTCATCGACCGATCCTGGTAGCGGAGAGCTTCGTTGGAGGGATACAGCAACGCGGTCTCGGCCAGGATGTCGGCCAACGGCTTCGGCTCGATGCCCGAGGACGCTCGGCGACTGGTCAGTTCGATACGCTCAGGCGCTTCGAGGATGTTGATGTCGCCGACAGCCTGCGTCGCATCCACGGCGACGGCCTCGAGAATTCGAGTCAACCGCTCGGCGAAGGAGACAACTGTCCCCTCGTCGAAGAGATCCGTCGCATAAGTGAAGGTCGCCGTCATGCCGTGACCATCGGCAGCTTCCACCAGAGTCAACTGAAGGTCGAACTTCGCTACAGTTTCCGCGATATCGAATTCAGTGATATCGAGTCCCGGCAGCGTCAGGTTATTCTGCCCCAGGTTCTGGAATGCCAAGGCAACCTGGAACAACGGGTTGTGCGCTTGCGAGCGCACCGGATCGAGAACCTCGACCAGCCGCTCGAACGGCACGTCTGCGTGAGCGAAAGCCGCGAGATCACTCTCACGCGCCGACGTAAGCAGATCGAGGAAACGCATCCCCGGATCGACCTCGGTGCGCAGCACGAGCGTGTTGACGAACATGCCGATCAGATCGTCGAGCTGCGCTTCGCCGCGACCGGCCACCGGGGTACCGACTGCGATGTCGGTGGTGCCGGACAACCGGGCAAGAAGTGTTGCCAACGCCGAGTGCATCACCATGAACAGCGATGCCTGGTGCTCGCGACCCACAGCAGCCAGTCCGCGGTGAACATCCGCGGAAATCGGGAAGCTGTAGGTGGCTCCCCGTCCGGTGAACACGGCTGGACGCGCGCGGTCACTGGGCAAGGTGATCTGGTCCGGAACTCCGTCGAGAGTTTTGGCCCAGTAGCCGATCTGCTCTGCGAGTACGGATTCCGTGTCACCCTCGGAACCGAGAACCTCGCGCTGCCACAACGCGTAGTCGGCATACTGCACCGACAACGGCGCCCAGGTCGGGGCTTGACCCTGTGAGCGGGCGTAGTACGCGGTCATCACGTCGCGGATCAACGGACCCATCGAGAAACCGTCGGTGGAGATGTGGTGAATCACTATCGCCAGTACAAACGAGTCCTCCGCGAGCTGGAAGAGCTTGGCCCGCAATGGAACCTCAGCGGTGACGTCGAAGCCTGACGTGACGAAGTCCGTCACCGCCGCCACGATGTCGGATGCTTCGATTTGCACGGGAGCCAGATTCACCGGAACTGCCGCCACCGGCAAGATCCGCTGGTAGCCGGCACCGTCGACCTCGGGGTAGACCGTGCGCAGAACCTCGTGACGCTTCAACACGTCCACGACAGCGTCGTACAACGCCGCCTGATCCAACTCGCCAGTGAGAGTGATCGCCATCGGAATGTTGTTGGCTGCCGATTCGCGGTCCAATTGGTTGAGGAACCACATGCGCTGCTGCGCAAACGACAACGGCACCTGCGCCGGACGCACCTGCGCAGTCAACGCCGCACGCGAACCGCCACCAACACGAGAACCGAGGCGAGCAGCCAAACCCTCCACCGTCGACGCCTCGAACAACTCCCGCACCGACACCGAAGCATCCAACGCCTGACCCAACCGAGACGTCACCTGCGTCGCAATCAGCGAATTACCACCGAGCGCGAAGAAATCATCATCCAAACCAACACGCTCAACGCCCAGAACATCCGCAAACGTCTGCGCCACAACCTCTTCCACCACCGACGTCGGAGCCCGGAACACCGCAACCTGCAACGACGGAACCGGCAACGCCCGACGATCCAACTTCCCGTTCACCGTCAACGGAATCGCATCCAACACCACAAACGCCGACGGCACCATGTACTCCGGCAACAACGAACCCACCGACACCCGAAGATCGTCGACCGAAACGCTCACACCCGCAGCCGAAACCACATACGCCACCAACCGCTGATCACCCGGAGAATCCTCACGAACAACCACCGCCGTCTGCGCCACCGACACATCCGCCAACACCGCAGACTCGATCTCACCGATCTCGATCCGGAACCCACGGATCTTCACCTGATCATCCGCGCGACCCAGATACTCCAAATCACCAGCACTGTTCCACGACGCCACGTCACCCGTGCGGTACAACACCTCACCAGCAGCAAAAGGACTCGCCACAAACCGCGTCGACGTCAACCCCGCCTGACCCAGATAACCCCGAGCCAACTGCACACCCGAGACATACATCTCACCCGCGACACCAACCGGCACCGGAGCCAAACGCGTATCGAGCACAAACACCTGCAGACCCGAAATAGCCTGACCCACAACACTCGCCGACGCATCCGCCGCCAACGCAGCATCCAACACACGATGGCTCACATGCACCGTCGTCTCCGTGATGCCGTACATGTTCACCAACGTCGGCGCAGAGTCACCGCGGCGGCCATACCAATCCGACAAGCGTCGAAGCTCGAGCGCCTCGCCACCGAAAACAACCCACCGCAACGACAACTCGGCAGCCAGACCGGATTCCGACGCCAACCGATCAGCCTCGGCCAACTGATAGAACGCCGACGGCGTCTGATTGAGCACCGTCACCCGCTCAGCAGCAAGCAACTCCAGGAACTGCTCCGGCGACCGCGACGTCACATAGTCCACGACGACCAACGTGCCGCCGTACAACAGCGGACCCCACAACTCCCACACCGAGAAGTCGAACGCATAACTGTGGAACATCGTCCACACATCCGACTCGTCGAACCCGTACACACTCTCGGTATTCGCAAACAACTTCGCCACCGTGATGTGCGGAACCTGCACACCCTTCGGGCGACCCGTCGAACCCGACGTGTAAATCACATACGCAACATTCGACGACCGCAACGGCGACACACGATCAGCATCCGTCACCACCGAACCATCGAACTCCGACACATCCACCGCGTCGATATCAACCACCGGCAAACCAGCGGGCAACACCAACTCACGCCCGGACCACGAAATCGCAGCCACCGGAGCAGCATCAGCCAACATGAACTCGACACGATCAGCCGGATACGACGGATCCACCGGCAAATACCCCGCACCGGACTTCACCACCGCCAACAACGCCACCACAAGATCAGCCGACCGCGGCAACGCCACCGCCACCAACGACTCCGGACCACAACCCTGAGCAATCAACCTGCGCGCCAACCGATTCGACCGAACCGACAACTCCGCATACGTCAACGACTCGCCACCGAACCGCACCGCGGTCCGATCACCAAACCGCGCAGCAGCATCATCGAACCACGCCGACAACGTCGACTCCACACCACTGTCGACACCCGTGTCGCTCCATGACAGAACGCGATCCAACTCACCGGCGGTCAGAACATCCACGTCGCCAACGGCAGCGGCCGGATTCGCGACAACGCCACGGAGGACGGACACGAAGCGATCAGCGAACTCGGCCGCTGTCGCCGCGTCGAACAGATCCGTCGCGTAGGTCAGGGTGCCGGACATACCGGCGTCAGCGGCGTCTTCAAGAGTGAATTGCAGATCGAACTTGGCCAGTGCTGCGTCGAATTCCACAGCAGCGGCGGTGAGTCCGGGCAGTTCGAGAGCACTCTGGCCAAGGTTCTGGAAGGTCAATGCCACCTGGAACAGCGGGTGGTGTGCCTGCGAACGCACCGGATCGAGCGCTTCGACGATCCGCTCGAACGGCACGTCAGCGTGGGCAAACGCCTGCAGATCCACTTCACGCGCAGAAGCCAACAGATCCGTGAACGACATCGACGGATCAACCTCGGTGCGCAGCACCAAAGTGTTGACGAACATGCCGATCAGATCGTCGAGCTGCGCTTCACCGCGACCGGCGACAGGAGCGCCGATTGCGATGTCGGTTGTCGTGGACAACCGTGCCAGTAGCACGGCCAGTGCCGAGTGGACGACCATGAACGGGGTTGCGCCCGCTGCCTGGCCTGTTGCTTCCACATCGGCCCACAGTTGCGGGTCGATGGTGAAGGTGTGGTTCGTTCCTTGTCCCGTTGCGATCTCGGGGCGGGTGCGATCACTGGGAAGGTCCAGCTGCTCGGGCAGGTCGGCCAGGGCGTCAGACCAGTAATCGATCTGCTGCGCGATGATTGACTGCGGATCGTCCTCGGACCCGAGAACCTCTCGCTGCCACAGTGCGTAGTCGGCATACTGCACCGGCAACGGCGTCCACACCGGGGCTTGACCCTGTGAGCGAGCGTAGTACGCGGTCATCACGTCGCGGGTCAACGGACTCATCGAGAAGCCGTCGGTCGAGATGTGATGCACCACGAACGACAACACGAAGTCGTCATCGGCGACCTGGAACAGCCTGGCGCGCAACGGAACCTCGACGGTGACGTCGAAGCCCTGGGCGAAGAAGGCATAGAGCTCTGCCTGAAGGTTGCTCTCGGCAGTGCGCACTGTATCGAATTCGATCGAGGCATCCTCCGGTGAGAGAATCTGCTGGTAGCCAACGCCGTCGATCTCCGGGTACAGCGTGCGCAGAACCTCATGTCGTGCAATGACATCGGTAATCGCCGCACGAAGAGCATCCACTTTCAGCTCGCCGGTGAGACGAACTGCAACAGGAATGTTGTTGACGGCCGACTCTGTATCGAAGCGGTTGAGGAACCACATGCGCTGCTGAGCAAGCGACAGCGGCACCTGTGCCGGACGCACCTGCGCGGTCAATGCTCGGTCTCCGTCGCCGCCGACGTGTCCGTCGATGCGCGCAGCGAGTTCTTCCACAGTCGACGCGTCGAACAGCATCCGGACCGGAATCTTGGTTTCGAGCGCTTGCCCCAGACGAGACATCACCCGTGTCGCGATCAGCGAGTTACCTCCGAGCGCGAAGAAATCGTCATCCAAACCGACACGCTCAATGCCCAGAACATCCGCAAATGTCTGCGCCACAACCTCTTCCACCACCGACGTCGGAGCCCGGAAAGCTACGACCTCGAAAACCGGTTCAGGTAGGGCACGGCGATCAACTTTGCCGTTCGCATTGAGAGGCATTGCGTCGAGCACGATGAAAAGCGCCGGGACCATGTAATCAGGCAGACGATCACTCAGGTGTACGCGAAGTGCATCGGGATGGATAACTCCGGCATCCGGAGCCACGTACGCGACCAGTTGATCCCGATGCACTGTCACGAGGGCAGACGCCACCGTGTCCACAGATACCAGTGCCGACTCGATTTCACCGAGTTCAATACGGAGGCCGCGGACCTTGACCTGGAAGTCGGTGCGCCCCAGGTATTCCAATTCTCCCGTACGGTTCCGGCGGACCAGATCACCTGTCCGGTACAGACGAGATCCACTATCGCTGAACGGATTGGCGACAAATCGTCCCGCAGTCAGGTCGAATCGCGCGCCGTAGCCGCGGCCTACGCCGACACCACCGACGTACAACTCGCCGACGACACCTACTGGTACGATCTGCAACCGCGAATCCAGCACGAAAAGATCGATATTGGGAATCGGCGATCCGATCGGCACACCCATGATGTCATCGACGGAGGCGTCACGCCGCGACACCACGTCCGACGCCTCCGTCGGGCCGTAACTGTTCACGATTCGAACACCCGAGTTCATCAGTGCGGCAAGGCGCCTCACCTGAATCGGCTCGCCTCCAAGATAGACGACCTGAAGGCGCGACAACGCACCGTCGGAATCCGCATCCACCAACGCTTCGAACGCGCTCGGAGACATGTTCGCCACCTGCACATGCGAACTCGCCACTACACCGAGTATCTCCGACGGATCGAACCCGGCTCGGGCCACAATCACAGTTCCGCCGCTCGACAGCGGACTCCACACATTCTTCTGGGTCAGGTCGAAACTCGGAGATGACGCCACCAGGACACTGGCGGCCGGCGGAATCTCGGATCGATACCACGCGACGGTGTTGGCGATACCTGCCATCGCGACGATTGTCGGCTTCGGACGACCGGTGGAGCCGGATGTCGAGATCACATAGGCGGAACGAGAATCCGCGCCGTGCTCGACCCAGCGATCAACCCACTCAGGGGTGCCCGTCGTCTCCACCACGTCTTGTATGCGAATTACCGGCACGGTCAGAGAGACGTCGTCGACAGCGATTACGCACTGCGCGTCAATATCGGACAGAACCGCCTCAATGCGCTGCGTCGGCAATGTAGGATCCATCGGCAGATAGGCCGCCCCGGCCTTCCATACCGCTACCAATGCGACGATCCACTGCCATGAACGTGGAATTATCACTCCCACGACATCGTCCGTACCTACGCCCGCTGCAACCAACTCCGCTGCCAATACGGACGAACGAACATCCAGATCTGCGTACGACAACGTGACGTTGCCGGCAACGACGGCCGATCGCTCCGGGAACTCGACCACTGTCTGCGCGAACAAGCCGAGAATCGAGATGTCAGCTGACGGTACGTGCTGTCCGCGCGACCACCCCAGAATCTGCGACGACTCCTCTTCATCGAGGATCTCCACTGCACCCACCGGCGAAAGAGAATCAGTTGTCACGCTCGCCAGGACACGGCACAACCCGTCCGCAAACGAGGCCACTGTCGACTCGTCGAAAAGGTCTGTTGCGTAAGTAAACTGAGCTGCTAGTCCAGAAGGAACGCCGGACTGGTCGACGGCTTGAGTGAGCGTCAACTGGAGGTCGAACTTAGCCACCGGGAGATCGGAATCCAACGGCGAGACCGTCAGATCACCGAGGACAAGCTCGGTGCCCGAGAGGTTCTGGAACGACAACATGACCTGGAACAGCGGATGGCGAGCCTGCGACCGTACCGGTTCGAGAACCTCGACCAAACGTTCGAAGGGCACGTCTGCATGTGCAAAAGCCTCGAGATCGCGCTCGCGCACCGCCGACAGCAATTCGGCAAACGAACCGTCCGGATCGATCTCGGTACGGAGCACCAACGTGTTGACGAACATACCGACAAGGTCGTCGAGTTGTGCCTGCCCGCGCCCTGCGACGGGAGTTCCGATCGCGATGTCGGTCGTACCCGACAAGCGCGCCAGTGTCACGGCAAGCGCCGCGTGCACAGTCATGAACAGTGACGCATTGTGCGTGCGTCCCAAGGCTTCGAGGCGCTCCTGCATTTGTGCGTCCACGATGAAGTCGTAGTTGGCGCCTCGTCCGGACGCCCGCTGCGGGCGAGTGCGGTCGTTGGGCAGATCGAGCTGCCCCGGCAATTCTGCCAGCGCTTCACGCCAGTATCCGATTTGGCGGGAGATCAACGACTGTTCGTCGCTCTCGGAACCGAGGACATCGCGCTGCCACAGCGTGTAGTCCACGTATTGGACTGGCAGCGGTGCCCACGACGGAACGCCACCACGAGTGCGAGCCTCGTAGGCAAGCATGAGGTCACGTGTCAGGGGTGCCATCGAGAAGCCGTCAGTGGAGATGTGGTGCACAACAAATGCCAACACGTACTCGCCGTCGGACAGCTGGAAGAGCCGCACGCGCAACGGAACTTCCGTTGTAACGTCGAACCCGACGGTCACCAGCACAGCGATTTCGGCTTCGATTGCCGCTTCGGTGATTACAATCGGAGTCAGTCCCGACCACATCTCGGACACGGATAGGACGAGCTGGTAACCGATCCCGTCCGTTTCCGGATACACGGTCCGAAGCACCTCGTGGCGCTCGACGACATCGCGCACTGCGGCGTCGAGCGCGGTGACATCCAGATTCCCTGAGATACGAAGCACGGCCGGAATATTGTTGACTGCGGACTCCGGTTCGAACCTGTTCAGGAACCACATGCGCTGCTGCGCCAACGAAAGTGGGATCCGAGCGGGCCGGGACTGCGGGACCAGTGGGGCCGTGGCACCCGAACCGGCGTGCAGCTCGAGCCGGAGGGCGAGTGACTGCACGGTCGACGCTTCGAAGAGCGCACGAACCGGAACGCTTGTGTCAAGCGCCTCCCCCAGCCGTGCGGCGACACGGGTCGCGATCAGCGAGTTGCCTCCGAGCTCGAAGAAGTCGTCGTCGCGGCCAACCTGTGCGACTCCGAGAACTTCGGAGAACACCTGCGCGACAGTCTCTTCGACGGTCGTGATCGGCGCCTGATACACCTTCGACTCGAACACGGGCGATGGCAGAGCTTTGATGTCCGTCTTGCCCGCGGTGGTCAACGGAATCGAATCGAGCACCAGGACCGAGTCGGGAACCATGTAGCCGGTGAGGAACGTCGACACCGACTCGATGACCTGTGCGGGATCCACCTCGGCGCCGGCCTGTGGCACCACGTATGCAACGAGGCGATCGCCGAAGTGATCGTCGGAGCGTACAAGAGCAACAGCTTGCGCAACGCCCGCGCATCGGGTCAGTGCGGCCTCGATTTCGCCGAGTTCGATACGGAACCCACGGATCTTGACCTGGAAGTCGCTGCGGCCCACGTACTCCACCGCGCCACCGTCGATCCACCGGACCACGTCACCCGTGCGGTACAACCGCTCTCCCGGCGCCCCGAACGGGTCTGCGACAAAACGACCCGCCGTCAATGCCGGCTGTCCCAGGTATCCACGAGCGACCTGAACACCCGACACGTACAACTCACCTGCGACACCAACCGGCACAGGCTGCAAGCGGCCGTCCAAGATCCGCGCGGCCATACCTCGAATCGGGCCGCCGATGTTCATACGATCAAACGCGGTCAGCGTATCGCTGATGTTCGAGGCGACTGTCGACTCCGTCGGACCGTACGCATTGAAGAATCCACGCACACCGCCATCCGGAAGCGGCACCGCCCACTTGGCAACGAGAGACCGCGAACTGGCTTCGCCACCGACGACAACCACCCGCAACGCGTCAAGCCCGCTCGGATCCACTGATGCCAGCGCAGCGGGCGTCACGAACGCATGCGTCACGCCCTCCGAGCGCAAGATCTCGGCCAGTTCCGCGCCGCCGTACACCGTCGTCGGCGCAATCACCATCGTCGACGCGGATCCGAATGCCATCAGCAACTCGAGGACAGACGCATCGAAACTCGGCGAGGCGAAATGCAGCGTCCGAGCATCCGCGGTCAGCGCATAGCGCTCGACCTGCTCGGCACAGAAATTCGCCACACCGGCGTTGGTGACCACAACGCCCTTGGGCAGACCTGTGGTGCCGGACGTGTAGATGACGTACGCAGGCTGCCGCTCGTCGATCGCACTACGTCGATCCGAATCACTCACCGGCGCGCAAGATTCTGCCGCGCACGCCGCCACTGTCTTCTCGTCGTCGAGAACAACCCACGTCAACGCCGACGGCAATCCTGCCTCGACGTCACTGAGCGCAAGACCCAGCACCGCACCGGAATCGGAGATCATGTGGGCGATACGGTCAACCGGATACGTCGGGTCGACGGGCACGAACGCAGCACCCGTCTTCACCACGGCCCACAGAGCGAGAACCGAATCGGCCGAACGCGGAATCGCGATCGCGACCCGATCCTCCGGCCCGACACCCTTCGCAATCAGAACACGAGCGAGTCGCGACGACCGCTCGTCGAGTTCGCGGTAGCTGATCGACTCACCGTCGAAGCGAATCGCATCCGCCGACGGATCCACAGCGGCCGCCGCTGTGAGAATCTCGACCAGGGTTCCCGAGACCGACTGACCTCCATGAACATCGGCCAGCACACCCCGCTCGGCCGCATCGAGAATATCGATGTCACCGACGACAATCGAAGGAACCGACACGACAGTCTCGAGGATACGAACCAGACGCCGAGCAAACCCTTCGACCGTCGAGACGTCGAACAGATCTGCAGCAAAAGTGAATTCGGCCGAGAGCCCTTGCTGGATCCCGTCTTCGCCGATCGACTCGGTTACTGCGAGTTCGAGGTCGAACTTGGCAGTGGTCGTGTCGATTTCGGCGGCCTTGATCGCCAGTCCCGGCAGTTCCAATGCCGTTTGCGCGAGATTCTGCAAGGACAGCACAACCTGGAACAGCGGATGTCTGGCCTGCGACCGGGCGGGAGCCAAGACGTCCACCAACCGCTCGAAGGGCACGTCCGAGTGAGCGAACGCTCCGAGCGCAGAATCACTCGCTGCAGCGAGCAGATCCGTGAATGCCTGGGCCTGGTCGACCTCGGTGCGCAGAACAAGCGTGTTGACGAACATACCGACGAGATCGTCGAGCGCCTCGTCGCCGCGACCGGCAACGGGGGTGCCCACGGCGATGTCCGAGGTCCCGCTCAGTCGGGCCATCAGAACGGCAAGCGCCGAGTGCAACGCCATGAAGAGCGTTGCGTTGTTCTCCCGTGCCAGCGCGTCCAATCGACGGTGCACATCCCCGGAGATCTCGAACGCGAATCGCTCGCCGCGCATCGACGCCACATCAGGCCGAGACCGGTCCGACGGAAGCTCGATCACATCCGGTAGGTCTACCAGAGTCTCGGTCCAGTACGAGATCTGCTGCGAGATGAGTGATTCCGAGTCGTCTTCCGACCCCAGAACCTCACGCTGCCACAACGAATAGTCGGCGTACTGCACAGTCAACGGCTGCCACGCCGGCGCGATCGCGTCCTTGCGTGCCGAGTAGGCAATCATGACATCGCGTGCCAGGGGCGCCATCGACCAACCGTCAGCGGCGATGTGATGAACCACGATCGCGAGGGTGTGCTCGGTGTCGCTGACCGTCAACAGGCGGACACGGATCGGCACGTCGACGGTGACGTCGATCGCTGAGGATCCGATTGCAGCGACTCGACTTTCGAGCTCATCCTGATCCGAAACCGACTCCACGGTCAGTCCGCCGAACGCCTCCGAAAGCGACAGAATCGACTGCTTCGGTCCGGAAGCCCCGTCCGGATATACCGTTCGGAGCACTTCATGCCGGTCCAGTACGTCCTCAAGCGCAGTTTCCATCGCGGCAGTATCGAGATGACCAGTCAAGTGCAGAGCAAAAGTGATGTTGTAAGCAGCCGAGTCGGTGTCGAAGCGGTTCAGGAACCACATGCGCTGCTGCGCCAGCGACAACGGAATTTCCGCGGGACGCACCTGTGCGACGAGCGCCTTCTGCCCGCCGCTACCTACGTGCGACTCGATGTGTGCGGCGAGCGCCTCGACGGTGGAAACGTCGAATAGCGTTCGCACCGGCACCGTAGTGTCGAGCGCCCGCCCCAATCGGGAGGTGACCTGAGTAGCCACCAGGGAGTTGCCACCGAGTTCAAAGAAGTCGTCGTCGACGCCGACTCGTTCCACTCCGAGAACATCCGCAATCACCTGCGCGACAATCTCTTCCACCGGCGTAGTGGGTGCACGAAACTCGCGGACCTCGAAAACAGGCTCCGGCAAAGCCCGGCGATCCAATTTGCCCACCGGGGTCAACGGAACCTCAGCGAGTTCCATGATGACGGACGGAACCATGTAGCTCGGCAGAGATTCTGCCACGAACGAGGCGAGCACGTCCCGATCGAAACTCGACCCGTCAGCCAGTTCGACGTAGGAAACGAGGGTTGTGACACCCGCCGCGCCTTCGCTTCCGACCGTCACCGCGAAGCGCACAGACTCGTGCGAGGACAGAACTGCGTCGATCTCACCGAGTTCGATACGGAATCCGCGAACCTTGACCTGGAAGTCACTGCGGCCGACGTATTCGAGAACCCCCGCGTCACCGCGCGCGTCTCCGCCGGTCCAGCGCACGACATCGCCGGTCCGGTACATTCGCTCGCCGTCCGGCGAATACGGGTTTGCAACAAACCGTTCCGCAGAAAGACCTCGCCGCTCGTGGTAGCCGCGAGCCAATGCAGCGCCTGCAAAGTAGAGCTCTCCCCTGGTACCGACTGGAACAGGATGCAGACGCTCGTCGAGTACCAGTGCCGACATGCCCTCGACGGGACGCCCGATGTCGATCGATCGGCCGATCGCGAGGTCGCCGAACGACGAGATGATAGTGGTCTCGGTCGGACCGTACCCATTGAAGTAGGCGCGCCCTGGGGCCCATTTCGCCAGCAACTCGGGAGTGGTCACGTCACCGCCGACGGAGACGACTCGCAATTCAGGCAGCTCTGCCGGCTCCATGGTCCCGAGTACTGCGGGAGTGATGATCGCGTGTGTGACCTTCTCGGAATGAAGAAGATCCGACAACTCGTGTCCACCGATAATTGTCGACGGAACGATCACCAAAGTTGCACCCGCAGAGAAGGCGACCATCCATTCGAGTACCGACGGGTCGAAGCTCGGCGAACAGATATGGAGGAAGCGTGAGGACTGTTCTACCTCGTAGCGACGCTGTGCTGCGTCTCTGACCCCACGGAGACCACCGTGAGTGACGCTGACACCCTTCGGTTTTCCCGTGGAACCGGATGTGTAAATGACATATGCAACGTGAGAACTGTGAATCGGAGCGATTCGGTCCTCGTCCGTGACCGGCGCTGAAGATTGCGTCGACAGTTCTCCGTTCAGCGCCTGGCCGTCAAGGACCAACCATTCTGTGACCGCAGGAAGCTTATCTACGAACTGTCCCGACGTGAGTCCGATCGCGGCCGAAGAATCGGCCAGCATGTGCCGGACACGATCTTCCGGATAGCTCGGGTCGACTGGGACGTATGCCGCCCCTGACTTCGCCACCGCCCATACTGCACAGACCATCTCGTACGAGCGAGGAAAGGCGAGAGCAACAATGGTCTCGGGGCCGGCGCCACGTCCGATCAGAACCCGTGCGAGCTTCGACGACTGCTCATCGAGCTCGCGGTAGGTGATCGATCGACCCTCGAAGCGCACAGCAACCGAATCCGCCTCAGCCGTGCCGGACAGGAAGATGTCGACGAGACTCTGCCGGGGCATCGTGTAATCCGCGGCTACGACCGTCAGATCGGTGCGCTCGGAGCGTGAGAGCAGGTCGATATCGCCGACGATCGTTTCAGGTCGGGTAGCCACGGCATCGAGAATGCGCACGAACCGAGTAGCGAAAGTGTTCACCGTGGCCGGATCGAACAAGTCCGTGGCGTAGGTGAAGGTGGCACTCAAGACATCCGCGTCTTCGGTCCCTTCGGGATTCTCGGACACCATGAGTTCGAGATCGAATTTGGCGACCGGTACTTCCAATTCAGCTGCAATTGCTTTGACACCTGAGAATTCCAGTTCGCGTCGTCCACTGATCTCCGCAGTGAGCGCAACCTGGAACAGCGGGTGACGAGCCTGCGAACGCGCCGGGCTCAGAACTTCGACCAACCGCTCGAACGGCACATCGGCATGCCCGTAGGCAGACAAGCCCGATTCCCTTACCCGAGCGAGCAACTCTTCGAATCGTTCGTTCGGGTCGACCTCGGTGCGAAGCACCAGGGTGTTCACGAACATGCCGATCACGTCGTTGAGCGCTTGATCGCCTCGCCCGCCGATCGGGGCACCGATCGCGATGTCGGAGGTACCACTGAGCCGGCTCAACAGCGTTGCATATGCCGCCTGCAACACCATGAACAGCGAGACGCTCCTCGAGCGCGCCAACTCGTTCAACTTGCGCGTCGTGCGTTCGCTGATCTGAAAATGGTGCTTGGCACCGTGATTGGACGCGATGGCAGGACGAGGTCGGTCGGTCGGCAGATCCAACTGATCCGGCAAATCGGCAAGTGCCCGGCGCCAGAAGTTGATCTGGCGAGACGACTCCGAGCGCGGGTCTTCGTCGGATCCCAGTGCTTCGCGCTGCCACAGGGCGTAGTCGGCGTACTGAATCGGCAGCGGCGTCCACGCCGGCGCAGACTTCTCACTTCGCGCCGAGTATGCGACGAGAAGGTCACGTGCGAGCGGACGGAACGACAGTCCGTCTGCAGCGATGTGATGGAGAACCATCACCAGGACGTAGTCCGTCGGAGACACCTCGAAGAGGGCAACCCGTACCGGGATTTCGAGCGTCACGTCGAAGCCGCGAGACGCCACGTCGAACAGGGCCGCGTCGAGATGCGAATTCCGAATCTTGACCGGATTCAACTCCACTGCAGCCCGATCGACCGGCAGTACAAGCTGTTGCGCGGTTCCGTCGACATCAGGGTAGATCGTCCGCAAGGACTCGTGTCGCTCGAGAAGATCCATCACCGCGGCATGCAGGGCGGACGGGTCCACCGAACCGGTGAGCCGGACCGTGAACGGAAGGTTGTACGCGGGCGTCGACGGATCGAGACGGTTGATGAACCACATGCGCTGCTGTGCAAGCGAGAGCGGGACAACCTGGGGACGAGGCTTGGCGATCAGCGGGGTGAGCTGCCTGGCGTTACCCGCCACAGACTCGGCGCGGGCCGCCAAGGTAGCGACCGTGGTGGACTCGAAAAGCTCTCGAACGCCGAGTTGCACTCCCAAGGCGGAACCCACGCGGGTCACCAACTGTGTTGCAACCAGCGAGTTTCCACCGAGTTCGAAGAAGTCGTCGTCGATACCGACGCGCTCGACACCGAGAACGTCGGCAAAGACGTCAGCGACAACCCGCTCGATTTCGGTGCGGGGCTCGCGGTACTGCTTCGCACTCGCGAACACCGGCTCGGGCAACCCGGCACGATCCAATTTGCCACTCGTGTTGAGCGGCAACGCATCGAGCACCATCAACGCGGCCGGAACCATGTACGAAGGGAGGCTTCGACCGGCGAACTCACTGAGCACCGCAGCATCGATGTTTCGGCCCGGGCCCGGCACGACGTAGCCGACCAATTGATCACCGGTCGGGGTGACGGTCACCAAGACAACAGCCTGGGAAACGTCGGGGTGTGCCAGAAGGACGGTCTCGATTTCGCCGAGCTCGATGCGCTGCCCACGGAACTTCACTTGGAAGTCGGTACGCCCGATGTAGTCGAGGTTTCCGTCCTCACTGCGACGGACGAGGTCGCCGGTCCGGTACATACGCTCACCGGCCGTGCCGTACGGATTGGCTACGAACCGATCCGAGCTCAGGTCCGGTCGACCAACGTATCCGCGCGCGAGTTGAACGCCGGCGAGATAGAGCTCACCCGGCTGCCCGATGGGGGTCGGGCGAAGTTGTCCGTCCAGTACGTGCGCCTGAGTGTTCCACTGCGGCATACCGATCGGCACGGAAGTAGTATCCGTGGCCACGGCCTCGTAGTACGTGACCGATACCGCGGCTTCGGTCGGACCGTACAGGTTGTGCAGTCCGGCTCCACAGAGTTCGCGGAAGGCGGAAGACGTCTCGGGCGGGAGCGCCTCGCCGATGACGAACACGTGGCGCAACGAATCACAAGATCCGGCAGGTGCATTCGCAGTGAACAGCGTGAGCATGGATGGCACGAAGTCGGTGATCGTGACGCCGAGCTCCGCGATCTTGTTCGCCACGTAGATCGGGTCTCGATGACCGTCCGGAGTCGCGACGACGAGCGTGGCGCCGACCTGCAACGGCATGAAGAATCCCCACAGCGACACGTCGAATGTCGTAGCGGTCTTCTGCAGGTAGATGTCCGACGCCGAAAGCCCGTACTCGGCGTTCATCCACTGAAGCTGATTGTTGATCGCTGCGTGAGTGACCGCGACACCCTTGGGTCGCCCGGTCGAGCCGGAGGTGTAGATCACGTACGCAGTGTTCGAGAAATGCAAGGGAGACAGGCGATCTGCGTTGGCGATCGGCCTGCTGTCGAGCTGCCCATAGTCCAGTGTGTCGATCTCGATGACCCGTGTGCCCGAGGGCAGATCCACGTCGTCCCGCGCAGTGGTCACAACACACGTGGGCTGCGCCGACTCGAGAATGTAGGCGGTGCGTTCCGCTGGGTGGTCGGGATCCACCGGCACCCAGGCTCCGCCGGCCTTGGCAATCGCGTACAGACCGACCATCAAGTCCAAAGACCTGCGGATCGACAGTCCTACAAGCGATTCGGGCCCAACACCCATGGCGATGAGTTGACGAGCCAAACCATTTGCGCGAGAGTCAAATTCGGCGTATGTGAGGCTGGCGCCTTCGAAAACGACAGCGGTGGCATCGGGAGTTCTCTCGACCTGACGCTCGAATGCTTCGGTGATGGTCTGCGAGGCAACGTGGAAGCCGGTGCGGTTCCACAAGGCAACCTTGTTTCGCTCCTCGTCGGTGGCGACAGGAAGATCCCAGACCTTGCGGCTCGTTTCGGCCGAGACGAACTTCTCGAGAAACTCCACGAACCGCGAGTGATTTCGCTGGGCGTCCGCGGGCGCATACAGATTGGGATTCGACTCGAAGTCGATGTGTGTGCGGGTATCGCCGACGCTCTGGTACAGGTTGACACCGAGGTCTTCGATCAAACCCGTGGACAGGATGTGAAGCTCGCCGACGAGGGGCCCGAACGCCAACTCGGTGGAAAACATCATGATGTTGATCCACGGGCCGAAGAATCCGCCCCGGCCCGGCCCGTCACCGCCGCGAACCATGTCCTCGTGTCGGTATCGCTGGTGGCGCAGCGCGCCGGACATTTCGTTCCTGACGTCGTCCAGAAGCTCCTGGACGGTGGTGTCCGCAGTGACGGTCAGGCGCAGCGGCACGACGTTGGAGACCATGCCTCCGGATCGACGCAGCACGGCTGTCGTTCGACCGGAAACGGGCAGACTCAGCGACACGTCCTCTCGTCCGGTCATCTGAGCGAGGTACGCCGCAAACGCCGCGACGACAGTGCCGGCAACAGTGGTCTTCTCTATGCGCTCGAGGAACCGCCCGAGCAGCGCCTCGACGTGGTTGGACAGCGCTGCGCTGTCGATCCGACTGACTGGAGCCGGCGCGGCACTTCGACCCGCGAGGCTCGAGATCTCGTCGAGATTCTCGATCTTGTCTGCCCAGTACTTGCGATCGGTTTCGAAACGACTCGACTGGCGGTACTTGTTGTCCACCTCGTAGACGTTCCGGAGATCGGAGGCCTCACTCGGCTCCGGATCCCGGCCCTCCACGCGCGCCGAGTACAGCTCCGCCACCCGAGTGACGAACGTCGACGCACCGAAACCGTCGAGAATTGTGTGGTGGACCCGCGTGTACCAGTAGTAGCGGTTCTCGCCGAGGCGCAGGATCGTGGCAGAGATCAGTCGGTCCGTAAGCATGTCGATCGGCCGACTGCGATCTGCTCGCATCCACCGCATGGCGGCGTCGTGCGAGTCGTCTTCACTACGAAGATCGACGTAACCGACTGAATCATCGAGTGTGGGGTCGATGATCTGGTACGGCTGGGCATCGATCTCGAAGATCCGCACGAAGGCCGACCCGATTTCGCGACCGGCGTCTGCACAGGCCTGGCGAAGGGCGTCAAGCTCCAGAGCACCACGGAGTTCGACGTACTGGGCGATGTTGACCGGTACTGCGGGATCAAGGTGCTGCGCGAACCACATACCGAGCTGGGCCGCCGAAAGTGGGAATGCGTCTGATCGCTGAACGTCTTCCGGCGAGCTGCCGACCTCCGGCTTGCCGCTCCCCAGTTCTCCGTTACCCAGCGAATTCACGCCCACAGCCTCTCTTCCACACCATTGCGCACCCGTGCGAGCCGAACGTCCGATTCGCAGCAGCTACCGACCTCATCCAACCTCGACGAGCCAGAACCACCCATTGTCTCCGATACATAGGTGACAAGAGAAATCCATACCCCGGTGTATCGACGGTTTTGCTGCAATTCGTTACAAATCGCCCAGCTCATCTACCCCCCGATCGCATTGCCGAAACGCACGGTTCAGACACTGTGCGCGACATCTCCACCCCTGGAACAATCAATTTGCTGCCGACGATCTGCACCCCCATCCACACCAGTCACCTCGGACAATTTACAGGCCCCTCAGCTACTTGGTGCCCGAGCTCGAACCAGATTCGACAGTCGCTGATCGAGACTATCGGTACACGCCGACAGACCGACGAAAGAACGCGCCGACCAGCGGTCGGCGCGTTCTTTCGATTGAAGGTACGAAGCTTCAGGAAAAACCCACACCAGTCACACTCTTCAGGTGTTCACTGGTGACACCTGGAGCCAGCTCCACAAGCTCCAGCCCGTCCGCGGTGACGTCCAGCACCGCGAGGTCGGTGATGATCCGGTTGACGACGCCCTGCCCGGTAAGCGGCAGGGTGCATGCCTCGACGATCTTGGGGTTTCCGTCGCGATCGGTGTGCTCCATCACGACGATGACGCGGCGGGCACCGTGGACCAGGTCCATCGCCCCGCCCATGCCCTTGACCATCTTGCCGGGGACCATCCAGTTGGCGAGGTCACCCGTCTTCGACACCTGCATCCCGCCGAGCACCGCGGTGTCGATGTGGCCGCCGCGGATCATCCCGAACGAGAGGGCCGAGTCGAAGAACGCGGCACCAGGATTGACAGTGACGGTTTCTTTACCTGCATTGATGAGGTCGGCATCGACCTGATCATCGGTCGGATACGGTCCGGTACCGAGGATGCCGTTCTCGCTGTGCAGGACCACCTTGACACCCTCGGGCAAGTAACTGGGGATCAGCGTCGGCAGGCCGATACCGAGGTTGACGTACTCACCCGGCCGCATCTCGGCAGCAGCGCGAGCGGCCATCTCGTGGCGGGTCCAACCGATACGAGTTTCCTCTGCGCTGCTCACTTGGTACCTCCTGAGACGGTCCGCTTCTCGATCCGCTTCTCCTGTGGGCCTGTGTGCACGACCCGCGCGACGAACACACCAGGTAGGTGCACGTGTGCGGGGTCGATGTCGCCCGGCTCGACGAGGTTCTCCACCTGCGCGATGGTGATCCGGCCGGCCATGGCAGCAAGCGGGTTGAAGTTCATCGCCGTCTTGTTGAAGACGAGATTTCCTTCGGTGTCGCCGTAGTCCGCGTGCACGAGCGCGAAGTCAGCGGTGATCGCCTCTTCCAATACATACGTGCGGCCACCGAACACTGCCGTCGCCTTCGGTGGCGACGCCACGGCGATCGAACCGTCCGGGTTGTATCGCCACGGCAAGCCGCCCTCGGCGATCGGTGTGCCGACGCCGGCCGGAGTGTAGAACGCCGGGATGCCGGTACCGCCAGCTCGCAGCCGCTCGGCCAGCGTCCCCTGCGGCGTCAACTCCACTTCGAGCTCACCGGCGAGATACTGGCGGGCGAACTCCTTGTTCTCCCCCACGTACGACGCCGTCACCCTGGCGATCCGGTGCGCGCCGAGCAGAATGCCGAGACCGTAGTCGTCGACACCGCAGTTGTTGGAGAACACCTCGAGATCGGTGGCGTCGCCGTCGGCGATCGCCGCGATCAGTGCGTCGGGAATACCGCACAGCCCGAAGCCGCCCACTGCGAGCCTGGATCCGCTCGCGATGTCGGCAACTGCCTCAGCTGCCGTATTCACGACTTTGCTCATCCGTTAGTTCTCCTTCTGCTGAAAGATTCCGGCTCGGTGAAGAAGCTTCTCGGCGTGACGAAGAACGGGAGCGTCGACCATCTTGCCCTCGAACGCGAACACACCACGTTCAGTAGACACCGCGGCAAGCACTCGTGTGGCCCAGTCGATCTCTTTTTCCGAAGGTGCGAAGGCACCACGGATGACCTCGACCTGACTCGGGTGGATCGCAACCTTCACGTCGAAGCCGACTGCGACAGCATCAGCGGACTCGACGCCCAGGCCGACGAGGTCCTTGATGTCGAGATAAACGGAATCGACAGCCAACCGGCCGTAGCTCTTCGCAGCCAGGAGAGACGTCGATCGGACGTGCTTGGCAACGTCGCGGTACGAACCGTTCGGGTGCCTGCTCGAATTACCGCCGAGACCGGCCACAAGATCCTCGGCTCCCCACATGACACCGATGGCGTTCGCAGCAAGCGCGATGTCGGCCACGGCGAGGGCTCCTCGCGGGGACTCGACGAGTGCAACCACGTCCGCCGGTGCGAGCGAGAGGACGTCCTCAGCCGATTCGCACTTGGACAGCATGAGACGCGAATAGTGTGTGCCGTCCAGCGCGATCAGATCGAGTTCGTGATCAGGCGTACCGACCGGATTGACACGCACGACCGTCCGGTCCGGATCGAGAGGAGTGTCGATCAGGGCTGCACGTGCGGCTTCTTTGTCGGCCGGAGCCACCCCGTCTTCGAGATCGAGGATCACGACGTCGGCAACGGCGGCCGCCTTCGCGTAGCGCTCGGGACGATCCGCCGGGCAGAACAACCAGGCCGGCCCCGGTGGCGTCCACGTCATGAGGACACCTCGGCCGGGCGGAGCTGCACCAACGTCTTGCGCGTGGCAAGTGCGACGACATCGCCGTGCTGATTGCGCCCGGTGTGCACGAGCGTCACGATGCCTTCGCCCGGACGGCTCTTCGACTCACGCTTGTCCGCGATGAGCGTCTCGGCGTACAGGGTGTCCCCGTGAAAGAGCGGCTTCGGGAAGCTGATCTCGGAGAAACCGAGGTTCGCGACGATGGTGCCCTGCGTCAACTGCGCGACCGAGAGGCCGACGATGGTCGACAGGGTGAACATCGAATTGACCAGCCGCACACCGAATTGAGTGCCTTCGCTGTACGCAGCATCAAGATGCAGCGCCTGCGTGTTCATCGTCAGAGTCGTGAACAGTACGTTGTCAGCCTCGGTCACCGTTCGGCCTGGGCGATGCTCGTAGATCGCGCCGACCTCGAACTCCTCGAACCAGAGTCCGCGCTGAGTGATCTTCCTGGGGTTCGTCACAACCCTGCCTCACGGGCGATGAGCATCAACTGCACCTCGGTGGTTCCCTCACCGATTTCGAGGATCTTGCTGTCACGGTAGTGGCGCGCGACGGCGTACTCGTTCATGAAGCCGTATCCGCCGTGGATCTGGGTGGCGTCGCGGGCGTTGTCCATGGCAGCTTCGGAGGAGATGAGCTTGGCGATGGACGCCTGCTTCTTGAACGGCTTGCCCGACAACATGAGTGCGGCCGCGTCGTAGTACGCGGTACGTGCCACGTGGGCGCGGGCCTCCATACGCGCGATCTTGAACGCGATGGCCTGGTTGTGTCCGATGGGCCGACCGAACGCCGAGCGCTCCTTCGCGTACTTGATCGACTCGTCGACGCAGCCCTGGGCGGCACCGACGCTCAACGCGGAAATGGCGATGCGGCCTTCGTCGAGGATGCGCAGGAAGTTCGCGTAGCCGCGGCCACGCTCACCGAGCAGATTCTCTTCGGGGACGCGAACATCGGCGAACGTGAGGGGATGGGTGTCGGATGCGTTCCAGCCGACCTTGTTGTACGCGGGCTCGGCCGTGAAGCCGGGGGTCGTTGTCGGTACCAGGATGGTCGAGATCTCCTTCTTGCCACCGTCCTTGACACCCGTGACCGCGGTGACCGTCACGAGCTTGGTGATGTCGGTGCCCGAGTTGGTGATGAACTGCTTGTTGCCGTTGATGATCCACTCACCGCTGTCGAACTTCGCGGTGGTCTTGGTGCCGCCGGCGTCGCTACCCGCACCCGGCTCGGTCAGGCCGAAAGCAGCCAACGACTTTCCGCTGGTGAGCTGCGGGAGCCACTCTTCCTTCTGCGCCTCGTTGCCGAAACGGTAGATCGGCATGGCGCCGAGGGACACACCAGCTTCGAGAGTGATCGCGACGCTCTGGTCGACCTTGCCCAGCTCTTCGAGCGCCAGGCAGAGTGCGAAGTAGTCGCCGCCCATTCCGCCGTACTCCTCGGGGAACGGCAGGCCGAACAGTCCCATGTCGGCCATCCCGGCCACTACCTCGTACGGGAAGGTGTGGTTGGCGTCGTGCTCGGCAGCAACCGGTGCCACGACGGTCTTCGCGAAATCCGCAACCGTCTTGGCGAGCTGCTGGTATTCGTCCGGAAGCGCTCCGGTGGCAAGGTAATCGGACATCAGGCGTCTTCCTTCTGCGTCGTGTTCTCGGTCTTTTCTTCTGCAGTCTCTTCGTCCGCGACAGGTACCACGCGGGCCAGAACCTGATCCACCATCACCTGATCGCCCTGACGGACAAGCACTTCCACGATCCCGTCGATCGGGGACGTCAAGGAGTGCTCCATCTTCATGGCCTCGACAACGACGAGTGGTTGTCCCGCGCTCACTGCCGCGCCGTTCTCGACGTTGACTGCGATGACGGCACCGGGCATGGGGCTGGCGATTTCGGCGTCACCGGCATGCTTGTCCTCACCGCGAACGCTGACTTCGGCAACCTCGCGCACGTGCCAGGTTCCGCCGCCTGCCAGCCACAGACCACCATCGGTCTCGGCGACGACAAACGTGCGTCGGCGTCCGTCGATCACTACCGCCAGTTCGGATCCCGTCAGGGTCGCGCTGAATGCGCGCGGCTGTGAACCTTCGACCTCGACCTTTGCATCGGCGGGAACGCCGACGATCGCAACGTGCGACGTTCGGGTGCCGGCGGCGAGCCTGATGCTGGTCGGAGCGGGAGTTCCGACGCGCCATCCACTCGGGACGTCCCAGGGATCAACGGATTCCGAAGTTGTCCATCGCGAGAGCCAGCGATACGCCGCGGCAGCAATGAGAACCTCGTCGGAGGCGTCGGCCGCGACAAAGTCTTCGACGCGACGATCGAGCAGACCGGTGTCGAGGTTGCCCGCGATCACATCCGGATCAGCGAGGAGGAATCGTGCGAACTCGATGTTGGTCACGACTCCGAGCACTGCGGTGTCACCGAGTGCGCGATCGAGCTTGCGCAGTGCGCCCGCCCGGTCGGGGGCGTGGGCGATGACCTTGCTGAGCATCGGGTCGTAGTCACTGCCGACGACGGTGCCCGCGAGCAGTCCCGAATCGACGCGCACGCCGGAACCTGACGGCTCGACCAGATCGACGACGCGGCCGCCGGTCGGCAGGAACCCACGGCCCGGATCCTCCGCGTAAACACGAGCTTCGATAGCGTGCCCGGTCAGTGTGATGTCGCTCTGGGAGAAGGCCAACTTCTCCCCTGCTGCCACACGAACCTGCCATTCGACCAGATCCAGTCCGGTCACCATTTCGGTGACGGGGTGCTCGACCTGCAGGCGGGTGTTCATCTCCATGAAGAAGAACTCGTCCGGCTTGTCGGCGGAGACGATGAACTCGACAGTGCCGGCGCCGGTGTAATCGACGCTTCGAGCGGTGTTGCAGGCTGCCGCGCCGATCCGGTCACGGGTCACCTGATCGAGCAGCGGCGACGGAGCCTCTTCGATGACCTTCTGGTGACGCCGCTGCAGGCTGCATTCGCGCTCACCGAGGTGAACGACGTTGCCGTGCTGGTCGGCGAGAACCTGGACCTCGATGTGCCGGGGCCGCAGGACGAATCGCTCGAGGAACAGGGTGTCGTCGCCGAACGACGACGCGGCCTCACGGCGGGCACTGCGAAGAGCCTCGGCCAGATTGGCCGGATCCTCGACCAGACGCATTCCCTTGCCACCGCCGCCTGCCGAAGGCTTGACCAACACCGGGTAGCCGATGTCCTCGGCCGCTGCGATCAGTTCTTCGTCGGTCAGATTCGGGCGAGCGATACCCGGGACCACCGGCACGTCGAACGCGGCAACCGCGTTCTTCGCGGTGATCTTGTCGCCCATCACCTCGATAGCCCGCTCGGAGGGGCCGAGGAAGGCGATTCCGGCGGCCGCGCAGGCAGCCGAGAACGCCGAGTTCTCCGACAGGAAGCCGTAACCGGGGTGAATACCCTGAGCACCGGTGGACTTGGCAGCGTCGATCACCTTGTCGATGACGAGGTAGCTTTCACGCGCCGCGGCCGGTCCGATGTTGACGGCAGTGTCGGCCTCGCGGACGTGGCGAGCATTCGCATCGGCGTCGCTGTAGACGGCGACGCTGCGAATTCCCAATTCACGCAACGTGCGGATCACGCGAACCGCGATCTCACCGCGGTTGGCCACGAGAACAGTATCGATAGTGCGCAACTCAGTCATTTCGCTCACATCCGGAAGACGCCGTAGGAGACCGGCTCGATCGGTGCGTTTGCGCACACCGAAAGGGCCAGGCCGAGAACAGTTCTGGTATCTGCGGGATCGATGACACCGTCATCCCACAGCCGCGCAGTGGAGTAGTACGGATTGCCTTGAGCCTCGTACTGCTCACGGATCGGCGCCTTGAACGACTCTTCGTCCTCGGCCGACCACGGATTGCCCGCGCTGTCGAGCTGCTCGCTACGAACCGTCGAGAGCACCGAAGCTGCCTGCTCGCCGCCCATGACCGAGATGCGCGCGTTCGGCCACATCCACAGGAAGCGAGGCGAATACGCGCGTCCACACATGGAATAGTTGCCGGCGCCGTACGAGCCGCCGATGACAACTGTCAGCTTGGGGACCCGTGCACACGCAACTGCCGTGACCATCTTGGCGCCGTGCTTGGCGATGCCGCCGGCCTCGTAGTCGCGTCCCACCATGAAGCCCGCGATGTTCTGCAGGAACAGCAGCGGCACACTGCGCTTGTCGCACAGTTCGATGAAATGTGCTCCCTTCATGGCGGATTCACCAAAGAGCACGCCGTTGTTGGCGATGATGCCGACCGGGTGGCCCTCGATGTGGGCGAAACCGGTGACGAGCGTCTTGCCGTACTCAGCCTTGAACTCCTGGAACGCGCCACCGTCGACAAGCTTGGTGATCACCTCGTGCACGTCGTACGGAGTCCGAGGATCGGTCGGGACGACGTCGTAGAGTTCGCTTTGATCTGCGACAGGCGGAACCGTGGAGATGACGTCCCACGGGCGCTCGGAGCGGGGGCCGAGCGTGGCAATGATGTTGCGCACGATACGAAGTGCGTCGCGGTCATCCTCGGCCAGGTGATCGGTGACGCCGGAAACCTTGGAGTGCAGGTCGCCGCCGCCGAGTTCTTCGGCGGTGACGATCTCACCGGTGGCCGCCTTCACCAGCGGCGGACCACCGAGGAAGATCGTACCCTGGTTGCGGACGATCACTGCTTCGTCACTCATCGCGGGCACGTAGGCGCCGCCCGCGGTGCACGAACCGAGAACTGCGGCGATCTGGGGAATCCCCTTGGCGCTCATGGTCGCCTGGTTGTAGAAGATCCGGCCGAAGTGCTCGCGGTCCGGGAAGACTTCGTCCTGGCGCGGCAGGAAAGCGCCGCCGGAGTCGACGAGGTAGATGCAGGGAAGGTTGTTCTGCAACGCAACTTCCTGCGCGCGCAGGTGCTTCTTCACCGTCATCGGGTAGTAGGTGCCGCCCTTGACCGTCGCGTCGTTGGCGACGATGACGCACTCGCGGCCCGACACACGGCCGATACCGGTGATGACGCCGGCGCCCGGGCACTCGTCGTCGTACAGGCCGTTGGCCGCCAGCGGGGACAACTCGAGGAACGGGCTGCCCTGATCAAGTAGCGAGTCGACGCGATCTCGCGGCAGCAGCTTCCCTCTGCTCACGTGGCGCTCGCGAGAGCGCTCGTTGCCACCCAGCGCTGCTTGCGCCAGTTTCTTCTTCAGTTCGTCCACCAGAACGGTGTGATCGGACCGGTAGCCCGATCCTTGCGTGATTCCACTGGGAGTCATCCCGCCGCCTTCGCCATGAGTTAATGCTCGATAACTGAAACTAGATTAACTATGATTAACTGAGTTGTCCAGAACACAAGCGAAGAAAGATCGAGAGAATGACCTCTGAGCAGGTAGCAGCTCCGACGCGACGCGATCAGATGAAGGCCGACCGTCGTCGTCAGCTCTTGGATGCCGCCGCACGGTTGATCGCCGAACGCGGATTCGTGAGTGTGCGACTCGAAGACCTCGGCGCGGCCGTCGGTATCAGCGGCCCGGCCGTGTACCGGCATTTCCCCAACAAGGATGCCGTCCTCGTGGAACTTCTCGTCGGCATCAGCACGCGCCTGCACGAAGGCGGTTCTGCGGCAGCGGAGGCAGCGGACTCACCGAGCGCCGCTCTCGACGCACTGGTGGAGTTCCACCTCGACTTCGCGCTCGGCGAGCCGGACCTGATCCGCATCCAGGACCGCGACCTCGAAAGCCTGCCGGCCGACGCGCGTCGACAGGTGCGCCAAACGCAGCGCAAGTACGTCGAGGTGTGGGTCGGAGTCCTCGAGCAACTCGATCCCCAGCTCGACCAGGCGGATGCCCGCATCAAAGCGCATGCCACTTTCGGTCTGATCAACTCGACCCCTCACAGCGCCAACCCAGCTTCGCCGGCACGCGCACGTCGCGTCCTGCGGGATATGACGCTCGCCGCACTGCGCACCCGCTGAAACCGGACACGGCACAATCGGTGGCAGACTGGTTGCACCAGCTAACAGATGAGGGTGCCGAACGTGGAAGACAGCAGTGGGGTCAGCAGAGCCGATTTCGCCGAACTGCGGACCGAGTTCTCCCGCTTCATGATGTTGTACCAATTCGGAATCTCCGAACTGATGACCAAGGTGAACATCCTCAAGGACGAGTTCACTCACATCAATCAGTACAGCCCCATCGAACACGTGACGTCACGGGTCAAGTCGCCGGACAGCATCCTGCGTAAGGCTCAACGACTGAACATCCCGCTCACGATCGACGACATCGCGAAGAACATCTTCGATATCGCCGGCGTACGCATCACGTGCAGCTTCATTTCCGACACGTACCGGATCGCCGAGATGCTCACCAGTCAGACGGACCTTCGGGTGATCGAGCGAGAGGACTACATCGCCGATCCGAAACCCAACGGCTACAAGAGCTTGCACCTGATCGTCGAGGTCCCGGTTTTCATGAGTGACCGCGTCCGGCACGTACCGATCGAACTCCAGATCCGCACCATCGCGATGGATTTCTGGGCGAGCCTCGAGCACAAGATCTATTACAAGTACAACCGCGAGGTTCCCGTCGAGCTCCTCGACGAACTCACCGAGGCTGCTGCCGCGGCACACCGCCTCGACGTCAAGATGGAACGCCTCAACGACGAGTTCGCGAAAATCAAAGCGCTACCGCATCCCGATGACGAAATCCTCGAGCAGGATCTGCCGGCGCAGTTCCTCGAGGCGCTGCATCTTCAGCGACGAGCGCTCTGAATTTACGGCGACCCTCCCCCTGAGCGAACGCGCCTTTCGGCGCATCTGAGGCGACGAGAGTGCCGTTCGCTCACAACTGGGGTCGGACAACCAGGGCAAACCAAAAGTGCGCCCTCCCGAACTTCGGGAGGGCGCACTTCGCGAATCGCGTTGGCTTGCTATTTCTTGCCCGTGACGGCGCTGTAGCCGATCGAGAGCACGGCCGCCGCGGCGATGCTGATGATCCAGCGGATCCAGTCGATTCCACCCGTGTCGCCCTTGTCCGAGATCGCTCCCCAGACCCAGTACCCGATAAGCGCTCCGGCGACACCGAGGACGACGGTGATGATCATGCCGTACTGCTGCTTACCTGGCAGTACGAGACGAGCCAGGATTCCGATGACTGCGCCGAAAATGATGGTTCCGATAATTTGCCCCATGACAGCCCCTCTCACACGTCGTGCATGCACGCGGACGGAAGATCACCGCTCAGGGAAACAATAACCACAGTCACACACAACTGTCGCTTGTTGACCGAATTATTGTCCGAGATGCAACCTCGACGCGTTACATCCACGACATTCGCGAGTTATTTTTTCGCAATCAAGCAGACCTACCGTTCCCATCCATGCCAACTTCCGTAAAACTGCCGAACAGCGAGCTCGCGCGACTCGCCAACAAGCCGCCCTGGTACCGATCACTGTTCGTGCAATTGATCGCCGCTATCGTCATCGGTGTTCTCATCGGCTGGTTGTGGCCGGAATTCGGCGCGAACCTCAAGCCGCTCGCCGACGGCTTCATCAAGCTGATCAAAATGCTGATCGCACCGATCATCTTCTGCACCGTCGTGATCGGGATAGCTCACGTCGGGGATCTGAAGGCCGTGGGGCGTATCGGCGTCAAAGCACTCATCTACTTCGAGGCCGTGACAACCTTCGCCCTGTTGTTCGGGCTGCTCATCGGAAATCTGATGAAGCCGGGTGCGGGATTCAACATCGATCCGGAGACGCTGGCGAACGGTGCGGACGCCGTGGCCGCCAAGACCGGAAGTGGTGAACTTCCCCACACCGTGGAATTCCTGCTCAATATCATTCCGGTGTCGATAGTTTCGGCCTTCGCCGAGAACGCACTCCTCCAAGTCCTCTTCTTCGCCGTACTGTTCGGGCTCGCCTTGGCCAAGGCAGGCGAGAGTGGACCACCGATCGTGTTCGAACTAGTCGATCGTCTGAGTCATCTGTTCTTCACGATCATCGGCTGGATCATGAGACTGGCGCCGTTGGGCGCTTTGGGCGCGATGGCGTACATCGTCGGCCAGTACGGGATCGCTTCGCTCGGAAGTTACGGAAAGCTGATCGCCGCATGCTATCTCGCCGCCGTCCTGTTCATCCTCATCCTGGCCGCGATAGTCAGGTACTTCGCGGGCGTGAACCTGTGGAAGTTCGTCAAGTACATCAAGGACGAACTCTTCCTCGCGTTGGGAACGGCGTCGACCGAAGTAGTTCTGCCCCGAATCATGGTCAAGCTCACCAACGCCGGATGCTCGCGCACTACAACAGGATTGGTGGTGCCTACCGGCTACTCGTTCAATCTCGACGGCGCCACGCTGTACCTGTCGATCTGCATGCTGTTTCTGGCTCAGGCACTCGGCGTGGACCTGACACTCGGTGAACAGATCACTGCCGTCCTGGTACTGATGCTCACGTCGAAGGGAATGGCCGGCGTGCCGGGATCGTCATTCCTGGCACTGTCCGCCACCGTGGCCGCAATCGGTCACGGCGCAATTCCGGTTGCCGCAGTCGCCCTCCTACTGGGCGCCGATCGAATCATGGACTCGATGCGAGTCTCGGTGAACCTGCTCGGGAATTGTGTCGCGACCTTCGTGGTCGCGAATTGGGAGGGGCAGCTCGACAAGGAGCGCATGCGCCGAGTGCTCGACGGAGAAGACGTTCCACCGCTCGAGGAAGTCGATCCGATCACCGGGAAAACTGTTCCGGCACCCGAAACCGAGGGCGCCGTGCCCCGCTGAGGAGATGGTGACCACCGGCTGCACGTCGGAATCGGTGCTGAAGGTTCGCGGGGACGTACTTCACCGGAATACTCAGACCAGCACGCCCGAACGCAAATATTTGCAGGGGGTGGCGAGCTTGCCGACTAAGAACTGGTGAATTCACAGATATTCCACGTGCGCTGGGCTAACTCGGCACCAGGGAAAGCATCTTCCACTATCTCAATATTGCTACGCGGTTGCCATTGTTCGGATCCGAAGATCAGCGAACTGACAGCATTATGTTTGCCGCAAATAGAAGGACTAAAGTCCACTGTTCAGCCGACAAACAGACTCGAGTGAGCAAAGAATCAAACATCGCGGAAACCATTCTTCCGAACACAGAAACGCGCATCTAGCTGCACTTATGTCGACGCCTCAACGGAGTGGGCATTTGCAAAAATGACCGAAACCTCACCACTCCAAATTGCCGAAACGGACACCCATTGCTATCGTAACCTTTGCGAAGGACTGGACTAATTGCCCAGCAAAGGAGCCAAGTGACCGAGTCCATGCAAGAAATTGAACACTTGTCCACTAATCGACTCTCCGTGGTTGTTCCAGTATTCAACGAAGAAAACTCCCTTTCGAACTGCATCGAGCGCTTACTGATCCAGTCCGAAATCGACGAGATTCTGGTCGTCGACAACAACTCGACGGACAGCACCGCATCGATCATTCACAAGTTCGCCGAGAAGCACGACCGAGTGAGATATGTCTTCGAGGCCCGGCAAGGCGTCGTTCATGCGCGGAACGCCGGCTTCGACGCCTCGACCGGCAACATCATCGGTCGGATCGACGCAGACACGCGGGTCCAACCGGGATGGGCCCGTGCGGTCAAAGGTTTCTTCCAGCGCAGCACTGCGCATTCAGCGGTCGCCGGACTCACCTATCTCTTCGAATCGCCGTTTGCCCGAATCCACCGTTTCGCACTGGACCGTCAGGTCAAGCAGGGAAAGTTCGATTGCGAACGTCAAGTACTTGCTGTCGCCGGAGCAAACATGGCGATCAGAAAAAGCGCATGGCTGGCCGTCCGCGAACGAGTCAGCGACCGGCCGGACATCCACGAAGATATCGACCTTTCACTGTGCCTTCGGAAGGAAGGGATGACGATCGGTCAGATCGCCGACATGCGAGCAGAAACGTCCGGTCGACGCGGTGAAACCCCTCCGTTGGAGTACCTGAAGTACAACCAGGCATCCGAATCGGTTTTGCACCTTCACAACATCATGAATTGGCGCCTCAAACTGACAATCTGGGGCGACTCGATGCTCCACGCGCTCGTGTGGCCCGTTTACCGCCTCTACAACTTCGAGCAGGAGCGCCTGGAGTTCAGGCGCTTGTTTGGCAGATCGCAGGGTCGAATCATGCCGGTTCACCAGTAGCCCATCGATTTCGATAATCACCGCAGATTCGAAGTGATAGTGCAGAATACGGTCTCGTAGCTGATCCACACGATCGTTCGCCGACAACTGGTCGAGGTATACCGATGCCCGGTCACCATCGACGACAATTCGGCCGCGAGGGCGAGGTCGACGACCTCTTCGTCGATCACCCGTCGCGTTGCGCCATTGATCAGTGGAATCTTGAACACCTTACCGACGGCGGTTGGCAACTCGACGACGAGCTCATGCGCCGAGTACACGGGGGCGAAGACGTTCCATCGCTCGGGGAAGTCGATCCGCACGGGAAGGCCGTTCGGCATAGTTCGATCTGAATCTCGCAGTAAACCTACGCCGAGGCCAAACAGTCGGGCAGTCCGTCTCATCAAGTCATCCACCACGGTATGGAATGCGTGAGGTACGGCATAAGTTCTGGCACTCGAACGACGGCCCACACATCGACCGACAGCCGGCGCCGCCACAGCCCTCTTATCGATCAGATATCCCGCTACCTGCAATTTTACAAACAAGAATCTCAACAAAAAGAACAAATCGTACACCAGTAGCCATGCGGCCGTTTCGGCATGGCGTACCTACCCGAGTGCCACGATTTTGAAGGTGAAAAATTGATTGATACCGTTATTTTGTGAAGATTCACCTGAACCGTAAACCTCAGGAACGATTGTGACGTCCCCAAAGCAATCGACTGAGAATCCTCACCGAAATCAATTGTCGGTCGTTGTACCTGTGTTTAACGAAGAGGCAGGAATCGCGGACTGCATTGACCGTCTGCTCGCGCAAGGTGACACAATCGACGAAATCTTGATAGTCGACAACAACTCCACCGACCGAACTGCCTCGATAATAGAACGCTACGCAGGGTCACACGAAAAAGTTCGATATATCTTCGAGTCACGCCAAGGTGTTGTGCATGCCCGAAATGCGGGTTTTGACGCGTCTTCTTGTGAACTGGTCGGCCGAATCGACGCCGACACCCGGGTCCAGACCGGATGGGCGGCCGCGATTTGCGAATTCCTCGGCCCCAACTCCACCCACTGCGCCGTTGCGGGCGTCACATACCTCTTCGAATCCCCTTTCTCGCGCGTCCACCGGTTCGTACTTGACCGACAAATTCGACGTGGAAAGTTCAATCATGATCGCCGAGTGCTAGCTGCTACCGGAGCGAACATGGCCGTGAAAAGATCAGCGTGGCTAGAAGTGCGGAAGAATTTGAGCGAGCGCACTGACATTCACGAAGACATGGATCTCTCGATATGTCTCCAGAAGATCGGGTTGACAATCGGACAGTGCGACTCCATGCGCGTCGAAACATCGGGGAGGCGGGGAGAAACACCTCCGCGCGAATACTCGAAGTACAACCGCGCTTCTGAATCGGTCCTTCGACTCCACAACGTCATGAATTGGCGCTTCAAGTTCCTGATCCGGCTGGACACAGTTGTCCACGCCTTGGCATGGCCGATATACCGTGCATACAATTTCGAGCAGGAGCGTTTTGAGTTCAGACGCTTGTTCGGCAAATCGCAAGGACGAATCATGCCGGTCAACCAGTAGCCAATCCAGCCTCGCTATTCACTACAGGTGCGAAGTGACAGTGCAGCAGAGACCCCTCGTTGCTGATGCGCACAAAAGTCCGCCGCGTCCTCCACGAGGTACACCGAAACCCGCTCATCGATGACCGTGCGGGCCGCTGACCGCCGAGTACCGAGCGCTTATCCGAGTGTATTAACGGACATGCACCACACCGGATCTCACGACACCTTCAACGCCGTGATGCGGTCTTCACTGGAACGCAACAGCACCTTGTCCCCCGCCCACAGCTCCCGCGGCATCGCCCAGGGGGTGAACTCGTCGTCCCCGTCCTGATCCACCCGAACCTCCCAACTACGTTGGCCCGTAAGGACATCCGTTCCGTAGACGTTTCCCTCGTCGATAACGACATCGCCGTGCCAGACAACCGCCCCTGCGCGCTCAGCGTTCGATCGCCACAGGACCTCACCGGTGAAGAGGTCCACGAACTGGACCTCGGGTTCGGAACCGGAACGTGTCACGGCAACCACGTTGCGGATCACCGCCAACGACTGTGCGGTGTCGAAGACTTCACTGTTGGACCACAATTTCTCGCCGGAAGTCCGGTCGAAACCGCTGTGTCCCAGAATGATCGGAGTCGATCCTCCTGCGGGATCATCTCGGCTGTATCGTCCACCGTAGTACGAGGACTCCGAGGGCAGTTCGTCCGTCCTGGCGAACTCGCGCCCGTTCTGATCGAGCGCGTACTCACTTGTCGGACGGCCATCGCCTTCGCAACCGCCATCCGACACCAATGTCACCCCATCGGACGATGTATGCGCGGTCGAACAGGTGGAGTAACCGTGTACCCACCGCTGTTCGCCCGTCTTCAGATCGAATCCCAGAGACTCGTCGAGAGCGATCACACCCAGATCGCCGTGCACCGACATCACCGGATCGACGTATCCGGCTTCCCACGATCCACCGACGTCGAACGCTTTGGACCAGTTCGCTTCCGGATCGTCGACGGTTCCGCTGTGCACGCGAACGTCGTTGCTCTCGATATCACCCTCGAGCGCGAGGACCGTGTCACCCGAGACAACCGCGATGATCGGTGCCCACGGCGTCTTGATGTCTCGACGCTCTCCTGTCTCGATATCGAAAAGTGAGTACGAACCACCGGATACGTACGGCCCGGAGAAACACAGCACCGAACTGCCGAGCAGAGTCTCGGAGCAACCACCGATGTCGACCGCCGACGTGCGCCAACGAACTGTGCCATCTTCGGCGTCCAATCCGACCAATTCTGCGTCGTCCAACGAATACGCCTGACGATCCGGCATACCGATCATCGTGACCACGAGTGATCCGGCGTCGATGAATCCGCCCATGTCCATGTTGAATTCGGTGCCAACAAGTGGGCTCCGAAATATCGCGAACTCGCGCCCGAGAATCTCGGAGGCCTCGACGCTCCATAGCGGCGACGAGATCGCTGTCGGTTCGGAACTCGTCGACGTGACCACCGTGGCGATGGCGGCAGTGACGGTGACTACGGCTGCGGCGGCCGCGATCCGAAGGCGCGATTTCGGGGAGAATCTGGTGGTCATCGAATCTCCAAGCCTTCGGTCGTCGCGAGAAACTCCAACTGCTCGAACGTCATCGGCACGTTCGGGATCGCAGCCGACGACGAAACCGAGACTTGGGTCCCATTCGGACGGGTGACGACCACCGACCTGCTCGTTTCCTGCGTCGATTCTGCTTTCGAGCCGTCATTTGTCATGGGTACGGTCGAGTAATCCCGTTCGTCTCGCTCGATCACGGATCCATCCGGTCGCGTCACGAACTCCAAGGGGTGCCCGTAGTAGGAGGGGTCGTATTTGTTGGGCTCCGCGGGGAGTGGTTGTCCGCCGGTAATTGTCATGTTGAGCGTCGACTCGTTCTCTCCCGTCCGAGTGAGAAATCTCTGACATGCGGTGGACCTGTCATTCTCCGCGACCGTCAGAGCGCCCGGTCCGGCATCAAGAATCGGAAAACCCGGAGGTACAGCACGCCATCTGATCTCGAGTACGGCGTTGAGACGTTCGATCGTCGCGCGATCGAGTTCGGCCACGTCGCTAGAGTCTCGAGGGATCCCGTGGCACCCGGGCGAAAGCGGTGCCGTACCCGGGGGAACTGGCGTGGTGATTCGCAGCTGTGGCATTTCGACAAGGGTTACAAGTTCGTCGAGCGTCAGTGGCACCACGCCGGAACTCTCGGCGTCCGGACCTCCGTCGTTGTTCGTGTCGTTGAGATACGCCTGAATACGGGTCCCGTCGACTCCGTACAACATTGCCGACCGATTAAGGGTGCGTACACCATTGGTTTCGCTCCACGTATCCTGCAGATCCACCACAGACTGGTCGGCCAGCACCCGACGTTCGACGAGCGACCCCGCAACACACGATGGGATCGGATCAGAACTCGAGTGCAGCATCAGGCTGAGCGCGCCGATCTTCCCGTCCCGAATCAGCGTCCCGGACGCAGTGGTGGACGCCAACTCCTCGAGCGAGAATCCCTCGGGCAGCCCATCTGTGTTCGGAGGTGCAGAGATCGGCCCGAACTGCAGCGAATTACCCGGGCTGGCGAACTTCAGCTCGACATCTTTCGGGAGCGCCTGTTTGACCGCGTCGGACATCGCGGCTGCCTTGGCGCTCGAGAACCACGGAAAACGCGGATCGTCGTACGTGTCAGAACCGTCCAGAATGTAGGAGAAGAACGTCTCCTCCTCTGGCGCTTCGACACTCGCACAACCCGGAATCGTTGTCGGGTACACCGCGCTCGGCGTGACGTACGAGAATTCAGGCACGTCCTCCGCCGGAATCTCGTCCGGTGTAGACGTCATGGTGATCGAAGATGACGCAGCTACAGAGATGTCATCGGACGGCGAGCTGCTCCACCGATCCACCAGCCCGGCAACCACTGTCCCACCGGCGATCAGGGAGACGACCGTCAGCGCGAAGGTCCACTTCTCGGCCCGCTTCGAATCGGTTTGCTCCTTCGACACGTACCCTCGCAGTCGCTGTCACGGCTCGCTCCCGATGCGCGTCGCCTCTGGAAGTCCTGTCGCGATCACAGCGATTTCTGTTACCAACCGGATGGTTTCCTATCGCGCGAGCGCCGCATGAAGACAGAAGAACGGGGTGCCAGTTGCTGTGCAACCGGCACCCCGTCCTGACGACCTGAGTGCTTACACCCTCACAGGCACCTGATTCGGGTCTGGATCGGAATCCGGATCCTGCTCGATCGGAATCCGCCGAATCGCTTCACCCTCGATGTCGACGTTCGGCAGGATCTTGTCGAGCCACGCGGGCAACTTCCACGCCGAATCACCGAGGATCGACATGACCGCAGGGATCACGATCATGCGGATGATGAAGGCGTCGAAGAAGACTGCCGCCGCGAGACCGAAGCCCATCATCTTGCTTGTCGTCTCCGAGGACAGCATGAATGCGCCGAACACGGAGATCATGATGATGGCCGCCGATGCGACCACGCGAGCACCATGGGTGTAGCCGGAGATGATGGCGTCCTTGGCCGACAATCCGTGCACGTATTCCTCGCGCATTCGCGTCACGAGGAACACTTGATAGTCCATCGCCAACCCGAAGACCACACCGATCATGAAGATCGGCAGGAACGAGATGATGGGTTGTGTGTGCTCGATCAGCCCGAAGTCGCCCAACTGGAAAATGGCAACCGTGGCGCCGAAGGTCGCACAGACGGAAAACAGGAATCCGAGAGTTGCGGTCAGCGGCACCAAGATCGAGCGGAAGACGACCATCATGATGATGAACGCCAGCCCCACAACCACGATGAGATACGGGATGAGCGCGGAACTGAGCTTCGACGACATGTCTGCAACGATCGCGGTTTGACCCGCTACACCGAGTTCTGCGCCTTCCGACTTCACCGTCGATCCGTAGTCCCGGATCTGATTCATCAGCTCGTGGGTTTCGGGGCCGCTCGGAGACATCTGCGGGGTGACCGCGATGAGCGCAGAGTTTGCGCCCGCCATCGGGTTTGCCGCGTCCGGTCCGTTTCCGACCCACATCAACTGATCCGGCGTTGCGACGTTGTCGAGGCCCTTGATGTGCGCGACAGTGCCTTCGGCAATCGCAGCGATGTCGGTACCGTCGGGCGCGTCGAGCACGACGAACAATTCGCCGTTGACGCCTTCACCGAATCCTCGTTGCAGGAGGGCCAGTGCCGGTCGCTCTTCGTCTTGAGTGAACGAGAGTCCGAGTTCGAGCTTCGTCATCGGAATAGCCGCGATCACCAGGAGGACCAGAGCAGCACCCGCGATCGGCCACGGGTACTTGGTGACTATCTTGGCCCAGCGATGTCCGTTGGATTCCATCGTCTCGGGCTCGTCACCGTGGCGAAGCCCGGGAATACGAGGCGAGAACGCGAACCGACCGAAGATGCCCAGAACTGCCGGGATCAACGTGATTGCGCCGAGCACGGCGATGATGACGGCAACCGCCGCCGAGATTCCCATCTGCGTGATCATCGGGACCCCGACCACCGCCAGGGCTGCCAGCGCGACCACCACTGTCAGGCCCGCGAATACGACCGACGAACCTGCTGTACCTACTGCGCGTCCGGCAGCAGCTTCCCTGGTTCCGCCCAGATTGAGCTCACTGCGGTAGCGCGAGACGATGAACAACGCATAGTCGATCGAGACTGCGATGCCGATCATCGTGACGATTCCCGTGACACCTTCGTTGATGTCGAAGAAGCCCGAGCCGAGTGTGACCGTCAGAGTGGCCAGCGCAATTCCAAGAATTGCAGTGAACAACGGGATGAACGCCGCGATGAGTGCGCCGAACGCCACGATCATCACGATGAACGCCACCGCGAAGCCGAGCATCTCCGACAGACCGCCCGCGGCCTGCACCTGCATCATCGAACCGGTGCCTTCGACTTGCAGGCCACCGGTGCGGAATTTTGCCATCAAATCGAGGAACGCCGTCTTGTTCGCCTGCGTCTGATCCTCGATGCGAATCGACTGATTGAGCTGGATCAGCCCGACCTTGCCGTTGTCGCCGAGAACGGCTGACGCCACCGCCGGATTGGCCTCCGCGAGAGTGACCGGATTGACGATCTTCTCGGGATCGACGATGTCCGGCAACGTCTTCGCCTGTGCGATCAACTGGTCGATCTGATCGCTGTGCGCGGCAAGCCCGTCGTCTGCCGCGATGAGAATGCTGGTCGACGCCTGAGTTTGCTGCTCCGCTGCCGCTGCAAAGTTCTCGTTCATCAACTCGGTCGCACGCTGTGAATCGGTGCCCGGAAGATTGAATTCTTTGGAGAACGTCGGATTTGTGGCGCTGATAGCGCCTCCCACCACCGCGATCACGATAATCCACGCGGCCACCACAAGATACTTGTGGCGGAAAGCGAACTTCCCCAACCTGTAAAGATACGTAGCCAACGTAGGCCTCTCTCGCCGTGGACTGGTCTGTCCGAAGAACACGGAGTCTTTCGGTGCCAAGGTCATACGGTACGGACCGATAGGCCCATTGGCACCCGGTATATCTGCGAAAACGGCATATCCGGCGCGCTCTCCGTCTCCTTTTCAGACCGCTCGGTACCGTGGACACGACACGGGCAGGCGCCTCACCAGAGCAGACGTCGCGTAGTACGAAAGGCAATCCCATGAATCACGGCCAGGCCGTCGATCGCGATCTCCTCCTTGCAGGCCAACAGCGACTCGACGCGCTGGGGCCACGATTGACGGGATCACCTTCACACCACGCGGTGGTGGAAGAAGTCGCGAACGAACTGACCGAACTTGGCCTCGAAGTCCGGCGTGATTCACACACTTTCGAACGCTGGGATCTACCGGACACATCTGAGGGGCTTCGCATCGAGTTGCCGACGGGACCGATCAAGGTTTCGTCCGCATTCCCCTACTCGGGATTGACCGGGCCCCAGGGAATCTCCGCTCCCCTGGTCTACGTCAGCGCGCGACGCCCCAAATGGTCCGCGGCCAAGGGCGCGATCGCGGTGATCGAGGTCCCGCACGTCGATCTTCCCCGCAAGCTACTGGTCAGCGAGTGGGGTCCGATCGCCACCGACGAGACTCTTCGAAATCCGGTTCTCTCCGCAACCCTTCTTGGCCCGAAACTCGACAAGGCCCGCAAGGCCGGAGTGCTCGGCGTGATCGCGGTGTGGCGTGACATCGCTCCGGACAACGCACTGGGACAATATCTTCCGTTCACGCAGCCGTACCACGACATCCCCGCCGTCTGGGTGGCCGGCGACGAGGGCAGGAAGGTTGTCGCTGCAGCTCGTTCCGGTCAGCGGGCGACTCTGGTTCTGGATGCAACTCTGCATCCGGACACCCGGACCGACACGGTGTGGGCGGTATCCCCGGGGACATCACCGGAAGAGACGATTCTGCTCATCACTCACAGCGACGGAACCAACGGCGTCGAGGAGAACGGGCATCTGGGAATGTTGGCCTTGGCGCGGCACGCCGTCGCGCAGCCGCATCGACGGTCGTACGTTTTTGTGCTGACGACTGGCCACCTGCGAATTCCAGCGGTGTCCAAGCACGGACAGGCAACCTCCACCTGGCTCGAAGCGCACCCCGAGATGTGGAAGGGCGAAGCCGGTCAGGCGCGCGCAGTAGCCGGGATCGCGATCGAACACCTCGGCGCGCTGGGTGATACCGAGGACACCTCGACCGGCAGCTATGCGTTGGTGACCACTCCGGAACCGGAACTGCTCTACGCGACGAGCCGAGAAGCACACGACATCGTTGCACCGCTGTGGCGCGACATCGGGGCAGGCGATCGCCGAATCGTGGCGCCAGGACCGGTCATTCATTTCGGCGAGGGTGAACCACTGTTCGAGCGGAAGATCCCGGCAGTCGCCTTGGTGACGGCGCCGCAGTACCTACTAGCTCTGCGTGATGCCGACGCCGCCACGCACGTCGATCTCGACGCGATGGTCAAACAGGTCGAAAGCTTCCGCGATCTGCTCGACGCGTTCGATGCAACCGACACCGCGGCTTTCGGTCCGGTGGTCTCGCGCTCGGTATTCGCGAAGTTCTCAGCACTACTTCAGTTGATGCAGATTTTGTCGAAAGCCAAGAAATAGTGCTGTGCGCCTTTATTAACCGCCCGCGGTTAATAAAGGCGCACAGCAGTTGTCCTACTTGTCGTGAATGATCACGCCACGGATGTTCTTGCCATCACGCAGATCCTGGTAGCCCTGGTTGACGTCTTCGAGGCTGTAGGTGTTGGTGATCAGTTCGTCGAGCTTGAGCTGACCCGCATCGTAGAGACGAAGCAAACGCACGATGTCGTACTGCGGGTTCATTGATCCGAACAATGTGCCCTTGATCGTCTTCTGGTTCAGCGTCAGATCGGTTCCCGACACGTGCACGGTCAGCTTGGCCGGATCGGCGAGACCCGTGATCACCACGGTGCCGCCCTTGCCGATCACTGCTGTCGCTGCACTGACCACGTCCTCGTCGACGGTGCCGACAAGGATGAGCGCCGCGTCGGCGCCCTGTCCCCACGTCAGCTCGTTGACCTTGGCAGCAGCGCTCTCGGCGTCTGCAAAGGCATGGGTTGCACCGAACTTCAGTGCGGTCTCACGCTTGAGAGCAACCGGATCGACCACCACGACGTACTTGCAGCCGGCCGAAACGGCGCCCTGGACGGCATTGATGCCGAGGCCACCGATGCCGTAGATCACCGCGGTGTCGCCGGCGCGAAGGTTACCGGCGTTGACTGCCGTTCCCCATCCCGAAGGCACGCCGCAGCCGACGACCACTGCTGTCTCCAAGGGAAGCCAGTCGTCGATCTTGACCACCGAGTGCTGAGAAATGGTGGCGCGCTCGGAGAACGTTCCGAGCATGCACATTCCGCCGAAATCCATTCCGTTGCCGTGGAAACGGAAGGAACCGTCCGTCATCGAACCTTCGAGGATGGTGGCACCCATGTCACAAAGGTTCTGGCGACCGGTCGAGCAGTAGCGACAGGTGCCGCAGTTGGGGATGAAGCTACATACGACGTGGTCGCCCGGCTTGACCTTCGTGACGCCGGGTCCGACCTCTTCGATGATGCCCGAGCCTTCGTGTCCGCCGACAATCGGGTAACGCGGCGGGAGATCACCGTCGGTCAGGTGCAGATCCGAATGGCACAGTCCGGCAGCGGTGTACTTGATCAGTATCTCACCCACCCCCGGGCCGTCGAGGTCGAGTTCCATGATCTCGAAAGGCTTTCCGGGCTCGAGCAGTACAGCAGCTTTGGTCTTCACTGGTGATCTCCTTGATTGTCGGACGAGAGAATGAGCGATGGGGGTCGGTCAGAGGGCGATGTTGACGGCCTTGGTCTGGGTGTAGAGATCGATAGCCGAAGCGCCGAGCTCGCGGCCCCAACCGGACTGCTTGTATCCGCCGAAAGGCATTGCGGTGTCGAAGCCGTTGTACTGGTTGATCCACACCGAGCCAGCCTTGAGACGCTTGGCCGTGCGGTGGGCCTTGGAAATGTCACGGGTCCAGATGCCGGCGGCAAGTCCGTAGATGGAATCGTTTGCGGCAGTGATGGGTCCGTCGTCCGCGTTGAACGGCAGCGCTGCCACGACGGGTCCGAAGATCTCCTCCTGAACGATGGAGAATTCGGGCTTGACGTCGACGAAGACAGTCGGCTCGACGAAGTAGCCCTGATCGCCCCAGCGGTTACCGCCGGTGAGTGCACGTGCGCCGTCGGCGATTCCCTCTCGGAGGTAACCGGTGACCTTGTCGAACTGCTCCTGCGAGACCAGCGGTCCGAGCTGGGTGGTGGGATCGAGGCCGGGTCCGATCTTGACCTGGCTCGCTGCGTGCGCGACGGCCTCGGTGAACTTCTCGAAGATGGTGTCCTCGACGTACAGACGGGTACCCGCAACGCAGCACTGACCGTGGTTGAACAGCCAGGCGTTGAGTGAACCCTCCACCGCGGAATCGAAATCCGCGTCGGCGAATACGATGTTGGGGCTCTTGCCACCGAGCTCGAGCGTAACCTTCTTCAGGTTGCCCTTGGCGGCGTCGACGATCTTCTTACCCACCTCGGTGGAACCGGTGAACGCGACCTTGTCCACGTCGTCGTGGCCGGACAGTGCAGCACCTGCATCGCCGAAGCCGGGAACGATGTTGACGACGCCGGGCGGGAAGCCTGCTTCTTCGAAGACCTCCGCGAGAAGCAGTGCGGTGAGCGGGGTCTGCTCAGCGGGCTTGAGGATCACCGTGTTGCCGGCGGCGAGCGCGGGGGCGAGCTTCCACGACGACATCAGCAGCGGGAAGTTCCACGGCACGATCAGTCCACAGACGCCGATTGCCTCACGCAGGGTGTAGGCGTGGAACTCGCCGCCCGGAGAGAAGGGCATCGACACGTTGACGGTGCTGCCTTCGATCTTGGTGGCCCAACCCGCGTAGTAGCGGAAAACGTCTGCGGCCCAAGCCACGTCGACGGCGGTGGCGATGGCAACGGACTTGCCGTTGTCGAGAGCTTCGAGCTGACCGAATTCCTCGGCACGAGCACTGAGAATGTCGCCGACGCGCCAGATCATCCGCTCGCGCTCGTTTGCCTTCATCCGAGACCAGGGGCCGTCCTCGAAAGCCGTTCGGGCGGCGCGTACCGCGCGGTCGATGTCTTCGGCCTGGCCGTGTGCCACGTCTGCGAGCTTCTGTCCGTCAGCCGGGTTGTACGTCGCGAAGGTCTGACCCGAAGCGGCGTCGACGAATTCGCCGCCGATGTAGAGCTTCTTCGGTCCGTTCAGGAAACCTTGTACCGCGGAACTGATGGTGTGTTCGGCTACTGCCGTCATCGGAAACTCCCCTGAAGTAGTGAGGTGCGAATGTGATGCACGCCATACTTCCGCGCTTCCGGGGGTGCTAACTGTCCGAACTTTGTACAACTCAATTCGGACAGTCAACTACACAGTGATGTCGAGCGCCCGCATCCGTGTGTAGAGAGTGCTTCGGCTGATTCCGAGTTGCGCCGACGCGTGAACCTTGTTGCCGCCGCAGTCTTTCAACGCTCCGATAATCGCCTGGCGCTCGGCCTTCTCCCGCCCTGCCAACCGCGACACCTTGGCCGTGGTGCGATAGTCCTCGGGCAGATCGACGACGTCGATGCGATTGCTCGAGCGTTCGCCGGACGCGCGATGGAGCACGACGCGTAACTCGGCCAGATTGCCCGGCCAACTGGCCGCCGCGAGCGCTTCGGCAGCGCTGGCAGTCAACCTCAACTCGGGCGAGATCCCCTCCAACATCACCTGAGCCAACTCGGCGATCTCAGCCTGTCGCTCGCGCAGAGGGGTGATGACAACCCTGGAGGCGCATCGTGAAAGCAGCGCCGCGATGGTCGGCGGAAGATCAACTGCCGCCCCGCTGGTCAGTACGATCTTCGGCCCCTCGGCGCTGGCGTCAATCAGGTCTGCGACCAGCGGCAACACCGAACCGGGAAGGAGCTGCACCTGTTCGATCACGACCACGCCCGAACGCTTACGGGCTGCTCGCACAAGATCGGTGATCCACTGCTCACGGCCGTCGAACGCGATTCGCGTGGCATCGTGCCAACTGGCGTCGACGCTCCCGACCACGTCCGATGCTGCCGAAGTTCGACCGGAACCTGCTTCACCCGAGATGGCAACTGCGGACGACGACGCCCGCGCCCGCATCAGGTCGCGGCGCAGTCGTTCGCCCGGAGATGGTGCCCGCTCGTGGGTTCTGCGGATGGGTGCCCGTTCCCGCTGGAGTGGTTCGACCAGGAAGAGTGCGCCGCCGTCGGCCCCGGAAATCCGGTCGGCTTGAACTCGCGCCAGCGCACCGGACGCCAATTCGACTGTCACAAGCCTTGATTGATCAGGATTGAGATCGGCGATCAAGGACCGGAGTGATACGTGGTCGGCGGTGTCGAGCAGATCCAAGGCCGTTCGGTTGCTCAGCAGGATGTCGTCGCCGATGGCCGCGACGGCAATGTGGCGCTGATGTGACACTCGCTGGAATGCGTCGACCAGCCGCTGCTCCGACGCCTTGGAGCCTTCGAGCAGTCGTTTCTCGATATCCGCTGCAGCACGCGCGAGGAAGGGCGCGAACAGCGGGTTGGCCTGCGAGACAACGCCAGTCATGTCGAGAATACCCTCGACGCGACGTGTGACGGGATGCAGGATCGGCTGGCCGTAGCAGCTCAATCCCTTGAGGCTGTCGAGGAAATGCTCGTCCCCGTGGATCACCACACTTCGACCTACCTCGAGCGGCGTACCGAGCGCATTGGTACCGGCGTGCTCTTCACCGAAGCGTGAACCGTTGACGACGCCCAACCGCTCGATCGTCCGCTCGACGCGGCTGTCGGAGTACACCGAAGCGACCACGCGGCATTCTCGATCAGCAAGCAGCACACAGAAACCGGTGCCCGCGATCTGTTGCGACACCTCGTCGAGCACGGGCGCGGCGGCCCGGAGCAGACGAGACTCGCCGTCCTGCTCCTCGGTGTCCACGGCGATTGCCGACGACGGATCGAGGCCACTCAGTCGAGAACGCTTCCAGGAGAGCGCGATCTCGGGGCGTACCGGCTCACGCTCCCCTGGGTTCGCGGACATATGCTCAGGCCTGACCGATCAATTCGATCGCCTGTTCTCGCATCGCGATCTTGCGGACCTTGCCTGTGACTGTCATCGGGAACTCGTCCACGACATGGACGTACCGCGGAATCTTGTAGTGCGCGAGCTTGCCGGTGCAGAAGGCACGGACCGAATCGGCGTCCAGATCGTCTGCACCTTCGCGCATCTGGACCCACACCATCAATTCCTCGCCGTACTTGGCGTCCGGCACACCGATGACCTGCGCGTCGAGAATGTCGGGATGGGTGTAAAGGAACTCCTCGATCTCACGCGGATAGACGTTCTCGCCACCGCGGATGACCATGTCCTTGATGCGTCCGGTGATAGCGACGTATCCGGCCTCGTCCATGACTCCGATGTCTCCGGTGTGCATCCACCGGGCAGCGTCGATAGCCTCGGCGGTCTTCTCCGGGTTCTCCCAGTAGCCGAGCATGACCGAGTAACCACGCGTGCACAGTTCGCCCGGCTCGCCGCGCGGCACCGTCAGTCCGGTTGCCGGATCGACGATCTTGATCTCGAGGTGCGGCCCCACCCGACCGACGGTTTCGGTGCGCTGCTCGATCGAATCGTCCGAGCGGGTCTGCAGCGACACCGGCGACGTCTCCGTCATGCCGTAGCAGATGGACACCTCTGCCATACCCATGCGATCGATGACCTGCTTCATCACTTCGACCGGGCAGGGCGAACCCGCCATGATGCCGGTGCGAAGGGACGACAGATCGAAGCTGTCGAAGTCCGGCAGCGCCAACTCGGCAATGAACATCGTCGGAACGCCGTAGAGGGACGTGCACTTTTCGGCCTGGACGGCCTCGAGCGAAGCGCGCGGATCGAATGCGGGGCCCGGAATGATCATGGCAGCACCATGACTGGTGCACGCAAGGTTGCCCATCACCATGCCGAAGCAGTGATAGAACGGCACCGGGATGCACACCCGATCGACCTCGCTGTAGTGGCACAACTCGCCGACGAAGTAGCCGTTGTTGAGGATGTTGTGGTGGCTGAGCGTCGCGCCCTTCGGGAAACCGGTAGTGCCCGAGGTGTATTGGATGTTGATCGCGTCGTCGGCCGACAGCGCGGCTTGGGCAGCTGCGAGCGGAGCCGGATCGCTGGCCTGGGCCGCCAACCCGTCGGCAAGCACCGCGTCCCACTCGGGTGAACCGAGCAGGAGCACCGACGTCAGATCCGGGCACTGCGGCCGCACCGTCTCGATCATCGACGCGTAGTCCGAGGTCTTGAAGCTGGCCGCAGACACCAGCGTCGAGATTCCGGCCTGCTCGAGCACGTACTGCAACTCGTGCGAGCGGTACGCCGGATTGATGTTGACCAGGATCGCGCCGATCTTTGCCGTCGCGTATTGCGTGAACGTCCATTCCGGACAGTTGGGAGCCCAGATTCCCACCCGATCGCCCTTCCCCACACCACGGGAAAGTAGTCCGGCAGCGAGCCCGTTCACCTGCTCGGCGAACTCCCGGTACGTCCATCGTCGACCGCTGGCATGGTCGATCAACGCATCGCGGTCACCGTGTGCGGCAACCGTGCGATCGAGGTTGTCTCCGATGGTGTCGCCCAGCATCGGACCGTCCCATACTCCGGACGTATAGCTGGGCAGCGGCGTACTCATGTGTTCTGTCCTCTCCGGTTGCCTGTTCAGGCACCTATGAGAGGGGCCGCCGCAGCGGACCCTCTCATCTACGAATTTACTCGATTCGGTGTGATGCACGACATACTTCCCGGTGCGGGGTGGCCGTAACTGTTCGAAGTCCGGACACCCCACCCGCCTGCTGTGCGCCTTTATTAACCGCCGGCGGTTAATAAAGGCGCACAGTGTTTACAGGGCGTGGTCCTTGGTCTCGACGAGCGCCCAGGTGCAGACCAGACTCACCACACCGAGGATTGCCAACATGATTC
>NZ_LEKE01000111.1:0-57877 GCF_001029585.1 Rhodococcus sp. ARP2 | reverse complement strand
TCGGGGGCGACTCCGGACTTGTCGAGGGCGCCTTTGATGGCGATGCCGCCGAGGTCGGACCCGGAGAGGTCTTTCAACGATCCGAGGAGTCGACCCATCGGGGTACGAGCTCCCGCAACAATCACAGTGGTCGTGTCGGTCATGCCAGTTCAACTTTCAGTTCGGTGCCGGTCGCGGCAACAACGTCTTCGACGCTGACATCGGGGGCCAGTTCACGCAGGACGAGTGGGCCTTCGTCGCTCACATCGATGACGGCTAGGTTGGTGATGATCCGATTCACCACGCCCTGGCCGGTCAGGGGCAGGGTGCATGCGTCGACGATCTTGGGGTTGCCGTCGCGGTCGTTGTGCTCCATGACGACGATGACACGCCGGGCACCGTGGACGAGGTCCATTGCGCCGCCCATTCCCTTGACCATCTTGCCGGGGACCATCCAGTTTGCGAGGTCACCCGTCTTCGACACCTGCATGCCGCCGAGAACGGCGGTGTCGATGTGGCCGCCGCGGATCATCCCGAACGAGAGGGCCGAATCAAAATATGCCGCACCGGGATTGACGGTCACGGTCTCCTTGCCGGCGTTGATGAGGTCAGGATCGACGTTGTCCTCGGTGGGATACGGTCCGGTACCGAGAATTCCGTTCTCCGAGTGCAGGACCACACGAACGTCCGAGCCCAGGTATCCGGGAATCAGTGTGGGAAGACCGATTCCGAGATTGACGTACTCGCCGTCGATCATCTCTGCAGCCGCCCGCGCTGCCATCTGCTGGCGCGTCCAACCCGTCACTGTCACTGGTGCGGTCATCGTGAGGTTCCTTCCGAAGCGCTGACGGTTCGCTTTTCGATTCGCTTGTTCTGAGGGCCGGTGTGCACAATTCTCTGCACGAAGACTCCGGGCAGGTGTACCGATGCCGGGTCGATTTCACCGGGCTCGACCAGACGTTCCACCTGAGCAATGGTGACCCGTCCCGCCATCGCGGCGAGCGGGTTGAAGTTCATCGCGGTCTTGTCGAACACGAGGTTGCCGTCGGTGTCACCGAGAACAGCGTGCACGAGTGCGTAGTCGGCGTTGATCGCCTCTTCCATCACGTAACGCTTGGTTCCGAAGACGCGAGTCTCCTTCGGAGGCGATGCAATAGCGATCGAGCCGTCGGCGTCGTAGCGCCAGGGCATTCCGCCGTCGGAGATGGGGCTACCCACTCCGGCCGGTGTGAAGAATGCGGGGATTCCGGTTCCGCCGGCGCGCAGACGCTCGGCGAGCGTGCCCTGCGGCGTCAGTTCCACTTCGAGTTCGCCGGCCAGGTACTGCCGGGCGAACTCCTTGTTCTCACCGACGTACGACGCGGTCACCCGTCGGATACGTCCGGCGCTCAGCAAGATTCCGAGACCGTGATCGTCGACGCCGCAGTTGTTGGAGAACACCTCGAGGTCGGTTGCACTCGTTGCTGCGATCGCGTCGATCAATACGTCGGGGATGCCGCACAAACCGAATCCGCCGACGGCCAGCGTTGCTCCGTCGACGATGTCGGCGACCGCGTCCGCCGCGGACTCGTACACCTTTGCTGTCATGTTTTCTCCCTGCCAAGCGTTCATTGAGTAGACACTCACTCACTTCGCTATCCAGTGAACTATCTCCAGTTCACAGGTTCAAGGGATCTTGAATATCAAGACAGAACTGATCGACTGCTGACCATCTGAAGAAAATTCGTTCACTGAATGGACGCTAGGATGAACTCATGTCTACTCACGAGCAATCACCGGCCATGGTCGCGCGGGTGGCGGCACTTCTGCGAGCCCTCGGCGCCTCTGAGCCAACGGGCATTTCCACCACGGAATTGGGCAAGGTCACCGGCCTCGCTCGGCCCACCGCGCACCGACTGCTCACGTCTTTGGCTGCCGAAGGACTGGTCGACCGTGACGCACGAACCGGTCGGTGGTCTCTCGGCCCGGAGTTGTACCTCCTGGGCGCCGCGGCCGGAAATCGGTACGACATCACCGACCGCGCTCGCGACATCGTCGACGACCTCGCCCGGGTCACGGGGGAGAGTGCATTCCTCTCAGCACGTCGCGGCGACGAGACCGTCTGCATCTTGAGTCAGGAAGGCAGTTTTCCGCTGCGATCTCACGTGCTGCACGAGGGGAAGCGATTCCCGTTGGGGGTCGCGTCGGCGGGGCTTGCCATCTTGAGTCACCTACCGACGCGGGACGTCGACGACTATTTCGCCCGAGTGAATCTGGAGTCGGAATGGGGTGAGATCCACAGTGAGGCATCAATCCGCGAGCGAATCGAGTCGACGCGTGTCACCGGCTATGCCGTCAATCCAGCCCTCATCGTCGAGGGAAGCTGGGGGATGGGTGCCGCGGTGTTCGACCGCAACGGGCGCCCGGACTGGGCGCTGAGTCTGACCGGAGTGGAAACCCGCTTTCGGCCCGCGCGTCATGCCGAGTTGGGAACGCTACTTCTCGAGTACGCTCATACGCTGTCGAACCGACTGAAAACGCATGCAGTGATCTAACTTTCGGGTACCGGTTCGTGCGCAGTAGTAGTTTTTGCCTTCGTGCGTACGTGCGCCTTTTCGCCCTGCGGGCCGAACAGATGCAAGATCTCCACGACCTGTTCATCGGCGGGCCCGAACCAATGGGGCTCGGCGGTGTCGAACTCCGCGACTTCACCGGGGTGCAGGACAACCTCGTTCGTACCCAGAATGAGACGCAGATCCCCAGCGAGCACGTAGAGCCATTCGTAGCCGGCGTGGGTGACGAGCTTCGGTGGACGTGGACCGATCACCTGTTTGAACACCTGCACCCGGCCCGGATATCGCGTCAACGGAACGACGGCACTGCCGTTCTTGCGTCGGCTCGGGGTGAGATGGACCCGAGGATCGCCCGTGGCGGGAGCGCCGACGAGTTGGTCCAGCGCGACCCGGTGAGCACGCGCGAGCGGTAACAGCAGATCGAGGGTGGGACGACGCTTACCCGATTCGAGTCGCGACAGTGCGCTGACGGAGATGCCGGTGGCGTCGGACAGGGCCTCGAGGGTCAAATCGCGATCCCGACGAAGTGTGCGCAGTCTCGGCCCGATATCGGTAAGCAACTGCTCGAGTTCGGCGTCCATGCCCTCATCTTTGCAGTTTCTGCAAATTTCTTACCGGCTTTGCAGGCCGGGTTGCGACGATCCTTTCGACTGGCGAGCACGGCAGAACACTTCGAGAGATGGAGTCCGAGATGAAACCTTCGAGCGGGATCGACGAACCGCAAGTGATCGGACTTGACGCACGCCGCCGGTGGGGCATTCTGGCCATCTGCTGCACGAGCTTGTTCGTCGTCGGGTTGGACACGACCATCGTCAACGTCGCTCTCCCCGCGATCGGGGAGGGATTCGGCGTCGGAACCGTTGGTCTCGAATGGATCGTCAACGCGTACACACTCGTCTTGGCGAGCTTGCTGATCTCGTCCGGCGCCCTGGCCGACAGGTTCGGTAGAAGGCGGATCTTCCAGATCGGACTGGTCGTTTTCGGGGTGGCGTCGATCGTCTGCGCGCTGGCCCCGTCGGTGGGAGTTCTGATTGCGGCGAGGATCGCGCAGGGAGTCGGTGGGTCGATGCTCAGTCCGGTGGCCCTGGCGATCGTCGTCAACGTGATGACCGACCCGAAGGAGCGAGCCAAGGCGATCGGCGTGTGGGCTGCGGTCTTCGGTCTGAGCATGGCAGCAGGACCGATAGTCGGCGGAGTCCTCATCGAGAGCTTCGGCTGGAGATCCGTTTTCTGGATCAATGTGCCCGTCATCGCAGTCGTTCTCATGCTGACCGCGGTGTTCGTACCGCAGTCCCGGGCTGAACAACCTCGACGTCTCGACTTACCGGGGCAGGTGCTTCTGATGGTCGTCGTGGGCGGATCCGTGGCTCTGCTCATCGAAGGCCCACGAATCGGGTGGCTGGCCTCCGGTGCAATCGCGGGTTACGTCGCCGTCGCTGCCGCGCTGGCAGCGTTCGTCCGCGTCGAATCGAGAAAGAGCGAGCCGCTCATGGACCCCTCGCTGTTTCGGCACCGGCCGTTCACCGCGGCAGTCCTCGGCGCGATCGTGGTGTTCGTGGCTCTCAACGCGACGCTGCTTCTGGGCACCTTCTACCTTCAACAGGCGCGTGAAATGACTCCCGCCGCCGCGGGCGCGATGACACTACCGATGGCAGTCGCGGCAACCATCTGTGCGCCGTTGTCGGGGATTCTCGTCGGGCGCTTCGGTGCACGATTGCCGTTGCTGATCGCCGGAAGCTTCACCGCGCTCGGCGGACTGTGCCTGGTCTCTCTCGACAACAGCACAGGCACTTCGACGTTGCTCGTCGCGTACCTGTTCCTCGGTATCGGCTTCGGTTTCTCGAATGCTCCGATCACCAACACCGCCGTCAACGGACTACCGAGATCGCAGGCAGGCCTTGCCGGCGGGATCACCTCCAGTGCAAGGCAGTTCGGCGCTGCTCTCGGTGTGGCGCTGGCCGGCGGCATGATCGCCGGCAGCGCACAATCAGACATCGCCGAGGCATCGAGAGCGGGTTGGATCCTTGTTGTCGCCTGTGGGCTCGTGGTTCTTGTCATCGCCCTGGCGTCGGGAGGTTCCGAGAAGACGAAGGGGTGAGGAGCGTGAGTTCACCCTGCGCGGGTGATTCCAACGCCGCTGCCGCCGGATAGAGATTATGGGGTATCTGATCGTCGTATCCGAGCGGGGAGAGCCATGTGCCAGACACCTAAGGACGCAACACCGGCCACCGTGGCGGTGAACCGCGAAGCGGTCACGCGGTACGCCATGGATGACCGGCAAGATTTTGTCGACGCGGATCGTGGCTTGATCGCACCGTTGCCTGGCAATGTTCTCGGCGACGACGGGCATGTGGTCTTCGACCCCGAGGCATTGGCGTACATCGGTGACGACGTTCCGGCGCCGGACACCGTCAATCCCAGTTTGTGGCGCCAGAGTCAGGTAATTCGCCGGGGTGGGCTCTACCAGGTGACGGATCGCCTCTACCAGGTGAGAAACAACGACATCGCAAACCTGACGGTCGTCGAGGGTGACGAAGGCCTGATCATCATCGACTGCATGGCGGGAGTCGAATCAGCGCGCCAGGGCATGAAGATGATTCGCGAGCACATCAGCGACAAGCCGGTTGCAGCGATCATCTACACGCACACCCATATCGACCACTACGGCGGAGTCAAAGGCATTATCGACGTCGAGGACGTTGCATCGGGAAAGGTGCCGATCATCGCGCCGGGCACGATCGCATCGTTCGACAAGTTCGCAATCGGCGAGAATGTGGTCGCCGGCAATGCCATGGCGAGGCGGTCGTTCTATGCCTTCGGCGGATTGCTCGACCTCGGTCCGAAAGGGGCGGTCTCGTGCGGGATCGGCGTGCTCAGCACCAAAGGCCCTCAGATCTCGTATATTTCCCCCACCGACGGCATCACCGAAACCGGAACGAAGCGAGAAATTGCGGGTCTGGAGTTCGAATTCCTCTATGCACCCGATACCGAGGCTCCGGAGGAGATGCACATCTGGATCCCCGAACTCGCCGCACTGACGTGTGCGGAGAACGCAAATCATTCACTCCACAACATCCAGACCCTGCGCGGTGCGCGTACCCGCGATGCCCGTAATTTCGCGCGATACCTGGACGAGACTTTGGAACGGTGGGGCGACGACGCGGCGGTTCACTACGGACCGCACACATGGCCGGTGTGGGGCAACGAGAACCTCGTTGGCTTCATCGAATCACAAAGGGATACCTACAAATACATTCACGACCAGGCGCTCCGGCTGGCGAACAAGGGATACACGCCGCTCGAAGCTGCCGAGGTGATCGAGCTACCCGAGGAACTCGGCCGCAAGTGGCACAACCGCGGTTACCACGGAACTCTGCATCATGACGTGCGTGCCGTGTACACCAAGGAGCTGGGAATGTGGGACGGCGATCCGGTGACGCTTCATCCACATCCACCGGTCGAGTCGGCGAAGAGGTTCGTCGATCTCCTTGGCGCGCAGAAGATCCTGGATGAGGGTAAGCGAGCATTCGACGCCGCAGACTACCGGTGGGCGGCAGAGATCCTGCACAAGTTGGTGTTCGCTCAACCGGAGAACACCGAGGCGAAGAACCTTCAGGCTGACGTCTACGAGCAGATGGGGTATCAAGCCGAGGGACCTCAGTGGCGAGGTATCTACCTTTCGGCAGCGTTGGAATTGCGTGAGGGCTCGCAACCCCCGCCGTACATCACTGCGAGCGAAGACAGCGTCCTCGCGATGCCCATCGATATCTTGTTCGACTTCGTAGCAGTGCATCTCATCGGAGACAAGGCAACTGACGTCGACCTCCACATCGATTTCGTGTTCACCGATCACGACGACGAGACCTGGACGGCCTGGGTCAGGCGCGGCGTCCTCAATGCCCGCCGGGGAGCGGCGTCGAACACGCAACTGACGGTGTCCGGGCCGAAAGCTGCACTGATCGGCGCACTTCTGCAACCGGGCGCGGCTGCGGAACTTGCCAAAGCCGGGAAGATTTCGCTCACCGGAGACGAATCGGCGCTGGAGACATTGGGAGGGCTGCTGGATACCTTCGATCCCAGTTTCAATATCGTCACGCCGTGAGGAAGGGATAGTTTTCGATGTGTACACGCTTGGTCTACTTGGGGCCCAACGACACTGTGATCACTGCTCGATCGATGGATTGGAAGGTCGATCTCGGAACCAATCTCTGGGCATTTCCGCGGGGCATGACGCGCGAGGGTTGCGCGGGTTTGAACTCGATTCAGTGGACGTCGAAATACGGAAGTGTTGTCGCAACGGCCTACGACATGTGCACAACCGATGGGGTCAACGAGGCAGGACTGTCTGCAAATCTCTTGTGGTTGGTCGAGTCCGAGTACCCGGCATACGACGGCTCGACTCCGGGTCTGTCCATCGCAGCGTGGGCGCAGTATGTTCTGGATTGTTTTGCGACAGTTCAGGAAGCAGTCGAGGTCTTGGCAGCGGAACCGTTCACCGTCGTGACTGCTGCTGTTCCCGGTGAAGACCGTCTCGCTACCCTTCACATGTCACTCTCGGACGCCAGGGGAGACAGTGCGATCATCGAATACGTCGGTGGACGCGCGACTATTCATCACAGCCGTGAGTACCAGGTGATGACAAATTCTCCGATCTTCGATCAGCAACTCGCGGTCAACGAGTACTGGAAGCAGATCAACGGGACTGTGATGCTGCCCGGAACGAACCGTGCCGCTGACAGATTCGCCCGCGCGTCGTTCTACGTGGATGCGATACCGCAGACGGACGATCCGCGGTCCGCGTTGGCGTCGACGTTCAGTGTCATTCGCAATGTCTCGGTGCCGCTGGGTATTTCGACTCCAGACGAGCCCAACATCTCGTCGACCCGCTGGCGTACGGTGGTCGATCACAAACGCGCGCTCTATTTCTTCGAGTCCGCGATGACCCCGAATACGTTCTGGGTGGATGTGGCGTCGATGGATCTCGGGGAGGGGACGCCCGTCCGCAAGCTCGGGCTGGGCCCGAACGAGAGCACGGTCTACTCCGGAGACTCCACCGACCAGTTCGAACGGGCGGAGGCATTCACGTTCGCAGGAGCGTAGGGATTCGGGGACCCACGAAAACCCAATTGTGAAACTTCTTGACATTTCTACTCCGTTCAGATGAAACTTTGTTGCATATTCGGGTTTCGTCAACGGAGGACGGCATGGGCATCACAGTGCAGACACGGAACGATGGTGCGCAGCTCAAACGGCGCAGGGGGCTCGTCGCCGGCTCCGTCGGAAATTTCATCGAGTGGTACGAGTTCGGTGTGTACGGGTTCTTCGCGACGATCATCGCGTCGAACTTCTTCAGCGCCGACGGCTCCGGCGACCTCGAAAGCCTGATCAAGACCTACGCGTCGTTTGCGCTGGCCTTCTTCTTCCGCCCAGTGGGGGCCGCGCTGTTCGGCCGACTCGGTGACCGCATCGGCCGACGCCCCACCTTGGTGATCGTTCTTCTGCTGATGTCGGGTGCGACGACCCTGATCGGTGTGCTCCCCACCTACGAGAGCGTCGGAATTCTGGCACCGCTGCTCTTGACGGTTCTTCGGATCCTTCAGGGACTGTCGGCCGGAGGCGAGTTCGGCGGCGCGGTGTCGGTGATGACCGAGTTTGCGCCCCCGGGACGACGCGGACTGTACGGGTCGTGGCAATCGTTCACGGTCGCGCTCGGATTGCTCGCCGGTGCCGGAATCGCGGCGCTCCTCGCGACAGTTCTCGACTCCGGTCAGCTCAACGACTGGGGCTGGCGCATCCCGTTCCTCCTTGCACTTCCGATGGGCCTGGTCGCCCTGTGGCTCAGGCTCCGACTCGAAGAAACGCCGTCGTTCGAGCGTGCCCGCGCAGTCCAGTCCGAACCGACAGTTGATGCGACGCCGGTAGTGCAGCCGACCGTCGGCGAGACCGCCAGGGCGATCCTGCTCGGCATCGGTCGGTTGATGGGTTGGTCTGCGGCGGGTTACACGTTCCTCGTCGTGATGCCGACTTATCTTCAGAGTTCACTCAACGCGACATTCCATCAGGCACTGGTTGCTTCGGTACTTGCCAATGCCGGCTTCGCAGTGACGATTCCGCTTGCGGGCGGGCTCAGTGATCGCATCGGGAGACGCGCGGTCATGCTCACCGGCACCGTTTTGATCTTGGTCCCTGCGTTGCCGCTGCTCAACGTCCTGCAGAATGAGCAGACGTCTCTGACCGCCAAGGGATTTGCAGTGTTTGCCGCCGGCGCCGCAGTGGGACTTGTCGCCGGACCCGGACCCGCCATGCTCTCCGAGATGTTCCCCACCTCGGTCCGGTACACCGGATTGGGACTCGCATACTCCCTGTCCAACGCGGTCTTTTCGGGCTGCGCCGGTCTGATAATCACGTGGCTGATCAAGGAAACTTCCAATCTCGATATTCCGGCCTACTTCGTGATGGCAACGTGCGCCGTCAGCGCGATCGCTTTGAGTACCTTGCGAGGAAATGCCCACAAGCGGGCACTCGTCGACTGACCGCAGCTTGCCCGAATGCCGAAACGATCCGAGTAAGGGAAATTTCATGAGAGTCATCGGCCTGATGTCCGGTACTTCGTACGACGCTATCGATGCTGCCGCAGCAGATATCCGGATCGACGGGGACACTCTTGTGCTGACCCCACTGGGGATGGTCAGCGAACCATATTCCGGTGAGTTGCGGGCAGCGGTGGCCGCTGCGGTACCGCCTGCGTCCACCACTGTCGGTCAGATCTGCCAACTCGACACCGAGATCGGGCAGGCATTCGCGGCCGTGGCTGCGCGGGCGAACGCGGAACTGTGTGGCGGCAGTGCGGAATTGATCTCCTCACATGGGCAGACGATGTTCCACTGGGTCGAAGGAGCGCAAGTAAAGGGCACTCTCCAACTCGGGCAGCCGGCCTGGATAGCCGAGAAGACCGGATGCACCGTCGTGTCGGACCTGCGCTCTCGCGACGTGGCGACGGGTGGTCAGGGTGCACCATTGGTCAGCGCGTTCGACGTATTGTGGCTCAACGGAAGAACTTCGGGTTCCGTCGCGCTCAATCTCGGTGGCATCGCGAACGTCACTGCTCCGGGTGGCGGCGGTACGACGGCAGATGGTCCCGCAGTACCGATTGCCTTCGACACCGGCCCGGCAAATGCGCTGATCGACGCGGCGGTAAGCGAATTCACTGCGGGGGAGCAGTGGTTCGACCTCGGTGGCGCTCTGGGTGCAGCCGGCACGCCGAACGTCGATCTGCTCGCACATCTACTGAGCGAACCGTATTACACGCAGCCCGCTCCCAAGAGCACGGGCAAAGAATTGTTTCATCGGGACTATCTGCTCGCCGCTCTGCGGGGCTACGAGTCGTTGTCTCTGGCAGACATCGTCGCGACTCTGACTGCACTTACGGCCCGGACCGTCGCCGATTCCGTCAAAGCACTCGCGGCCACCGAAGTGGTGGTGTCAGGTGGTGGCACCAAGAACCCGACGTTGATGGCGATGCTCCGTGACGAACTGGGCGACATCGCGCTTGTCTCTTCGGACGAACTCGGAGTCACCTCCGACATCAAGGAAGCATTGGCTTTCGCGGTTCTCGGCTTCCTCACCGCACACGGATTGCCCGGCAGTATTGCTTCGTGCACCGGTGCGCGTCACGCCAGTGTGCTCGGATCTTTGACGCCAGGAAGCCGTGGCCTGCCTAGAATCACATCGGTGCCGTCAGCTCCGAAAACGATGCGAATCGAGGCGTTATGACTTTGGACCGGAGTGCTCCGGCGTCCGTCGACCTGCTTGCTCGTATTCGCGCATCACTGAGCAGCCTCTCACCTGCCGAGCTGCGGATCGCCGAAATCATCGAAGCCGACCCCAGCCTGGCGTCCACACTGACGGTCAACGATCTTGCCGAACGAGCGTCGACAAGCACGGCGACAGTGGTCCGCACAGCCAAAAGGCTCGGATTCGAGGGGTATCCCCAGCTTCGTCTGGCATTGGCGGCCATCAGCGGTTCCGCGTCAAGTGATTCGATTCCACTCGGTGTGGACATCGTTGCCGCCGACTCTGCCAGTGAAGTCATGGCCAAACTCGCCGAGTTCGAATCCGAACAACTCAAGGGCACAGCACAATTGACTGACCCTGTTGCACTCGAAGAAGTGGTGTCGCGGATTCGATCCGCCCGCCGGGTCGAGGTGTACGGCATCGGCGCGTCAGGCATCGTCGCGCAAGACCTCACGTTGAAGCTCTCGCGTATCGACGTCAACTGCCGGGTTCATCTCGACCGAGACGCGGCGATGGTCAGCGCCAGTTTGCTCGGACCGGACGACATAGCAGTGGGAATCTCGCATTCCGGCGAGACTTCTGATGTGGTCGAACCGCTTGCCCTTGCCCGTCGTACCGGGGCGTCGACGGCCGCGATCACCGGCGGGGCGCGGTCGACGCTCGCTGTGCAGTCACACCACGTTCTACTCACTGCCGGTAGAGAATTCGGTTTCCGGTCGGCAGCAATGGCAAGCCGCACCGGCCAGCTGTTGGTAGTCGACACAATTTTTGCGATGGTCGCGCACTCGCTGCCGAGCGCCCTGTCTGCGCTGCAACGAAGTCATGATGCCATTGCTTCGAAGCGTCACTGACGAGGAGTCGTCGCTGTGATTACTGACGAGGAGTCGTCGTAGTGAAATTTGATCGAGGAGGACTCGCCACAATGCAATTGGACATGCTGTCTACCGAGAGACCGAACCCTCTCACCCGCGATCTCGACGTCATGTCGGTGTCGGATCTGCTGACGGTGATGAACCAGCAGGACGCAATCGTGGCCGACGCGGTCGCGGCGGTGTTACCGGCCATCGAAGCCGCAGTCGATTCGATCGTCACCGCTCGGGCACAAGGTGGTCGGCTGATCTACCTGGGAGCTGGGACCAGTGGGCGTCTGGGAGTGCTCGACGCGGTGGAATGCCCTCCGACTTTCGGGACCGATCCAGGCGAGGTGATCGGAATCATCGCCGGTGGCCCGGGAGCGTTTCTGAACGCCGTCGAGGGAGCAGAGGACGATCCGCGAGCGGCTGGGGCCGACCTCGACGCAATCTCGTTGAACGCCACGGACGTCGTGGTGGGTCTGGCGGCGAGTGGTCGTACTCCCTACGTCATCGGGGGACTTGATCATGCCCGCGCACTCGGCGCCGCAACCGTGGCAGTCTCGTGCAACCGAAATGCGGCAATGAGTTCGCACGCCGGAGTGGCCATCGAAGTGGAGACCGGCCCCGAGATCCTCACCGGATCGACGAGGCTCAAGGCCGGGACTGCACAGAAGATGGTGTGCAACATGCTTTCGACGGCAAGCATGGTCCGTTCCGGCAAGGCGTTTCACAACCTGATGGTCGATCTTCGGCCTACCAACGCCAAACTGGTCGATCGTGCAAACCGGATCGTCGCGGCAGCCACCGGAGTGGATACCGAGATCGCTTCGGAGACCATCGAGAATGCCGACGGTCATGTGAAGGCAGCGGTCGTCATGTTGTTGGCCGAATGCGACTTCGCCGAAGCAACCGAATTGTTGGATCGCGCTTCGGGTTCCGTACGCGAGGCCATCGTCGGAGCCGGCAAGAGCAGAGAGGAAGCCTGAATGGAAATCGTCATAGTTCCCAGTCCGGAAGACGGCGGGCGAATCGCTGCCGACATTGTTTGCGGCGCAATCGAAAAAGGAGCGCGGACGCTCGGCCTCGCGACGGGATCGTCACCGCTGCACACGTATCGGGAGCTGATCAAGCGGCATCGAGAATCGGGAGTGTCGTTCGCGGCGATGAGCGCGTATCTTCTCGACGAGTACGTAGGTCTCACGCCCGATCAGCCGCAGTCCTACGCGCACACCATCCGCACGGAACTCGTCGATCACCTCGACATCGACAATGCGCGAGTGTTCAGCCCCGATGGGGGAGCCGCGGATCCCAGTGAAGCTGCACGGCGTTACGACGCTGCCATCGTCGACAACGGTCCCATCGACGTGCAGATTCTCGGCATCGGTCTCAACGGGCACATCGGCTTCAACGAGCCGTCCTCCTCACTCACATCGCGTACCCGAGTGAAGACCTTGACCGAGAGGACCCGCGCCGACAACGCACGGTTCTTCGCAGACCCAGCCGATGTGCCGCATCACGTGATCACGCAGGGTCTCGGAACCATCAGTGATGCAAAGCATCTTGTGCTGATTGCGGAGGGGGCGCGCAAAGCCCCCGCGGTCCGGGCTGCGATTGAAGGTCCGGTGTCGGCGTTCTGCCCGGCATCGGTACTTCAGTTGCATCCGCACGTGACAGTCGTCGTAGACGAGGCAGCGGCCGGTGAACTCCAACTAGCGGACTTCTACCGCTACACAACCGAGCACAAGCCGGCCGAGCAGGGTTTTTGAAAAGCGGACTTGATCTCCAGCGCAGTTGAGGTCCTAGCCTCGGGGCATGATCAACGCTAGAGGTTCAGCGGTATCCCCGCCGGCGGCGCCCCGGATTTTCTCACCACCGCTCAGGGTCGCGATCGTCGGAGCGGGGCCGGCGGGAATCCACGCTGCCGGCGCTCTCGCTGAACTGGCTCCTGGCACCAAGATAGACATGTTCGAGCGTCTACCGACGCCGTACGGACTCGTGCGCTACGGTCTCGCCCCAGGGCACGCCGAGTCCGAAAAGTTCGTCGATTCTCTGCACACCGTGCTGGTCGCCAGTGACTTCCGGCTGTTCTGCAACGTAGAGATCGGAAAGGACCTTTCCGTCGAGGACCTACGTTCTTCCTACGACGCGGTGATCATTGCAACCGGTGCGCCGCGGGATGCACTACTCGACATTCCAGGCGTCGAGCTTCCCGGTTCATTCGGGGCCGCCGATTTTGTCGGTTGGTACAACGATCACCCCGACGCCCCCCAACATTGGCCCCTGCACGCCGAGTCGGTGGCAGTGATCGGCGGCGGCAATGTCGCGCTCGATGTCACGCGGATGCTCCTCGTAGAGGCGCAATCGCTGCAGGCCACGGACGTCTCCGACGAAGTTCGGGAAGGGATCGCCGGCAGTCGCGTTCGTGAAGTACACATCTTTGTCCGGCGCGGACCCGCCGACGCTCGATTCTCCCCGAACGAGTTGCGCGCTCTCGGTGAACTACCCGGCGTAGATGTTGTCGTCGATGCTGCCGATGTCGCGCCGGACCGGCATATCGAGCGGATGACAAAACAGTTGGTGCACGCCCGACTGGCAGTCGAGACACTCCGTGGTTTCGCGGACACTGCACCTGCCGACCGAACTGCCCAGCGTCGAGTTCACCTGCACTTCTACCGACAGCCCGTGGAGATTCTCGGTAACGGGAAAGTCGAGGCACTCCGCGTCGAGCGGACTGACCCCGACGGCTACGGTCACGTCACCGCTTCGGGTGTCTGTACCGACTATCCGGTTCAAGCTGCGTACCGGGCAATCGGATTCCTCGGCACGCCACTTGCCGGGGTGCCCTTCGATCACGGGCGCGGCATAGTTTCGCACCGGAGCGGCGCGGTGGTCGACGAGAGCGGTCTACCGATCGCGGGCTTGTTCGTGACCGGTTGGATGAAGCGCGGTGCCGCGGGGCTGATCGGTGCGGCGCGGCCAGACGCCCGCCAAACAGTCGAAACGATGCTGCGCCAACTTGATTCGTTCGGCGGGCGCCGAGCAGATCGCAGCCGGATCGAGGAGGTCCTCGCGGCCGGCGATCTGTTTCCCGTCGATTGGGAAGGATGGCTTCGTATCGATGCCGCCGAAAAGGACCTCGGTGTCGAGCACGGACGTCCACGCGTCAAGATCGGTGACCGCGAAGAACTCGTTCGTATCGGCACGAAGTCGGCAGTTCACGCCGAATAGATTCGCTGGGGTCAGAGGTACCGCCGGGGTTACGCTGAAATGAGTCGCCTCGATTCATCGTGCTCGAGGTGCGGAGCAGAACTCATGAATGAACGTGGTGCGCAGGCCAGTGACGCGACAGTCGCGAGCGGGCCCCTGACCGAACGGGGCACCGTCACCGAGTTGCGCCTGTCCGCACTGCCAGTAGTACGTGGCGAATCGAACGATGCCGACGGTCTCGGGCGCCTGGTCGGGGACTGGGAGGCGGGACGAACGCCGTCCGACCTGAGTGAATATCTGCCCGATCCAGCCAAGATTCGTCGGGGCGCGCTGATCGAACTGGTCGGAATCGACATGGAGTACCGCTGGCTGAAGAATGACGGTCCGAAACGACTCACGGAGTATTGCGCCGAGTACCCGGAATTGCTCGAAGAGCCACTACCGGCCGAGCTTCTGTACGAGGAGTTCCGGCTGCGGAAGCAGGGCGGGGAGGACGTCGTAGCGGCCGAGTACCTCAGCGAGTTCCCTTTGCAGGCAGAGGGTTTCGAGCGGTTGTTCGACCGTGATTCGATGGCCGGCCGCGAAGACGTGATGATGTTGGGGCTCTCGGGTTTCGACGAGTTCGAGATCGGGCAGCGCCTCGATGATTTCGAACTGGTGTTGGAACTCGGGCACGGTGCATTCGCCCGAGTGTTCCTGGCACGGCAACTGTCGATGCAGCGGTGGGTTGCGTTGAAAATCTCGCGCAACGTCGGGGTCGAGCCGCAGACTCTCGCCCAACTCGACCATCCCAACATTGTTCGCGTCTTCGATCAACGGCTGCTCGAGGAACGCGCACTGCGAGTTCTGTTCATGGAATACGTGCCAGGCGGGACCTTGCTCGACGTGGTCAAACTTGTCCGCGTGACACCGCAGGCTCAGCGGTCCGGACAACTACTTCTCGACGCCATCGATCAGACCCTGGCGAAGAAGGGGGAGATGAAACCGAGCGAGACGAGTTTACGTAACGAGATCGCAGCGATGTCGTGGCCGGAGACCGTGGCCTGGATGGGAATGAGACTGGCCGACGCCCTCGAGTACGCGCGTGAGCACGGCGTACTACATCGGGACATCAAGCCGGCGAACGTACTTCTCAGTGTCGAAGGCATTCCCAAACTCGCCGATTTCAACGTCAGTTCGAGCGAGGAGGTCTCGACCGAGGACGCTGCCTGCTTTGTCGGAGGCTCGCTCGCCTACATGTCTCCAGAGCAGTTGGAGGCCTGTGCCGTGGGGTCTCCCGGCACACTCGACACCCGTAGCGACATCTATGCACTCGGCGTGATGCTGTGGGAACTCCTCACCGGGAGTAGGCCTTTCACGGACGACGGCACGGGGCAGAACCCACCGTCGCCCAAGAAGGCGCTCGAGGCACGCCGGCGTGGAGTGGATTCCGCGGCCGAGGCCCGGTTACCGGACGACTGCCCGCCGGCGCTGCGCCGAGTACTGGTGAAGTCTCTTTCGCCCGAGAGAGACGGAAGGTGGTCTGGCGGACGAAAGCTTGCCCGTCAGTTCGCACTGTGTCTGGACCGGTCTGCCCGGAACCTGGTGGACCCACCGGAAGGGAGCCCGCGTTCGACGTTGTGGAAGTGGGCACTGCCGATTCTTCTGGCCGCGATCGGAATTCCGAATCTCCTGGCGGCAGGCTACAACTACTACTACAACAAGATGCTGATCATCTCGGGACTCTCGCCCCAGGCTCAGCAGCACCTCGAGCAGGTTCATCTGGTCATCGGGGTGGCCGCGTTCTCGCTCGGTGCCGCGGCGATCCTGTATTGGTGCCGGCTTGCGCTCACTGTGCCTCACGGACTGCGTCACGGTCAGACGTACAGCGCGGAGGTCTTGAACAAAGCGCGTACCGCGACGCTGAACGTCGGACACCGCGCGGTGGTGATCGCATTCGGTCTGTGGGTCCTGGCCGGTATCGCATATCCAGTTGCGTTGCAGATTGCCGCCGGAGGTATTCCGCAACGAGCATACGTGCACCTGATGTCGTCGCTGGCAGTGTGCGGCGCCGTCGCAGTCGCGTATCCGTTCTTCATCCTGACGTACTACTCGGTTCGATGTCTGTATCCGATCTTGTTGTCACACGGCGAGTTACGAAGCGACGACGGACGCGATATTCGCTCGTTGGGTCGGAGCAGCACGCGTTACCTCGCAGTCGCGGCGTCGGTTCCACTGGTGGGAATCGCGGGACTCAGTTTTGTCGGTTCCGGGGCAGGGGAGGAACTCAACGCAACCGTCCGTGCGCTGTGTCTGGGCGGGATCGCGGGCTTCATCGTTGTGTATCAACTGTTTCGACGGATCGAAAGTGATCTCCGAGCACTGCTGCGCGTTGTGTCTCTCGAGGTGTCGGCGTCTCCGTAATTGCCTGACAACCGCACCCGGGTTGGCCTATTTGGCAGTGCTCTTGCGCGGTCGGCTGCGACGAACTGCTTTGGTGGGCGGCGGAGACTTCTCTTCTGATTCTTCCTGAGGGTCGTCGCGCCAGTGAATCTCGATTTCTATCTCGACCTCGTTGCCGTCGACTTCGATCTCGAGTTCCCACCGAACCTGTTCCGGAACACTGATTTCGATCGAGTCCCCACCCGACCCCAGTTCCACTTCCGATCCACTGGCGAGGGCCTGGCCGAGGGCGATGAGTCGGTCGGCGACTTCCTGCCGTGAGAGTTGTGACTTCCTCTTGATCTCCAATTTGGGCACGATCACTCCTGACCTCGGCGGATTCTCCCCTTCACCGTAGTTGGAACAAACGGAAGATTGTTACCTTTGGACGATGTCGACCCGCTACCACGTCACCTCCGCCTTGAACCGTGCGTCGATCCAGCGGTATGGATTGGACTGGCGCCGAATGGGCTCAGCTCGCGGAATCGCAGGAAGTCTACGAGCAGAGCAGGAGGGATGCTTCCTCGCCAGCGACGAGGGCGAACGGGACTGGTTTGTCAGAATGAACAACACCGGCGGCGCGGTTGACGTATGGGAAGTCGACGGTATCGACGCTGCATCTCTTGTTCAGTCGCCGGAGGGGCACTACTACTTCCCCGGCGTCATCGCCGCCGCTGAACTGCGACTGGCGCAACAAGACCTACCCCCAGTTCATCTCCCATGATTCCCGGGCCCGTTCGTCCTGTTCGGAGCGCTGACGAATCGGTCGGCAAATCCGCGTAGGCGAGGATTTTCGCGAAAGTCTGGGTTCAGTCCAGAAGATTGCGCAATAGTGGAAAGGTGCCTTCGACGCCGGATTATGCAGCCCAACTGCGTAACGCTGAGCTTCGCGTGACTCGTCCCAGAGTCACGGTGCTCGAGGTTGTGCATGCACGCCCACACGCAGCCACCGAGACTGTCTTCGATGCTGTGCGGGCTGTTCTGCCAGGGGTGTCGCGGCAGGCGGTCTACGACGTGTTGCACGCTCTCACCGACGCCGGGCTGATCAGGCGGATCCAACCGTCCGGATCGGTGGCGCTGTACGAGTCTCGCGTCGGTGACAACCACCATCACGTCGTCTGCCGGTCCTGCGGGGTCGTTGCAGATGTCGACTGTGCAGTCGGAGAGGCACCGTGCTTGACGCCGTCGGCGCACAACGGCTTCGTCCTCGATGAAGCCGAGGTCATCTACTGGGGCCTGTGTGCCGACTGTTCGACAACTCAGAGTTTGCGATCACACCCGTGATCGAAGTCCGTTCTACTCGCTCATGGAGGGATTACCGTGTCCGATAGTTGCCCGGTTGCTCACGATGGAAACACCGCGAGCACCAGCGAAAGTGAAAACCCCGCGATCCCGTCTCCGACACCGACCGGGAATCGTCCGAGAACCAACCGGGACTGGTGGCCGAATCAGCCGGATCTCTCTGTCTTGCATGCGCATTCGTCCAAGTCGAATCCGATGGGAGCCGACTTCGATTATGCGCAGGAATTTGCCAAGCTCGACGTCGAGGCGCTCAAGCGCGACGTCATTGCCTTGATGACGGCGTCGCAGGATTGGTGGCCGGCCGACTACGGACACTACGGCGGACTCTTCGTGCGTATGAGCTGGCATGCTGCCGGCACCTATCGCATCGCAGACGGCCGCGGCGGTGGCGGTCAAGGCGCTCAGCGTTTCGCCCCGCTCAACAGTTGGCCGGACAACGCCAGCCTCGACAAGGCACGTCGCCTGCTCTGGCCGGTCAAGCAGAAGTATGGAAAGCAGGTTTCCTGGGCCGACCTGCTGGTGTTCGCAGGCAACTGCGCTCTGGAGTCGATGGGGTTCAAGACCTTCGGCTTCGGCTTCGGCCGAGAAGACATCTGGGAGCCCGAGGAGATCTACTGGGGTCCTGAGGACACCTGGCTCGGCGACGAGCGCTACAGCGGAGACCGTGAGCTGTCCGGACCGCTCGGCGCAGTTCAGATGGGCCTGATCTACGTCAATCCCGAAGGACCCAACGGACAACCGGACCCGGTAGCGGCCGCCCGCGACATCCGAGAAACCTTCGCTCGCATGGCGATGAACGACGTGGAAACGGCCGCGCTGATCGCCGGCGGCCACACCTTCGGCAAGACACACGGTGCCGGTCCGGCCGACCTCGTCGGACCCGAACCGGAAGGCGCACCCGTCGAGCAACAGGGACTGGGCTGGAAGAGCGCCTTCGGTACGGGCGTGGGTAAGGACGCGATCACCAGTGGTCTCGAGGTCGTGTGGACTCCCACTCCGACGAAGTGGGACAACACTTTCCTGGAGATTCTGTACGGATACGACTGGGAGCTGACCAAGAGCCCGGCGGGTGCGTGGCAGTGGATCCCGAAGGATGGCGCGGGGGCCGGCACGATCCCGGATCCGTTCGATTCGACGGCCGGACGTACTCCGACGATGCTGACCACCGACCTCTCCCTACGCCTGGATCCGACGTACGAGAAAATCACACGGCGTTGGCTCGATCATCCCGAAGAATTCGCTGAAGAGTTCGCCAAGGCTTGGTACAAGCTCCTGCATCGCGACATGGGACCGGTCACGCGCTACCTTGGACCGTGGGTTCCCGAACCGCAGTTGTGGCAGGACCCGGTTCCCTCGGCCGATGATCAACTGATCGGGGACGCGGACATCGCGATCCTCAAGAGTCGACTTCTCGATTCCGGGCTGTCCGTCTCACAGTTGGTGTCGACCGCGTGGGCGTCGGCCGCGAGCTTCCGCAGCACTGACATGCGCGGCGGCGCCAACGGTGCTCGAATTCGCCTGGAGCCGCAGAAGAACTGGGAAGTCAACGAGCCCGCAGCCCTCTCCGCGGTGCTTCAGACCATCGAGCGAGTTCAGCAGGAATTCAACCAGGCTGGTGGAGCCAAGGTTTCACTTGCCGACCTGATCGTTCTGGGTGGTACAGCGGCAGTCGAGCAGGCTGCGAAGAACGCCGGACAAGACATCACGGTCTCGTTCACGCCGGGACGTACGGATGCGACTCAGGAGCAGACAGACGTCGACTCGTTCGAGGTACTCGAACCCCGGGCCGACGGATTCCGGAACTACCTCAAGGGAGGGGAGAAAATTCCGGCAGAGATTCTGTTGGTCGACCGCGCGTACATGCTGTCGCTGACCCCGCCCGAGGTGACAGTTCTGGTCGGCGGACTTCGCGCGCTGAACGCGAACTTCGGCAAGACCGGCCACGGGGTGTTCACCGACCGTCCCGAGACGTTGACCAACGATTTTTTCGTCAACCTTCTCGACATGGGTACCGAGTGGAAGCCGTCGAAGACGGAAGAGAACGTCTACGACGGGGTTGATCGGGCGACTGGAGATCCGAAGTACACGGCAACTGCGGTCGACCTCGTTTTCGGATCGAATTCGCAACTACGCGCACTCTCCGAGGTGTACGCCAGCGAAGACGCGAAGCAGAAGTTCGCCGAGGACTTCGCTGCCGCCTGGACCAAGGTGATGGACCTCGACAGGTTCGACGTCAACTGATTCAGCAGATTAGCCGACGGCGCCCCGCGGGCTTTGTTCTCGCGGGGCGCCGTCGTTTCCCGCACGTGGTCGGGTGAACCACGCCGGATGGAGCCGTTGAAATCTGCAGATCTGCGGTGGTGGCCGGTTGACGAACTCCCGGAGAGTTTGTTGACCACGAGCGTTTCGTGATCGAAGCCCACCACGCCGGTCAGCTCGCACCCATCCACAGTTACGGGTTCTGACCGAGCGAGGATCCAATTCAGGCTTCGCTCGCAACGATGACCGGGCAGTGAGCTTTTCGAACCATTGCACTGCTCGTGGTGCCGAGAGCGGTGTCGTCGAACGAACCTCGGCCGCGCCGGCCCACGACGAGAAGCCGTGCCTCGGTGGAGAGTTGTTCCAGAATGGCAACCGAGGGGCCGTCGTACTCGATCTGTCGGATGGTGACGCCTGGGTAGAGCGTGGCCCAACCTGACAGTTGCCACGTCAGCGGCGTCGAATGCTGGGGCGCGTGCCCGGCTGCGAAGTTTCGACTCAGCTCGGCCTCGGGCGGGGCGGCGTGCACGACGACCAGTTCGGTGCTCGCCGCCTCGGCTTCCTTGAATGCAATGGCCAAAGCGCTTTCGCTGTAGGCGCTTCCGTCCAAACCGACGACAACGGGAAGATCAGCCGTAGCCTGGCTTTGACACGAAGTTCCGACTGTTGCGAATGAACATGCCGGGGCGGGTGCAGTGAGATCGTCCTGTGGTGTGACGATCAACGGGTTGACGATCAAGGCAGCCTCGGACGTCAACGCGGTGAGGATTGCGGTGTTCTCCCCGGAGATCAGATCGGTCCGGATCCGAAGATCTGGCGACACCGACTCTGCGATCTGAATGGCTTCCATGAACAGGCCGGTCGGTGATGCCGAGGTATTCGGATCGCCAGTATTCGGAGCTACGAAAACTATTCGCATCCAGAGACTGTGGCGATGCGCGAACTCGGCCGCCCACGTGATCACGTCGGTGCGCAGCGGGGATCCATCGATGCACACGACGACCGCTCCGTCTGCGGACCACTCCGAGGTGAAGACGTCAGTCGAACGTTGGGAGGTCATTCCGAGCTCCTCGCGTTATGTCTGTCGAAGGTTCTGTTGAATGCGAACTGGCTTGCAGGACAGTGCCGAACAGCAATCCTGCAACTACCATCGAGCAAGCGGCAGTTGTCAGAGGCAACCACACGAGCGTCGTGACTGCGAACATGAGGACGAGCAACGGCATCAGGAGATGGCCTGGTTTCGCTCGGCGTTCAACTTGCTGACTTTCCGCCCAAGCTCGATACTTCGTGCCGTCATTCATGTCGTTTCACCTCTGTGCTTACCGTGGAAACCGGCTTGTGGCCAAGCAGTCCGACGTGCGCCTCGTCGCGCATCCTCTCGACCATGTGGGGGTAGTGCAGTTCGAATGCCGGCCGTTCACTGCGGATTCGGGGGAGTTCGGTGAAGTTGTGTCGTGGTGGCGGGCAGGACGTCGCCCATTCGAGTGAGTTTCCGAATCCCCAGGGATCGTCGACCGTCACGATCCTGCCGTACCGATAGCTCTTGAAAACGTTCCAGATGAACGGAATCGTCGAGGCTCCGAGCACAAACGCGCCGACGGTCGAGATCGTGTTGAGAAGAGTGAAATTGTCCGACGGCAGGTAATCCGCGTACCGCCGAGGCATACCCTGAGCGCCGAGCCAATGCTGGACGAGAAATGTCGCGTGAAAGCCGATCAGAGTCAACCAGAAGTGAATCTTGGCGAGCTTCTCGTCCAACATCCGGCCGGTCATTTTCGGGAACCAGAAATAGATTCCGGCGTATGTCGCGAACGCGATTGTTCCGAAGAGGACGTAGTGGAAATGCGCGACAACAAAGTACGAGTCGGTGACATGAAAGTCCAGGGGCGGGCTTGCGAGAATTACGCCGGAGAGTCCGCCGAACAGGAATGTGACCAGGAAGCCGACGGAGAACAGCATCGGCGACTCGAAAGTCAACTGCCCCTTCCACATCGTGCCGATCCAGTTGAAGAACTTGACTCCGGTGGGAACTGCGATCAAGAAGGTCATGAACGAGAAGTAGGGGAGGAGAACGGCGCCGGTTGCGTACATGTGGTGCGCCCACACAGCGATCGACAGAGCTGCAATTCCCAGTGTTGCGTAGACCAATCCGGTGTATCCGAAGATCGGCTTGCGGCTGAAGACAGGGAAGATCTCGGAGACTATGCCAAAGAACGGAAGCGCCAGAATGTAGACCTCGGGATGGCCGAAGAACCAGAACAGGTGCTGCCACAACATGACTCCACCTGTCGCGGGGTCGAACAAATGCGCTCCCAGGTGCCGGTCCACCCACAGCCCGATCAAGGCAGCAGCGAGCAGCGGAAAAACGAGGAGGATCAGCATGCTGGCGACCAGCGCATTCCACGTGAAGATCGGCATGCGGAACATCGTCATCCCGGGGGCCCGCAGGCAGACGATCGTCGAAACGATGTTGACTGCGCCGAGGATGGTGCCGACGCCGCCGAGAGTAAGCCCGATGATCCACAGGTCGGCACCCATACCGGGGGAGTGGAGTTCGCTGGTGAGTGGCACGTAAGCGGTCCAGCCGAAATCTGCTGCACCACCGGGTGTTACGAACCCGGCGGAGGCGATCAGGCCGCCGAAGAGATACAACCAGTAGCTGAACGCATTGAGCCGCGGGAAACACACGTCCGGCGAGCCGATCTGCAGCGGCATGAGGTAGTTGGCGAATCCGAAGAAGACCGGGGTCGCGTACAGCAAGAGCATGATCGTGCCGTGCATGGTGAACAACTGGTTGTACTGCTCGTTTGACAGGAATTGCATTCCCGGGACAGTCAATTCCATGCGCATGAGCAGCGCCATCAGTCCGCCGATCAGGAAGAAGGCAAACGATGTCACGATGTACATCAGCCCGATCATCTTGTGATCGGTGGTCCTCAGGATCTCGACCAGTTTCGAACCCTTCGGAGCGGTCCGGGGAGTTGCGCCGAGGTGGATATCGACCTCGTCGACCGGCCGGGGCGCGAGATCAACCACGACGGCCGCCTGTGCGCATCGACGTGACGAAATACCGAGAATTCTTGGGACTGTGGAACATAAACGCAATGATCGCGGCGGCCACGACCTCGGACGAGGGGAAAAGGTCCCGAGGATCGGACAGGGCGGCATGGCGTAGCTCACGTGGTCCGGTACGGTCGAAAGACAATTGTCCTTGCGGATGGAAAGCGAGTTGTCATGGCATGTCGTATCAGTGAATTGGTGCTCGGTTGCCGGGATCCTGAGGTTCTGGGGCGGTTCTGGTGCGAGGTCCTGGACTTCGTCGTGCTCGATCGAATGCACGACGGTTCTCTGGAGATCGGCCCGCGCGAAGGGTTCGGCGGTCCGCAGCCGACGATCATCCTCAGTCGCAGAGACGAACCGGAGAAGGGTAAGCCCCGCCTGCATATCGACGTCAACGCCACCGACCGCGATCAGGAAGCCGAACTGGAACGCCTATTGGGTCTTGGTGCGCGGCCGGCCGACATCGGCCAGACGGGGCAGGAACAATGGCATGTCCTGGCCGATCCAGAAGGTAACGAGTTCTGCCTGCTCAAGGCCCAACTGGATCCGCTCTGACGCTCAACGGTGCTGGATTGACAACGGACTTCGCCTGGGGCTCAGCGGAACTCGCCACACCAATTCGGTGACGCCGTTCTCGCTGGTGATGTTGCTCGAGCCGCCGCACTGACGAGCGCGGGTCGCCAGGTTGTCGAGACCGTGGATTCTGGTTGCCTGGTCGATTCCCACACCGTCGTCGACGATGCTGATGACAAGATCTTCCGTTGCCCGGATGGTGACGTCGATGGCGTTGGCATGGGCGTGCCGCAGAGCATTGCTCAACCCTTCTCGCACAACGGCTTCGGCGTGCGGGGCGAGTCGAGCCGGGACGGAACTATCGATGGTCCCCTCGAAAGTGACGCTGGGAGTGATCGACGAGTGACCGGACAGACCGTTGACGGCGTCGAGTAATCGGCGTCGCAGGCTTGTGGGAGTCGACATCTCACTCGTGTGGAGGTCGAAGACTGCGGTGCGGATTTCGCGGACCGTTCGATCGAGTTGATCAACGGAGTTGTCCAACACCGTGCGAATGGTTTCCTCGTCGCCGGGACGTTGCAATGCCCCCTGCAAACTCAATCCGGTGGCGAACAACTGCTGAATGACGTGGTCGTGAAGATCACGCGCGATTCGGTCTCGATCTTCGAGGACGTCGACCAGTCGCTCTTTTCGTTGCTGTTCGGCGAATTCAACAGTGACAGCGGCGATGTCGGCCATTGCCGTCAGCTGCTCGATCTCGTCGACGCCCCACGGACGATCGCTGCGGCGTGACGCGAAGAGGACGCCGCCGCCGAACGAGGTTCCCGACAATGGGAGTGCGACGACGGATTCCTCGCTGGAAACATGCAGTGCCGGAACAGCACTGGCGCTGGGGGCGGAAATCGTTCGCCGGCTGCGGGCAGCTTCGTCGATCACGGTTCCGGAAAGATCGAGAACTGTGCCGTCCGAGACGGTCATCCCGCGAGTCCGGGATTCTGCGACGTGAACACCCGGCCCTTCGCCGAGGTCGTAGCGAACTATGCACACCAGATTGCCGTCGGTGAGACGGCGCGTCGTGCGAACCAGTTCGGCCAGTGTCTCGTCGCGAGATCCTCCACTGAGCAGGCGTGCGTTTACGGCGGCGACGGCCTTGAGCCACGCTTCCCGCGTTTGGGATTCCTCGAACAGACGCGCATTGTCGATGGCGATGCTCGCAGCGTTTGCCAGAATCTGGAGTACGGCCTCGTCACGGTCGTCGAATGCAGTCCGTTCCGAGCTGTCCGCGAGGTAGATGCTGCCGAACACCTCGCCCCTGACGAAGATCGGAACACCGAGAAACGTGTCCATCGGTGGGTGATTGGTTGGAAACCCCGCCGAGGACGGGTGTGAGGCGATTCGGTCGGTTCGAACCGGACAAGGTTCTTGAACGACCAGGCCCAGCAGTCCGTGACCTTCGGGAAGATGCCCGATCTTGGCAACCTGCCCCTGATTCAAACCGGAATGGATGAAGCGCGACAAGCGGCCGTCGGGAGACTTCACGCCGAGCGCACCGTAGTCCGCTTCGAGCACATGTCTTGCTACGTCGACTATCTGTTGCAGCGTTTCGTCGAGTTGGAGGGTGGACCCGACAGTCAATACGGCACTGAGCAGCTTGGGAATTGCAGTCGGGTTGAGGGCAGTCAGCTCTGCGCTTCCGGCGATGTCGCCGAAAAGGCTGAGCATGAGTGCGTCGCGGCTACCTGGCATGGTGTGTGCCTGTAGTGGCGGAGAATGGTGAACCGGACGGCGTCAGTAGGTGTGTGGTCGCCTGTCCCGATGGATCCGGGTAAGCAGTGCCCGCACGAATCTTGGTCGCCAGAACTGCAGCCTGCGTTCGACGTTCGAGACCCAGTTTTTCGAGGATGCGTGAGACGTAGTTCTTGACTGTTTTCTCCGAGAGTTCCGCGTGCGTGCTGATCTCTCGATTGCTCAGCCCCTTGCCGATCAACTCGAAGATCAACAGTTCCTGATCGGTCAACAGTGCTGCCGCAGTGCCCGACTCCTGCTCGGATCGGATGCGCCGGACCAAACCGACCACCGCCTGAGTGTTCAACAGCGATTTGCCGGTGGCGACCGTATGGATCGCGGATACCAGGTCGTGGCCGCGGATGTTCTTGAGGACGAATCCGCGTGCGCCGGCGATCAGGGCGTCGAGTAGGGCGTCGTCGTCGGAGTACGACGTGAGCATCAACGTGGCCGCTTCCGGACAGGTCGACGCCAGTTCCCGGCACAGTTCCACACCGTTGCCGTCGGGAAGTCTGACGTCCATGACGACCACGTCGGGTCGGCATTCGGGTATTCCATCCGAAGCTTCGCGAACACACGACGCCTCGCCCACAACGTTGAATCCCGATACCTGATTCAACAGGTCTGCCAATCCACGACGGACGATCTCGTGGTCGTCGACCAGATAGATGCCGATCGTCACGGTGGTCACCTCTTCCAGCTCGCGCCTGCCATCGATGTTACCGGACGGTAATGTACTGGCAAGGACGGGTTGTTCGTCAAACGGTCGACAAAAAACCCGCGTCGAACGGTGCGAGACCGAGTGTCGATTGCACAGAGTCAAAGGTCCCGATCGCGACGAGATATGGATCACCGAGGTACGGCTAGGCGATCAGTGTGAAGTGAATGTGATTGCGCCGGTGCCGTTTCGATCGTTTCAGTCCGTAGGCGCGAGTTCGACCGAAACGTAAACTCCCTTGCCTTTTCGATGTGCGAGGGCTTCGCCAGGACGATCGATACCGTCCAGTTGGAGAACGATGGGGCCTTGTTCCGGATAGAAATTGCGCCACCAGCTTTTCTTGTCCGGCATGGCAACTCCGATCGTCACATGGTCGCCTTTTCTTTTGTAGGACACGGGCGCGCTGAAGGTACGTCCCGATTTGCGGCCGACGTAGGTGATGACGGTCATTGAACGGCCGAGTAATTTGCCCACGATCGGAGCGCCGATCAGTGGTTGGACCACTACGTTGACGGCGGCGGATACACGTTGGAAAGTGTTCACAAGAAGCCCTTTCGCTTCGGATGCTGCACGGATTCGAACGCTGCACGGAAATGGTGCGTGCTGTAGTTCTATCCTGCTCGACGGTGATTGTCGCGTGGCAGAAATTGGTACAAACCGGTGCGCCGAAGCGAGTAGCGTGGGGGTACGTCGAGGGTCATTCGTATATGCGCGGTCAAGCCATGTCGTCCTCGACGCCAACCCGGTCTGTGGTCGAACGGCCGAGAACTGGAGCGCCTGTATGGCGTCGAACCCGTCCGATGTGTCGAATGCACCAGGGCAAGCCGAGTCGACAGACGCGGATCAGAACACGCCGTCCATCTGCCCTGCGTGTCAGCACAGTATGGAATCCCACGATCCGCTCGGCGTTCGGTTCTGCGCAGTGACAGCCGACCGCGGTCTCGATCGAAAGTGCATCTGCGCTGCCGATCGTGAGGAGATGCAGCACTATTCGCGATACTGATCCGCCTGGGCATCACGTCAATTCCTCCGTCAAGATTCGACTGCCACCTCGACGACACTGCCCGCGCCACTGAAACGCGCCGCGGGTGAACCGCACTGAGCAATAGATTCATTCTCGTCGCGACCACTTGCCGCGCAGAAGCATCAGTGCGGTAAGGGTGAGGCCCCATCCGATCGTGGACAGTGCGACGCCCACGCCTGCCTGTCCGGTGACATCAGTACTGGCGTCGATACTGAATGCTGTGGTGAATCCCGCAGCCGTGCCGGCAGCTGCAGTCAGGCCGCCTGCCTTCATCCATCGCGACCGATGCGCGGAAACGAAACACGCGAGGATCACCGTTAATCCGCAGGCAAACACCTGCCAGGGAGGAAACTGCGTCGGGGCAGGCAGGCCGGGGCCGCGGAATCCGCCTTTGTAGTCGGCTGACCAGCTGAGCCAGCCCACACAAGACAGAAAGCCCAGCGCAAAGGCCAACAGACCGGTGCGCCACAGTCCGAGTGGGCCCGATCCCGTGCGCCCGGCGTCGAGGGCGGTCGTGGAGTGCTCCACGCCAGTTCGTTCCGAACGCCAGATTGTCCAGATGATGCTTGCGCCGATAGTTGTGGGTACGCCGACGAAGATGAATGCAATCCAGAGAAACTGCGGCCAGGAAAACTCGAGATCGACAGTCATGATCGGAGTATGCGCGAACTTCGAATCCTGTGCGCCCATCTACCGATCTGGCGAGTTGCGGGTCAACCTTCCTCGACCTTCTCCACATGTGTACTTGCCGGGTCCAGGTCGATATTCCGTGCGTTGATCAGTCGAAGCCTGGGCACCGGATCGCCCGTGGTGTCGTCGATCAAGATCGAGTGTGGCTCATCGTCATCGAAGGCGTGGCGCTCTCCCCATTGCCGCAGGCTCGTGATCACGATGAACAGATCCATACCGCGTCCGGTCAGGATGTACTCGTTGCGGGTACCTTGCTCGTTCGGCCGGACTTCGAAAATTCCTTGCTCGACAAGGGTTTTCAGCCTGTCCGTCAAGATATTCTTTGCGATGCCCAGGTTTCGCTGAAACTGACTGAACCTCGACGACCCGTCGAAGGCGTCTCGCACGATCAACAGCGACCATCTGTCGCCGATGATGTCGGCCGCTCGGGCCGTCGGGCAGTGTGGGTCCGTCCATTGCGTGCGATCAGGCATCGGGTTCCTCATTGGTTGCGTTTTAAAACTGTATTGACATAGTCTTCAAATGGTATCAAAACGCAACCAAATTGAGGTGGAAGTGACTGCACGTCAATCTGTCGAGAACGCACGGGACAAGTTCAAAATGCCGCGTGGATTTCGCCTGTTGCTCGCGGTGCTCTGCGGTGTCTCGGTAGCCAATATCTACTACGCACAGCCGCTCCTCGGGCAAATCGGTTCAGATCTTTCCATCCCTCCGGCCGGCCTCGGCTTCGTAGTCGCGCTCGCCCAAATGGGTTACGTGGTGGGGTTGATCGTGTTGGTGCCACTGAGCGATCTCGTGAATCGCAAAAAATTGATCGCAATCCAGATCGTCTCTGCTGCAACAGGAACGATGCTTGTTGCTGTGGCCGCCACGAATCTGCAACTGCTGATCGGGATGGCCGTCGCAGGCACCTTCTCGGTCGTCGTTCAAGTCGTAGTCGCCTACGCTGCGGCAATCAGCGACCCAGATGAGCGCGGCGCAAACATCGGTGTGATCACCAGCGGCGTTGTCGTCGGCATCATCCTCGCTCGAACTGTCGCCGGCGCAGTTGCGGATCTGGCAGGCTGGCGGGCGGTCTACGCCGGATCCACCTTGATTTCGGTCCTCATCGCGGCTCTCGCGTTGACGATGCTGCCGAAAGACCTTCGTTCGCAATCGGATCGGGGTTCGTACGTGGGTGCAATGGGATCGGTCGTGACATTGACTCTTACGAACCGACTATTTCGCACGAGGGCTCTGATCACCCTGTTCCTGTTCGCGTCCTTCGGTGCGCTCTGGAGCGGTATGGCATTACCACTGAGCGAGGAGCCATGGCGATTGTCGACCACACAGATCGGGCTCTTCGGAATCGCCGGATTGGTCGGAGCATTGGGCGCGGTCGGTGCCGGACGTTGGGCCGATCAAGGCAAAGCCCAACGCGTCACCGGGGCGTCGTTGGTCGTTCTCTTGCTGTCGTGGGTTTTCAACGCGCAGGCGACGCACTCGCTGGTGTTACTCGTAGTCGGTGTTGTTGCGTTGGACTTCGCTGTGCAGGCTGTTCATGTCTCGAGCCAGAACCTGATCGTCGCGGATGAACCGGAATCGGCCGGGCGGACCATCGGTAGTTACATGGTGTTCTATTCGTTGGGCAGCGCGGCTGGGGCGGTTTCCACCACTATGGTTTTCGACGCGGCAGGGTGGGGCGCTGCAAGTATTCTCGGCGGCGCCTACGCGTTTGCAGCCTTGATCGTGTGGACGGTCGATCGATTGCGGACCCGCAACACCCTAGGGAGTTGGGAGCCACGTCCTGGCCGCGACGACCAAGGCGTTCACACCGATGGTCAGGGTCGGCTCGATCACGGGAGCGTAGTGCGGGGAGTGGTTCGACGGCACGGTTCGCAAAGCCGGATCGGTCATGTCACCTGTCGTGAACAGTGAAGGGTCGGTACCGCCCAACAACCAGTACGACAGTGGCGCACCGGCACTGGTCGCGAGAATGCCGACGTCTTCACTACCTGCTCCTGCGCCGGGATCGAGAATCTTGTTCGTCCCCAACCATTCGGCAAACGCATCAAGTGTCTTGTCCAGCGCCGCCGGGTCATTGACGACGATCGGAAAGTGCTCCGTCTCGGTGATGGTCGGTGGGGTGGGAGCGCCGGCGGTGGCCGCTTCGCCCTGGACGATGCGGTCGACGCTATCCAGGATGCGCTGACGCACAACTGCGTCGTAGCTGCGGATGTTGAGTTGCAGTTCTGCTTCGCCGGGAATGACGTTGGCGGCATCTCCAGCATGGATGGAGCCGACGGTGAGGACAGCTGTTGCAGTACTCGGGACCTCGCGTGAGATGACAGTTTGCAAACGCAACACGGTTTCGGCCGCCATGACCACGGGATCGACCGAGTTCTCCGGCATAGATCCGTGGGCGCCCTTTCCGACCAGTCTCACACGAAGTGAGTCCGATCCCGCATACGAGGGGCCGGCGTGCCCGGCGATCGTGCCTGCCGGTAGCGGCGATACGTGTTGGCCGAGAACGATGTCGGGCTTCGGGAATCGCTCGAACAGTCCGTCGTCGACCATGGCTTGCGCACCCGCGCCAAGTTCCTCCGCCGGTTGGAAGACGAGGACAAGAGTGCCGGACCAGGTCGTCGTGTCCTGCGAGAGGATCCGGGCTGCACCGAGTAAGCAGGTCGTATGCAGGTCATGGCCGCACGCGTGGCTGACCGAGACGGTCTTCCCCTGGTCGTCGGTCGTTGTCACGGTGCTGGCGTAGTCCAATCCGGTTTCTTCCCGAACCGGGAGGGCGTCCATGTCCGCACGCAGCAGCGCTGTGGGGCCCGCTCCGTTCTTCAGGACTCCGACGACTCCGGTTGTCCCGACGCCGGTAGTCGTGTCGAATCCCAGTGCTGTCAAATGTCCTTCCACCAGACTGGATGTTCGATGCTCGTGAAATCCAAGTTCCGGGTTGCCGTGGAGGTCTTTGTACAGGTCGATCAAATCCAGATCCACTGCGATCGTTTCGTGCACTGACGAGGTCATGAGAGTCCTCTCGGTAGCGTCTTTTCAGGCTAACCGGGATGACGGGTCGGTAAACAGGACCTTAGGCCCCACCGCGTCCGCGATGCGGAGTTCTGGTGCTACGGCACGTAGAACGATGCGACACCTGGGGTGATGATGGATCCGGCCACAGACGTCACGGCGACAGCGACTTGACCGGTCCCGGTCTGCACGATCGCCCCTGCCGGGACTCCGTTCAGACCGTCCGAGAGACGAGCGGAGCCGGAGACCCCGGTCGAAAGGTTCAGCCAGCGCACTTCGGACGAGAGCAGGCATCCCCAGCGGTCTTCCTTGCCCCCGGTGATCGTCACTGTGCCGGGTAGTTCGCCGACTACAGCTACGCAGCGGACCGCCGGCGCGTCGAAGCTGCCGTTCGGGTTGCCGTACGGCGCAGGGTTGATCTGGAATGGAATGGTCACCGCAGCGGATGCGAGCGCTACCGACGTCAGAGCCGACGTGATCACGACGGATGTGCAGGCGCTCAGTCGGCGAACGAGATTCATCACGGAGGCCTCCAGCCATATCCAGGCGATTTGCTTATTCCCCGACATAACGTCTTGGTCGTAACTTCCCTTCTTGCACCGCCGCATTGAAGACGACAGCCTCACCATATCCGGTTGCACAGGAGAATTCAGGTACTCGTCGCTATTCGATACCTGTAGCGGCCTCAGATGCCGTCCGTCGAACCGCTCGAGGGGATCAGAACGCGCGGATTCAAGATGTTGTTGGGGTCGACAGCGTTCTTGATGGTCCTGTTCAGTTTGCTGACGACGGGATCGAGCGAGTTCGACAAGCGATCTCGTTTATCTTGTCCTACACCATATTCTGTTGCTGCGAATCCGCCCAGAGTGCTCACGAGTTGATAGATTTCTTGTCGCGCCGCGGAGGCGGATTCAGCGGCGGCCACGTCTCCGATGGGGTAGTTGAGGACTGGGTGCGTGAGCTCGTCGGCTGCGTGGGTGTAGCTGACGATGGTGGTGCTGTAGCGCTTCGCGATGTCGGCTATACCGTCGGTGAGCTCGGGGAGTCTGTCGATGGGTACCGCGACGTCGTCGCCGATGACCACCCCTTTCTGCTCGAAGGCTTCGTAAACGGCATAGCGGGGGCGGATGAACAGTTCGCCTTCGTGAGGGTCGTCGGTAGCGTATGTAGCTGTGGCTCGATGCTTTTCGCAGAGAGTGCTCATCAAATTCATCTCTGTCTCTGCGCCGTTACCGGCGTCGGATCGCCCGATCAGGAGTGCTCCGGCATCGGTGTCCAGTTCCATGTTGAGGAATTCTTCCGCCACCTTGATCGCTGCGTTGTCGAGGATTTCGAGTTCTGAAGGGCGTATTGAACTTGTGATATCTCGGGCAGCGGCAACTGCGTCGGCCATGAGTGGAAAGAAGGCCACCAATGTGTGGGGAGTCGGAGGCTGAGGGATGAGTCGCAGCGTCAGTTCGGTTATCACACCGAGCGTTCCTTCACTACCGACGAATAGCTTGGTCAATGCAAGCCCTGGGGTGTCTTTGATCCGTTTTCCGCCCAGTTCGGCGACGGATCCATCAGGCAGCACAACCGTCATACCCAGGATGTAATCACTGGTGACGCCGTATTTTATGCAGCACGGTCCGCCTGCGTTGGTGGCGGCATTACCGCCGATGGAACAGATTTCATAAGACGACGGGTCTGGTGGATAGTACAAACCTTCGCGCGCGGCAACCGCCTTGACGTCATTGGTGATTGCCCCTGGTTCGACGATCGCGGTTCGTGACGAGACGTCCACTCGAATAGATTTCATTCGCTCGAGGCTGAGGGTGATAGCGCCGTCGACGGCGGTGGATCCGCCGACGACGCTCGTGCCGGCGCCCCGTGGAATGACCGGGACATTGTGACTGTTGGCGAAGCGCAAGGTCTCCTGGACATCTGCCGTCGTCGAAGCACGTACGACGGCGATCGGAGTGCCGGCTGCGGGATCGAAACTCCAGTCCTGACGATAGGACTGGAGTAGATCTGGATCTGTGATCATCGCACCCGGCGACAATCGTCGGGCGAGCGTGTTCAAAGCGTCGACATTGACCATGATCTGGCTTCAGCCTTCCGATCCGAGATGTGAAACTCATTGTGTCCAGGGCATGTCCGTGGACCTAAGAGTTGAAAGTTAGTATCTCGAGTGCGGTTGAGATCCACCGAATGTGGCGTACGTCATATGTTGGTGAGGTCGGTCAGTACCTGATCGAAGGCACCGGTACGTCCAGGTGTCACTACCTTCTGAAACAGTGTCAGGACACATTCGTCAAGGGCGTCGGTTGCCGTGAGGGTTCTTCTGGTGACGATACTTCTACCGGACCATCGCCCACGTTCCATGTGTGCCAATACGATTCCGTCACGCCGGGCTGTTGCCTTTCGGCCCGAGGAATGAACGAAGAGGTATCTTCTGCCCGCGATATCGACTTCGCACAGCTTGTTCTTGCGGCGCATGGCCTTGGGTCTCTGGTCGATCAGAGTCCCGATCGTTCCGTCGGACAACCGAAGTGATGCAGGTCGGCCTTTGCGGAATGTGAGCCTTGGTCGATCCTGCTCGGCTGTTGACGATTTCCTCTTCCGCCCGCCGGAAACGCTTACTAATTCGTCGTCTGGTGCGGGAATCAGTTCGCCTTGGACGCTCCCCGACGGATCGAATATCGATACGGCCGAACCACCTTCGGCAAGGTTCACGAACCAGCCGGTCTCTGTAGGGGTGTTCCATTTCATGTAGATGATTATTCTTCATCGGTGCCGAGGAACGTCAGCAGATAGTCCGAGACGAGGATCGCAGTTGTCGGGAAAGACCTCGACGGACTCGAGCACCAAATCGCGCAGTGCATCGATCACTTCGCCTCGTGACGGAGCTTCTTCGCTGAATTCGTTGACAATCGCTTCGACGGCCAGACGATGAAGAGCCTGGTGCTGGTCGACGACGTGGCGTAGGCGGGGAAGCATGCCGCGTACGGTGTCAGGCTCGAGTGAGTGGGCGATAAATCCGACGGCTCGCCCGTCGAGGTTGCAGGTCAGGCTGTAGTAGTCGTCGTCCAATCGCTCACCGTCGGACAAGATGTAGTGCCCGCGGACAAGGGTGCCGAGCGCTTCGTCAGTGATGCCGAAGCCGGAGTCTGTCGTCACGAGAGCAGCCTAAAGGTTGACGAGGGCAAGGCGTAGTTCTGCTGAGACGGCCACAACGTCCGAACCGTGGCAGGAGCTGTTTTTCGCCAATCCACTCGCAATGTCCCGCTGACTGGGCATCCGGAACCTTCTGCGCCGCGACTGCCTTAGCGTTCTACGTCGATAACCACGTGAAGGGATTTGTTCAATGGCTAAGAATCAGGCACCCCCCGCGACACAAGCCAAGGACATCGTTGTCGATCTATTGGTGATCGGGTCCGGTACCGGCATGGCTGCCGCTCTCACCGCGAACGAACTCGGCTTGTCCACGCTGATCGTGGAGAAGACGCAGTACGTCGGCGGTTCGACGGCGCGGTCCGGTGGGGCGTTCTGGATGCCTGCCAACCCGATCTTGGCGAAAGCCGGTGCGGGCGACACCGTTGAGCGAGCGAAGACATACGTGCGTTCGGTGGTCGGTGATACTGCCCCTGCCCAACGAGGAGAAGCATTCGTCGACAACGGTGCGGCCACTGTCGACATGCTCTACCGCACGACGCCCATGAAGTTCTTCTGGGCCAAGGAATACTCCGATTACCACCCCGAACTGCCGGGCGGTAGCGCCGCCGGACGTACCTGCGAGTGCCTGCCGTTCGACGCGTCGGTACTGGGAGCGGAACGCGGTCGCCTGCGCCCAGGTTTGATGGAAGCCGGACTGCCGATGCCGGTGACGGGTGCGGATTACAAGTGGATGAACCTGATGGTGAAGAAGCCGAGCAAGGCTTTTCCCCGCATCATCCGCCGCCTGGCGCAAGGCGTTTACGGCAAGTACGTCCTCAAGCGTGAATACATCGCGGGCGGTCAGGCGCTCGCCGCCGGACTGTTCGCCGGTGTGGTCCAGGCCGGTATCCCGGTGTGGACGGAAACGTCGTTGGTTCGGCTCATCACCGAAGATGGCCGCGTAACGGGTGCAGTTGTGGTGCAAGACGGACGTGAAGTGACGGTGACCGCTCGGCGCGGTGTCGTCCTGGCAGCCGGCGGGTTCGACCACAACATGGAGTGGCGCCACAAGTACCAGTCGGAGAGCCTCGGTGAGCATGAGAGCCTGGGCGCAGAGGGCAACACCGGCGAAGCGATCGAGGCAGCACAAGAGCTCGGTGCAGGTATCGGATCGATGGATCAGTCCTGGTGGTTCCCCGCGGTGGCAAGCATCAAGGGCCGCCCGCCGATGGTGATGCTCGCAGAGCGTGCGCTGCCCGGCTCTTTCATCGTCGACCAGACCGGTCGTCGATTCGTGAACGAGGCGACGGACTACATGTCGTTCGGCCAGCGCGTGCTCGAACGGGAAAAGGCTGGCGATCCGGCCGAGTCGATGTGGTTTGTTTTCGACCAGGAGTACCGCAACAGCTACGTGTTCGCAGGCGGTATCTTCCCCCGTCAGCCCCTTCCGCAGGCATTCTTCGAGTCCGGCATCGCGCACCAGGCGAGCAGTCCGGCCGAACTCGCCCGCAAGGTCGGTCTCCCCGAGGATGCGTTTGCCGAGTCCTTCCAGAAGTTCAACGAGGCCGCTGCTGCAGGTAGCGATGCGGAGTTCGGTCGCGGCGGCAGCGCATACGATCGGTACTACGGCGACCCGACAGTGTCTCCGAACCCGAATCTGCGCCAGCTCGACAAGAGCGCCCTCTATGCGGTGAAGATGACGCTCAGCGACCTGGGCACCTGCGGCGGTGTGCAGGCGGACGAGAATGCACGCGTGCTTCGTGAGGACGGCAGCGTCATCGACGGCCTGTACGCGATCGGCAATACTGCGGCCAACGCATTCGGTCACACCTACCCAGGCGCCGGCGCGACGATCGGCCAGGGGCTGGTTTACGGATACATCGCGGCCCATCACGCAGCAGAGAAGTAGCTCAAACCGTAGATGCACTAGCTAGTAGATCGACCTGACGGGAGATCAGCGCGCGTTTCCGATGCCGGAACGTGCACTGGTCTCCCGTTCGGCGTGTAGCAGCAATGCCAGCTGTATGTCCCATCTCGGTAACGCTGACGTGCCGGGTGACCGAGGCGCGGTATCGTCTCCAGAAGTGATGTGAGGCACTGATTTTTTCACCAGATGCCGTGGAATGAAGTGGCGCCTGATATCGACCGGTCGGGTCGAAAGCGCAAAAACAGGTACGTACCCAGGTAATTCAACCGTGGCGTGGAGCGTCGTGAAGCGACAGCGTATGAGGTGATTCCTCATCCGCAACGCAAGGATCTCCATGTTCCACCCCATTTCCGACCATCCGGGTAGACACCCACCCTGTCGATCTTCGAACGAAATGCCCTCAGTTCGGTCCGGCATTCGTAGTCCTCGATCAACGATCGATTCAGGCACTGCCTCGATGTAGAACCCGTATCTCCTGTGCTGTCACCAGGAGATACAGACCTGCGGGTCTATGCGCGCAATCGCGTTCGAGAGTGGTCACCGTACTTCTCTCCATGGCGCAATCCGAAAATTTCACTCCAACGGAGTCTCGGTGCGATGCACCGCGTAGCTCAGCACGTACTGAGTGCTGTCTGGCGGTAGAGCCTGCGCCGGCTCCGAGCACATCAGTCAAGGAAAATATGAGTAAGCACAGAAAACACAAGCCTTCCAGCACAAAACGATTCATCGCCGTAACTGCAGGACTGGGCGCCCTTGTGGGGGCCGGAGCAGTTGTCAATGCAGGTACCGCCGGTGCGCAGGGCTGGTCGGCGAGTTGCAGTTGGGAGTGGCCGGTAAGCGGATCACTTTCGCAGGGGTACCACGCGGGACATGACGGAGTCGACTTCGCTGTCAACGTCGGCACCGCGCTTCACGCGCCGACATCGGGCACGATTTCTGTTGCCGGACCCAATGATCCGGGTGGATACGGAACGTACATCCAGTTGGAAGCGGACAGTGGCGAGCAGATTCAGATGGGCCACCTCTCCGAAACCTGGGTCGGTGTGGGGCAGCACGTCGAGGTAGGCGACCAGATCGGGGCAACGGGTAACACCGGTAGCTCCACCGGTCCACATCTGCACCTCCGCATTCACAGTGGTGGCGCCGTCGATCCCATGTCCTTCCTGAGTTCGATCGGGGCGTGCGATACCGGGTCGAGTATCGTGCCCGCACCAGCACCAGCACCAGCACCAGCACCCGCACCCGCGCCCGCGCCGGAAGTAGCACCCGAATCCGCACCGGAACCGGCGCCAGTTCCCGTTGTCTACTCTGAGGCAGCCGAATCTGCACCGGTAGAGAGCATTCCGGAGTCGAAGGCTCCAGTGTCTGGCGAAGAGGTAGTCGTTGCGGCCGGTGATACATTGTTCGGCCTCGCAGCAGAACGAGGTCTCACCTGGCAGCAGCTGTGGGACATCAATCCACAGATCGCCGATCCCGACCAGATCTTTGTGGGCGACGTAATCAATCTGTGAGAGTGGATAATTCGATACTGATCCTGGGATGAGTCAAAGATTCGTATACGACCGGTTCCAGTACCCGAGTTAACTCCGAGTTCCAGGTGGTGCGTGTGAGCGCTGCAGCCGGGCCGTGTATTTCACGGTCCGGCTGTTTGCGCGCTCCGAGAAGTGATTCCTACCGAAGTGCTGATGCGTGGCGGTTCGCTTCTTGGGCAGCCACGGCCAATCGCGGGGGATCTTGCCGATACTATTGAGCCCGTGAACCGGTCCGCGATCACCTCCCTACGTCGACGTTGGTCAGATGAGGGCGTCGACAATTTACGGGCGCAGCTGCTCGATCAGTCGCGGATCGTCAAGCCGCCCCACACTCTCGTCTCCCCATGGGCGGAGACCGATGACGGGCTGATCGATGTGCGTGGCCTGACAGCGGGTAGCGGTGGATTGGACATCCGGTATCTCACGTTGGAACGGATTGATCTGAGTTTCGCTCGGGGTGCGATCTCCGCCTTCGAATCCGAATTATTCGACTGCCGTTTCGATTTCGTGGCACTGACCGGACAGCCCCGTTTCAATCGCCGATTCGAACGGTGCAGTTTCCGGGGTGCCACGCTCTCGCGTCTGGCGCTCGGACCGAGGGTGGTCGATTGCGATTTCACTGGAGCCAAAGCACGCGGGCTCCGCTCCGTGCCCAATACTGTGTTCGAACGATGTGCATTCGACGACACAGACCTGCCTGGTGCGCAGTTCGCCGATACCTCTTTCGTGGAGTGCACTTTCGGCGGCTCACGATTCTCGGCGGCCACGAGTTTTGTGCGGTGTTCCTTCACCCGGACCGCTGTCGAGTTCTCCGAGGCGCGAGTGTCGCGAACAACGGGTGACGGCGCCGCGATTCCGGATCAATGGGCAGGTGAGGCCGATTCAGCAGTCGCACTGGAGCGGTATGCCGGTCGATATGCCCGAGCACTTGGCATGGGCGACACAGAGGGTATGGCCCTCGATCCTGAAATGGATGATTCGTAAAGGGGGAGATCGATGACTCGCGGGGTCACGTTCAGAACAGTGTTCGGTGGACCGTCGGTGCCGCTCGACTTCATCGAGGAGTTGACTCGGCTCAGACACCGGCTGAGGCGCATCGCGATGCAGTACGACTTCGATCTGTTTGTTGTCGTTGGTGGCGACATCACCGTGGTGACCGATCCGACCGGGATCCGGCTTCCACGTGTGTTTCTGGGCCGGCGCACCGCTACGGCGCAGGTACAGATGAACACTGACGACGTGATGGGGGTGTCCGACCCGCGTGCATTTCTGTACACGACGATCCATGTGGCACTGACGGAACTGATCGCGCGTGTCTCAGACCGCGACAACGACTTCGATGCGGACGGGGAGCGGGCGAAGATCGAGTTCTTGATCCTCGATGACAGTGGCGAGCGCGAATCAAAGCTGTGATGGCAATGACAAATGCTGCGCTCCCAAATTCGTCAGGCTGTTGTCGCTCTCTGGCATCAAACACTGCGGTGGGCCCAATGAATCCGGACATTCCGGCTATACGATGTGTATATACGTTGTAACCGTACGTGTCACGGGTGGCCGGTGTCGGCGCGCTTCGTCCTTGTTGTGTGAGTGTTTCGTCCCGCTCCGCCCATTTCGGGCGATTCTTCATCTAGCTGAGGTTGGTGAATCTTCGGCTTGCGTCGTGGAACGATCCTCAGGCTTCGCCCGGGCTTGACGACTGAATACGGCCTTCCGTCCGCCCGAATAGACGGACGGAAGACCTCAATTCAGTTGCGGGTGAACGCACTCGGCGATCGCGGTCGGGTCTTGTCAGGGTTGAAATTCGTCGTTGGATGAATTCTCCGGCGAGCCGGCCGCGAGTATGCGCGTCCACCACCTTTGTCGCTGCGGATCTTCGTTCCAGACGACCGGTTCAGCCAGAGCTGCGGCGGGGGCCATGATTGGCGCGGGCATAGTGGACCTCCTGGATGAAAGGTTCTTGTACAGTCGATTTCGTGCCAAGCCGTTCAGGTCAGGCTTCGATCTGTCCCTGAGTTTCTGCCTCGGAGTTGGCAGTGCTGGACGGCGGCCCCGACGCGATTTCGATCCGCCGCGGTTTCGCCTTCTCTGTGATCGGCAAGCTCACGGTCAACACGCCGTTGTCGTACGAGGCGACGATCCGCTCGGAGTCGATGTCCTCACTGATGGACAGCTGCCTTCTATACGTTCCCGTGAAACGCTCACTGGCCAGCCACGTCACTCCATCTTCGGAGAGAGCACTGCGGTGCGCGGTCAAGGTCAGGGTCGAGCCATCTACCTGTACGTCCACCGATCCCGGGTCGACGCCGGGAAGATCGGCGTGAAGGACGTAGTGATCATCGATCTTGTAGAGGTCCATCGGCATGAAACGTGGACTTCGGTTGCTGCCGGTTCCGGTAGCAAGCAAGGACTTGGTGATCGCGTCGATGTCGGTGAAGGGATCGAAACGAAGCACAGCAACACACCTCCCGTATCGTCTAAGAAAGGCCACCGTCACCTCGACGGCGACCGAACTCACTGTGCGAGAACATGATAACCAACCGATCTGGCACTCTGCAACCTTGAGTGCCAGATTCTTCGACTGAACTTCGGCTAGATTTTCGGGAGCATCTGGGGGGCGTGGCTGTTCGGTGATCACGCGATCACTCGAGTCCTGCTGGATCAGGACACCTGGGTTCAAGAATCCGCAGATGCCTCGGTTCGATCCGCCTCGAACGAGTGTGATGAAGTGCCAGTCAGCTTGTGGTGCTGGCTATTTCGTCGAGAGCTCGTTCTACGGCTTGCGCGATCTTGCTTGCCGGAGGGAGATGCTCGGCATCGGTCTGGATTCCGATCCAGAATTTGTCGTTGTAGGACGCTGCTGTGAAGCCGATTCGAACATTGCCCGCCAACGGGCCGAGCGGCCAGAGTTGGACGAGCGCTGCCCCGTCGAGCGTGAGCGGACCGCGTGGTCCGTGAACATTGGACACCACTGCACCGATCATGTGCTGTCGCTTCGCGAATTTGTCGAAGATGCCGGCTACACGCGGCGACCGAAATGTTGTTCCTGCCGCACGTGCGGACGGTTTTGCGGCCGCAGTTTGCTTCGCGACGATTGCGACGGCACGTTCCAGGTCTGTTTCTTGAAGTGGGAGGTCGATGATCATGAATCCGACGGCGTTGCGTGCGTCTCCGATTGCTGTGACTGCGACGGGGACCGATACGGCGATCGTTTTCGGAATGGACTCGCCACGATCTTCGAGGATGAATCGCAGTCCGGTGCCCGCTGCAACGAGGTAGGCATCGTTCAATGTGCCTCCCGCACTTTGCGCACCGCGCACGACCGGAGCGGTCCGGGTGCTGACGGAAGCGATGGATCTCGTGGTGCCGATTGTGCCGAGCAGTACCCGTGATCGGATCGGCCGATGTAGGAACGTCCCGATTCGAAATCGGAGGAGGTCCAGGGAACTGGCCTTCTGGGGGATGTGTGGCTCGGGGGAGTGGCCGGTTTTCGCCGTTGGTGGCGCCCCTGGGTCGGGTTTTTTCGAATCAGGCGAGGCGAACAAGCGCTCGAAAAGGTCGCTGGCCCTGGCGCCGTCGAGAACCGCATGATGCACTCGAATGACGATGCCGCACTGACCAGTTCGAGCTACAGGAATCAATGCGATGTGCCACAACGGTCGGGTGGTGTCAAGGGGTTGCATCACAAGTCGACCACAAACTGCTTCGAAGTCGGGTTCGGTGGGGCCGCGTTCCTCCAGTGAGACATGGAGGTCGACCTCTATGTTGCTTTCCGTCCACCACCATGACCCATTCCGCATAATCGGTCGTTGCCGCAACAACGGTTCCTGCGCGATCTGCGCGGCGAGTGTTCGGTGAAGATGCGCTAGATCCGGTCGACCGTCGCTGTCGACAAAGCCGCCCGGAGAGAGCAGACCGGCAATCGTGACAAGGTACGGCTGGACATCCACACCGAGCTGGAAGCTCGCAGCGTCGACGGGTGATATCGGCACGTCGGGTGTGGTGTCGACCATCTGCTGAGCCTAATCGAGGCGACACGGTGGACGACGCTGGTTTCGGCTAGCGGATCACCAAGTCACGGTCGGTGGCGCTGAGCGTGATCGCGGCAATGTGGTTTCCGCGCATCCAGTCCTGCACGAACGCGTTCAGAGCGGGGTTCGATGCCCGATCCGCGTACGCGTCCGACGGGATCTCGATTGCCCCGACGAGGTGGCGCGGATCGGCATCGAGGCCGGATGCGCGGGGAGTCATCCGTAGTCCGTCGGCGGTGTGCAGGACGACCGGAAGAACCGTGCCATCCGGTGCAGTCACGGTCGCGGTCCGGGTGGTGGCGACCGGGTCGAAATGGTCCACGTCCAGTCGGTATCCGGACGGTTGTGCGTACTGGCCGATCGCGTCCAGCATGCGCGGATCCACCACAGAGTACGGAAACCCGATGTCGATCAGAGTCTGACCGTCGATGGCGCCGTCGCGGGCGGGCAAGGTCGTGGACAAGTGCCAGGGGGCAGCGGGGGACAGGGTATCCGTCGACCGGTCTGTCGGCGCGTTTTCGATCAGTGTGCCGAGGAGGGACGCGCCAGTCGGCGTGAACTCCCAAGCATCCCCGACGAGATCCTTGTGCCAGAAACCGGATTCGGCGCCGCGGCGGCCCTCGACACGCAACTCCCGTCGGTTCGGGCCGGGGCCGAGTGAGTGCACACTGATCGCGGATGTGACTTCACCGGGAATCTTGGGCTGGTGCACCCAGTCCGGTGCCGGAAGTTGGATCGCGGCGGTGCTGCGGTCCAGTGTTTCGGCCACGAGGTTGGGTGCCGACGGCTTGTCCGACTGATCTTCCCAGCTGTAGCGGAAGAAGATCGAGTCCGATCCCGAAGAATCGAAATCAAATGTGCGGGTGTACATGTCGCCGTACGTGTTCATCACGAAAGTGGTTGATCCGGCCGCCGACAGCGAGTCCGCCTGGAATCGCCCGCCGAGCGGGCCGCCGATCTCGTAGCTGTCGTCGTTGGGCAGCCACGGGTCTGCGTAGGTTATTCGGCTGCCGTCCGCGGTCAGCGTGGGGATCATCGTCATCTTGGCGAGTCCGACGAAGTGAATCCGTCCTGCGATGTCGGTGAAAGTTTGATTATCCCAAGGCGACGAGACGCTCAGTGCCCACCCGTTCGGCCGGTCTCCCGGAAGTTGTCGGCCTGTGCCGCTCCACAGGGGCGCACCCCACGCGGAAGTCCAGTTCCACACGAGCGGGTCCTGGGAGGCGTTGTCCATCGTGTAAATCCAGCCGTTGTCGTCGACTGCGACGAGTTCGTCGTCGTCCAGTGATATCCCGACCAGTCGTCCACGTAGGCATTCGGGCATCGGTACGAAACGCCATGGCTCGGTCGTTGGTTCGCCGGGCGCCCGCGGACGAGTGAGTAAGTCGTGGTCGACCAGTATAAAGTCCCAGAATCGATTGAATTGGGTTGTTGGCGTGCGAATCTCGATGGAAGAGGGGGTGGCCGTGCCGTTGAACAACGGAAGGTTTTCCAACCCGACTCGTCCGCCTCCCGAGGGTGCGCCGGGTGGCAGTTGGGCGGTTCCGAATGGTACGCACCTGGCCGGCCCGGTTTCGGTCGGCGTGGCTGCGGAGAGGGGAGTGGACCACAGCAGGCCGGCGGCGAAGAGGATGCCGACGGTCGACAGTCGCGATCGGTACGGGTGCGAAACTCCACTCGCGGTCTCGTTCACCGTCCGATTGTCGCATGATCGGCACGTTGAATCTGCGGATTGTGAGGTTTGTCCATCTGTGTCCATTGCGGTACAGCCACACATTGGGAGGTGCTCGGAGCGCTCGAGAGATTGTCATGCACGCATGTTCGTAGGCTTCGACAGATCGCTGCACTCCACCGCGAAGAAGAGTCGATCTCGGCTCGAAGCGGTCTCGGTGCTTAACCAACTCCGGGCTTGGAGTGCGCGAAGAGATAGTGACAGGTGTTCTCCATAAGATACGACCCGTCATCGCGTCGAAATGGCGCAATCGATTCCGTGATCGTGTCGACGACCTCGGCCAACCCTGAGTAGTTGATCGCCTGCGCCGCTGGCCCCGTCGAGAGCAATCCGCGTAGGGCCGTGTCGATGTCGCTATACTCCCAAGGACATTCCACCACATAAGTTTTGGAGCGACTTAACCCGGCCCTGACCACGAGATCGCCGAGCGTTTCGATATCTGTCATGTCGAAATCGACCTGCGGGATCGACAGAGGAGGTGGCATCAGTCCACCGAGATCGACCAGGTAGGTGATGGAGTCGCACTCGTGCGGTGGACCCCACGCCGCGAGAGCCATAGCGCCGTCGGGGCGCATCACCCTGACCGCTTCTGCGATTGCGCGAATCGGATCACCTGCAAAGTGCAGGCTGTTGAAGGCCGTGACACTACTGAAAGAGCTATCAGGGAAGGGGAGATTTTCCATGTTGCCGACGCGGAAGTCCCCGCTCGGAGTGTTCTGTTGCGCGATTTCGACAAGTTCCGGACAAGCATCCACCCCGGTCACCCTGGCACCTCGCTCCCTGGCAAGGTGGCTGAAATTACCTTCGCCACAACCGATGTCCAGGATCGGATCGTCGGGTCGCAGTCTCAGTTGCTCGAGCACCGCTAGAGACGCTGGTCTGATCGTTTTTTGTTGGACTTCCGCCCAATCAGCCGCGCGGACACCCCACCAACCGTCGTTTGCTACTGCCTCACCCACAACTACCCCGCTCTGCCATACATTGAGAGGACAACGCCTGCCCGTCGGGTTCTATCCGCCGGCCACAGCGGTGTAGAAAGCGACCCGATCATCCGAGCACAGAGCCATGGTCGCCTCTGGTTCCTGGATGAGATTGTCGTTCAGGACAATACGGTGTGCTTGACGCAGTTTTCCTCGATTGTCAAGGAGGATTCGCTTGACCTCTGGCATTTGGGATGTCAGCTCTGCCAGTGCACTCTCGAGAGTGGTCGCGGGTATGGACACTGTGCGAGTCGAGGCCGCACGTTGCAGAATGCCGCTGAATTCGAATATCACTTTTGTTCTCCGTTCCCAGTGACTTGCTCAGGTCCGAGTTTCCTGTGGCAGTTGCCGATTGGAAGTCCGAGCGCGCGAGTTGTCATGCAACGTCTGCGCCCACCCGTGGCTCAGGAGAAGCCTGGCCGTGGTTGGCTGCGAACAGGTTTGGGATACCACCAGCGCGCGCCACCACCCCCGCGCCGAGGTTGACTTCCAAGATATCCTGTGTGCCGGCTGCCAGAGACAGACCAGCGAAATCACGCATGTATCTGCCGAGATGAGGCGATTCGTAAAACGCGAAGCCGCCGAGGATTCCGAGCGCGCGTTCGAGTACGAATCGGATTTGCTCGACGGCAAAGACTTTGGCGGCTGAGACCATCGGATCGAAAACCGGCTCGGTGTTGCCCTCTGAAACGCGGATCAGCGCTTGATAGAGCATGGCGCGGGCTGACTCGATTGCTATGTACATCCGACCCAGCGACGCCTGCACGTTCTTCAAGTCCGTAACCGGTTCTCCATAGCGAGTCGTTCCCGCTAATTGCACTGCGCACTCGTCCAGCACTGCTTGTGCTCGACCTAGGGGCGCACAGGCGATCCACAGCCGTTGATTTCCGAGGAACCGCTGGGCGTGTGTCAGCCCGTCGCTCGCTTCGAGAATTCGCTCGGTCGGAAGCATGACATTGTCAAAGGAGATGGAGGAAGCACCCGCTGTCTTCATTCCCATCGGAACAGCTGGGGTAACGGTGACACCTGGATCATCGCTTTGTACCAGGCACGCCAGCATATCTCCGGTTTGGTCCAGTGCGTAAGTCAAGAAATAGTCACTCATCTGGCCGCCGGTTATATACGACTTGTAGCCATTAAGTAGGTATCCGTCCTCCTTTTGGTGGAGCACAGTTCGAAATGAGAAGGCATCGGCATTCTCCGTGTATGCGATTCCGGCGCCGCAGTGGCCCTCGGCGACAGGACGCGCATACCTTTCGATCAAATCGTTGCGTCCTGACTCGCAAATGAGACGTGCGATATCGACTTGATGATTGATGATCAACGGAAGTGCAGAATCTTTGCAGAAGTAGCCGATTTGCTCCAGGACCATTCCCCAGGTCAACGCGTCGACACCCTCCCCGCCAACCTCGGGTGGCAGTGACAACGCCTGTAGTCCCGTCTGTCCGGTTGCAGCCATCAAATCTGCAGGTGGAGGCTTTCTCGCATCATCTCGCTCGACTATCGTGCTGCTGATCTCTGTCAGGAGAGTTCCCCAACGCCTCTGGACAAGTTCTGCGACTTCTGCACGGCGAGCGTCGACATCGATCACGGTTGCACTCCATTTTCCGTGGTTGTTTTCACGTATCGGAATCAATTGCAATCACCGTAAGCGTATATCTTGCATCTTGGGTGATCAATAGTTTGGACTTGATTTTCACCAGCTACCGACGGGCGAATTATTGGAAGTTGGTTCACTAAATCAAAGTATCGAAACGGTGACGCCATCGCGGTAGCTGTGGAAACATGAAGTCAGTAGGCGTCTAATAGTCATCCGCCATACAGGCGCAATAGCTGATCTCTGTGTCTTGCCGGGAGAGTTGCGTGGTATCGCAAACGATGTAGGGAGAACGGGCATGACTCTGCCGCATTCCTTGCCGCCGCTGGTCGAACCGGCCGCGACACTGACCACGGAGGAGATCGCGCGCTACAGTCGCCATCTCATCATCCCTGATCTTGGCGTTGAAGGTCAGCGCCGACTGAAGAATGCCAAGGTGTTGGTGGTCGGTGCCGGTGGTCTCGGTTCGCCGGCCTTGGTTTACCTCGCTGCAGCCGGCGTAGGTACGCTGGGAATTGTCGAGTTCGACGACGTCGATCTTTCGAATTTGCAGCGGCAGATCATCCACGGAGAATCCGACGTGGGTCGGCCCAAGGCCGAGAGTGCGAGAGATTCGATCGCCGAGATCAACTCCGGAATCGTCGTCAAATTACATACGTTTCGGCTGGAACCTGAGAACGCTGTGGAACTGTTCGCCGGTTACGACCTGATCGTCGACGGCACAGACAATTTCGCCACGCGGTACCTGGTCAACGACGCGGCGGTGCTGGCGCACAAACCGTACGTGTGGGGTTCGATTTATCGTTTCCAGGGGCAGGTTTCGGTTTTCTGGGAGGATGCGCCAGACGGCCGTGGTCTGAACTATCGTGACCTGTACCCGAAGCCGCCGCCGCCTGGAATGGTGCCGTCGTGTTCCGAAGGCGGAGTTCTTGGCGTCCTCTGTGCATCGATCGGTTCGATCATGGTGACGGAAGCTGTCAAACTCATCACAGGTATGGGTGACTCTTTGCTGGGCCGACTTGTGGTGTACGACGCTCTGGAACTGAGTTACCGGACAATTGCCTTGTGTCGCAACCCGAGCCGAGAGCCGATCACCGAACTCGTCGACTACGTACAGTTCTGTGGCACGGTGTCGGAGGAAACACAAAGCGCAGCAGTGGGATCCACGATAACCGTGCACGAACTCAAGAAGTTGATGGATGGTGGTGGGGACATCGAATTGATCGACGTCCGCGAGCCGGTCGAGTGGGACATCGTGCGGATCGAGGGAGCCACATTGATACCGAAGGATAGATTCCTGTCCGGTCAAGCTCTGGCCGACCTTCCGCAAAACCGTCCAATCGTGTTGCATTGCAAGACCGGCGTCCGGTCAGCTGAAGTTCTGGCGTTGCTCAAGAACGCAGGATTCTCGGATGCAATGCACTTGCAGGGAGGCGTTATCGCCTGGGCGCAGCAGATCGACACGACGCTCCCGACGTACTGAACATTTGTGGCTCGGACAGATCCGTGTGAAAGCTCGATGCTAAATCGAGTGGCCCGTGTCGAGGACCTGTGGCTACCATCGGGGTGTGGACATCGTGATGCCCCATGGGCGTGAGGGGGTTGTCGGCGTCGTCTTCGCCGGCAGCAGATAGCGCATTTCGGACCCGACAGCACTAGGTGCTGGTCGGGCCATGAGCTGTACCCACCTTCACCGATCCACGATTGGCATACACCCATGATCATTTTGACCGATACATCTGTTCGTTCCAGCCTCGTCAACGCGAGCCGTAAGGAGAAGACTGATCTCACGTTGCCGGATGGCTTCGACACCATCGACTTCGACGCTCTCGACTATCTGGGCTGGCGAGATCCCAAAATGGGCCGACGCGCCTACGCGATCGTCCCGACACTCGACGGGGAGATCATCGGAGTCTTGCTCGTTCAAGCGCAAGCCACTCCGCGGTCGCGTGCCCAGTGTTCCTGGTGCCGTGACACGCGCCTTCCCAACGAGGTCGTCTTCTACGGCGCCAAGTTGGCCGGGCCAGCTGGTCGACGCGGCAGCACAGTCGGAACACTGATCTGCCGAGACTTCCAGTGCTCGGCCAATGTTCGTAACGACCCCCCGCTCCCGTATGCCGGCTACGATGCCGCCGCTGCGCGCCGGGACCGGAAAGATGAACTGGTGCTGCGTGCTTCGAGTTTTGTCGAGCGAGTGGCTCGGCAGTAGCGAGGGCCATCCAATCGGGAGCGAGTCGCGTACTGTTGCGAAGTTCGACCCCCTTCCTGCCATAGGGAGGGGGTCGAACTGCCTGGACGGTGTCGATCCGAGGGGCACTCGGAGACGGTGCGACATCTGGCGTCGCACATGATTACTCGGTCAGGGCGTTGCTCGACGTAAAGTGACCCAGGCTCCGGCTATGCAGGCGATGGCCAGGGCCAATGGAAGTAGTGCCATCGGCACCACTCGGGAAGTATCGGCAAACCACGAACCGATCGCCGGCCACCAGTTGGCCCAGGTGATTACGATCGCTGACAGGCCGAGCACACCGAAGAGACCGGTGAGAGAGGCGAGCAGACCGGTGGTCCTCCATCGCTGGTAGATCGCACCTGTCAGCATTGCGATCGAACTGGTCAGCAGCAGCGTCGCGAACAGCGCGAGCAACTGAACGGCTGCGCTGTCGGTGAAATAGCGTGCGATGCCGAACATGCGCATGTGCACGCCCCAGCCGTTGGTGGCGGACTCCACCACTGACAGCAGTTGTAGGGCGATTGCGAAGATTGCGGACTGTGCCAACGCCATTATCGTGGTGGCAGTGAAGAACTCGCGGCGAGTCACGCTGAGTCCGAGTGCAAACGGGAACGTCTGGGTCATCGACTGGAGGTAGAACGCCAGCACGAAACCGTAAACGGAGAACACACTGCCGGTGAATCCCTCACCCTCATCGTTCCGGACGATCGCGTAGATGGTGAAGCTGACGAGGAAAGAGATCAAAAGGATGCCCACCGGCCAGGCGATCAGCAACGGCCACGCGACCGTGTGCAGTTGGAGGACGGAACCGATCCTGGACCGGGTGGGCGCCTTCGGGACCGTCCGTGGCGCTGTCGTTGCGATGCTCATGCGGTGATCTCCTTGCGCTGCGTCGAAGTCGCGATGACAAGTTCCTGCAAAGATGCCGGTTCCACTTGGACTCCGGCCTCCCGCAGTCGGATTCGCTCGGTCTCGGTCACATCGGCCTGCAACATGATTCGGCTGTGGGAGCCTAGTGTCTCCCGGCGCAGGACCCTGCCGGACGCGGCAACAGCATCCACCGCATCAAGGGGGCCGGATACCACTACGGCGGGACCTCGCAGTGCGTCTGCGTCCTCGTCGACGACAATCCGGCCGCTGTCTACGACGATCACGTGCTCGAGCAGATTGGCTACCTCGTCGATAAGGTGAGTCGAAAGCACTACAGTGCGAGGATGTTCGGCATAATCTGCAAGCAGGCGATCGTAGAAGAGTTGGCGTGCAACGGCATCGAGGCCGAGATACGGCTCGTCGAAGAGCGTGAGCGGTGCACGGGAGGCAAGTCCGATGATCACTCCCAACGCTGACCGCATGCCGCGCGAGAGCTTCTTCACCTTGCGGCACAGTGGAAGTTGGAAATCGTCGAGCAGTGTCTCGGCGAACGCGTGGTCCCAATTCGGGAGCAGATGGCCGGCGGCGACGAGTACATGCTTGACCTTGAGGTCCTCGGGGTACGTCTGGCTTTCCTTGACGAAGCACACGTTCGCCAGGACGTCGGCATTTTCGAAAGGGGCAGCGCCGAATACCTCGACGTCGCCGCTGGTGTGCAGGTCCTGTCCGGTCAGTATCTGCATGATCGTGGTCTTGCCTGCGCCGTTACGTCCGAGCAGGCCGTAGATTTTGTTCTGGCCGATCTCGAACGAGACGTCCGAGAGCGCATCGACGTCCCCGTAGCTTCTGTTCACTGCTCGCATCGAGGCGACGAGTTCAGTTTCGTCGAAACGCCTGACGTGCGACTTGGTCGTTGTCGTGCTTGAGTTCATCGGTCCGCCTTCCTGTCGTCCAGCATGGATTTGAGTTCGTCGAGGGAAATCTGAAGGCGGTCGGCCTCCATGACCAACGGCTCGATGTATTGGCGCGCGAACGCTTCTCGTCGTCTGAACCTGAGTGCGTCGCGGGCGCCGACGGTGACGAACATTCCGATTCCCCGTTTCTTGTAGAGGAGCCCCTCGCCTACGAGTTGATTGAGGCCCTTGGCTGCCGTCGCCGGATTGATTCGGTGGAACGCCGCCAGTTCGTTGGTTGAGGGCACCTGCCCGTCTTCCGGCAGTGAGCCGTCGATGATCGAGCCTTCGATCTGCTCGGCGATCTGCTGGAACAGTGGTCGTCCGTCGTCGATCACGATGATCGACGCCCGGTGTTCACTGGTTCATTACTCATGTAATGAACCATAGAACGTCGTGGGGCATGTTGGCAATGAGATCGCGGAATCTGGCACCGATGCCTTGGGTCTCCGAGCGCTACCCATCGGGATATTCATCGCAGAGGCTGATGGAACAGCTTGGATGCAGACCAGCTACGACTTCCAGATCCCGGGGGCGCTGCGCACAGGCATTGAGCTTCTGCGGAACCGTGGAACCGCCGATCTAGGTGGTCGACCACGGGACGGGGTTGACCGAAACACCCGTCAGCATCGGCAATTCGCCACCCAACGTGAACAGACGAAACCCGCGGCCTCGGCTTCGGGGCGTAACCCGGAGTCGTAGAACAGAAGCCGGACCGCACGCCGCGGTCGGGCTGTTTTTCGTCAACCCAAAGACGGAATCGCATCCACCGCAAGTAGGGACTTAGCGCCTCGTTTTGGTGTTTCTGTACTGATTCGCGATCCCGATACGTACGCTTCCGGCCAGGGAATCGGACACTCGACCAACAGGGGTATCAATGCCGAATGTGACAGTGAAGTTCGGGGGTTCAGACCCGGAAACAGCAGACCTCGCACGCCGGGCACTGCAACCAGTACTCGACAGCATCTACCGCACATACCGCAGGAAACCGCTCCCATTCGTCGAAGCCGCACTGAAACGCGCAGGCCGAGGGAGCTTCTCACAAGCAGGAATTGAGCGATTCGCCAATTACATTTCAAGAGGCGACCGACCGATTCTCACCAAATAGTGCGGCCGCCCGTGATCAGGCCGAAGACCGAAGCGCTTCCACCGGCTACCTGGTCGACGACTTAAAGTGGTCTGTGCCAACTAGGTTCTGTGCCAACTAGGTACAGGTCCATCGTGGTCAACATCGGAGACAGCTCCCGCTCGCGTCCGAGATCGGTAGCTGCCTCACCGTGGCATGGGACCTGTCAAACACAATCTCCCCTTCCCGGACAGGTAGGGGAGATTGTGTTTGTGACCACCGCACGATCCACGCATCTGCTGATATGCAGGTTTCAGGCAGAGCTGAAACTGTCATTCACATGCGGTCGGCCGATCTTCCTACAAGTCGGGGGCGGTTAGTGGCCCTGCGCCTTCTAATGAGAAGGGGATCGTGGAACCGTTCGCCATCGCCACGATCACGTTGACGATAGCAAAGAGAACGCTATTCATTTCAAATTCACCTCCTCTCTCCGCCTAGAACCCGGCAGCATTCGCTACTGCATACAGGGCAGAGGCCATGCTATCGAAATTGGGACCTGCAATGTAAGCGGGCGAGCCTGGACCGAATGAGGTGACTGTCCTGATATCCGAGGCCGTTCGAGGAGTTTTAGTCCACCAACCAAGGTCCACCAAAATTGCCTCCACCTAAGTTGCCCGGTTTGGGAGTTGCGTGAGAAGCCGTAGCTCCGAACGTCATAACCAGGGAAGACGCTGCAATGCTTGCGAGTAATAAGGTTTCGACTCTGGACACCTACGGCCTTCTATCGAATTGGGGCCAACCTGCCGGTTTTTTAAGATCTTCGGGAAGGTAGCGTGGCGCTAATGTGACAGTCCTCCAAACTGGGGTATTTCTTCGAGATTTATCCGGCTCTTCCGGATCCGGAGTGTATGAGTCGATCCACGGATGATCCGAGCATGCACAAGATGTAGGTTGGTGAGGGTTTTTAATGTGCAGACCGATGGTCGTGCATTGGGGCTTACGGTTAGGGCTGTCCGGTACTGAGGAAGAATACGTACTTGATGCTTTTCGAAGGTGATTTTTGACGGACTTGGGTATTTTCACAGTTGTGATTGTGAGAAGACCTGCATTCTTGCGTGAGTTGTGGTCCCCGGTGTCCGGGTGCGCTACGGCAGATCGGTTTTAAAAACTGATAAGCGCGCGGTGCCCGAGCAGAGACAGTTTCCAACCCCATCGGTTGGTAGTCGCGCTCGAATCACTGATGGACGGCAAACGAACCGAGGTACCGGCGACCATCGGCTTCGAGGTCGACAGCACTCTCCTGACAGTGCGCGCAATGGACACCGATTTAGGCCGGGGCACGACCAGTCGGACGGCATCGATGAACTGCAGAATTCCGAGATCCGGTCCTCTAGCACCCCCATTTGCGTTGGATACTCGTTAACTGATCACTGAATGGAGGAGGTTGTGTACCTGCCGTGTACCTGTCACAGGATTTGGGACCCAAACAAGCGAAGTTCGTCTGCCCCAAAAAGGACTCTGAACTGCGGAGAATCTGTGGAGCCGATGACGGGAATCGAACCCGCGTATTCAGCTTGGGAAGTCGGCCTGACCCGGTTTCACTAGTCCGCGCACGTTTGCGATCATGCCGTCGAAGTGCGGATATGGTCCGTTGCAGTACGTAGTGATCCGGGCCGAATTCAACCCTTTAGTGACATCGCTGTGACATCGCCAAGGAGAGGGGTACTCAGAAGTGAGTACCACTGGGCGGGCGGAAGGCTGCGTGCCCACTTCCCAGTGCCAGGAAGTGGCCGGCCGATGGGGCATGTCAGACACACCCCAGTTTCCTGGCGCCCAACGGGCAGACACCTGATCGGTGTTCAACACCGATCAGGTCGAGGGTAGTTATCTGATTACGACCCTTTTTCGTGGCTCCAGGAAAAAGGGTGTCCAGTGCGTGTACACCCTTTCCATGCGGCCGCCTAAGAAGGTCCCCGGGGCCGGTAATCTTTTACGGGATCCCGTATCGCTTCCCGGGGTTGGGAAGCGTTGGCGAGGGTTCATCGGCGGTCACCGAAAAAATTTCGCGACGCGGCGAAAGTCTTCCGAGAGCCCGAAACTTTGCGGGATCGGGCAAAGTTTCGGGCCGGGAGAATTTCCCGGCGCCGGGAAGTTTCCCGAGGAGGCTCGGAAAAGGGTGTAAGTAGTACGGACACCCTTGCATCTGGTGTCCGCCCGATAGACGGCTGCCCTCATTGCTGATGAGGGCAGGTCGCGGATGGGGTCTGTCTGGCATACCCCATTCTCAGGCTGAGCGTAGTTGAAATACGGTCCGGTATCTGTTGATCACTGAAGTACGGAGCCGATTACCTGGAAAACGATTCCCAATCCGACGCAGACGACGCCCCACCATGCCAATGTCGCGTCTTTCTCAGCCTGTTTGCGCCTGTCGATCTGCAGTTGGGACAAACGATCATCGAGCTCCCACTTTGTTCGGATGCCGAGGTCAACGATTCGAGCGTCCATATCAGAGACCCTGCTTTCGAGACCATTGACGACTCGGTTCAGCCGGTCAATATCGGTTTCCCCCGCGACGATGACCTTCGCATGGTCCGTGCCGTGTCCATACGCACGCGCTGCCACAACATGCACCTCCGCGGATCGCGTGCCACGGAGGCGTCGATATCCGTCGGCCACTGTTTGGATCAAGGTGCGGCGGATGCCTATCACGCCCATGATCTGGGACAGAGTGAAGGCGAGGGCGAGAAATTGGAGACCCGAGCCGATGATTACAAGCGTCAATCCCATTGGCAATTCATACCAGTCGTACAACCCTGCGTCGTTTCGCGTACCTGATGGGTGTCTAACAATGATCAGGTCTGGGGTCGGCAGTATCGACACCAGCCAGAGCGCCGGACCTGATCAGTGTTGAACACCGATGATCATCCGCTGTGAGTCTGGCTCACACCAGCTCGGCAGACGACGACCTGGGGTCAGTAGTACTTACCTCAGGTGCGCCAACCGTGACGAATACCGTCACAGTTGGTTCAGAAATGCCGATTTATCGGGCTTTATCGCGCTGTATCGGAGAAATCCAATGCTTGTCGATACCGTCCCGGTGGGCGCTGAATACGGACGGCGTTTCGAGTCTGGGAGTCATCAGTGAGCTCCAGACTTGCTGTTCAACCGTGGTCAAATGACCACGGTTGAACGCGCTGGCACCGGGTCTGTACGCGCGTCACTGCCGTGTCGGTATCCTGCCGCCTATGGCTCATTACAACATCGACGGTCCCTATGAGTACGTTCGGGAGGGTGTTCGCGAGCGCGCCAATGACCTCGCAAAGAAGGGTCCAGGGTACGAGGGAGTCGTCAGGGTGAACCTTGGCATTCTGCGTGAGCACACAACTGCCAGTGAGGAGCGAGACGTCCCGTGCGTCGCGTGCGCGGAGCTCTGGCCTTGTTCGCAGATCCGAAGCGCGCTCGCCTGAACGTCACCCCAATGACGATGAGAACAGCAATCATATTTCTGCTAGGACGTAGGCGTTGGCTGCTCTCGGACTGTTTTTCGCAAACCAGGCGTGCCGCCGATAACGCCCACGATGACGAACATCGCAGCCGGTAGAGCGAACATCCAGGTCCATCCTCCATCGTTGTAAACAATTGGCATGGCGAAGAGTGCACCCACGATTACGAAGAACATTCCGGCAATAAACTTGCCGAAGTCTCTACGAGCATTGGATTCATACTGACATAAGGCTGTGATTCTATTGTTTATATGGTCATTCAGAGCAGCGCGTCCCAGGTTTCCCTCGGGAAGCAATTGCATCAACTCGGCATCCGTTCGAAGATTTGTTCTCACATCGCGCGAGGTTTGACGGTTAGTGAAATAAGCGATCACTCCAGCAGCTAAACCGCCGATCAGGGCTGTGAATACTGGGATCCATGTCGCAAAATCCATGACGTTACTCTCCAATTCTGCACTGTGATCGGCAATATGGTCTTGATTGTATTGAACGAAGCGTCTGGGAAAAGGTACTCATCCAGACTTGTAGTGGCTACTTACTCGCCCCAAGGCTTTATTCAGCGAACCTGTATCGGGCGCTCCGTCGATGCGGCCGAGTTAATTGAACTCGAAGGTAGGTCGAGATGGGGCTGAATCGACAGGAAATCAACCTTTGCCAGCAAAGGCGATTGGGGAATTTTCACTGCAATCACCGACGTAGATCTACCGGGCGAGGGGGAATCCACAGCCCCCGGCCTTTCGCTCGCATGTCACCGAGCAGATCAAACGCCTCATGTTCGTCGACGTAGCAGTTTGCCACGCCTTCGCTCATGAGATGCCATGATTCCCACGTCAGGATGCCATTTGCCTTCGCGAATTCGAGCGCATCCCGATCGTCAGTGATCCATCTCGATCCAGCGTACTGATCTCGGTTCAAAATGAGGAAGCACGTTTCCGCCTCACCGAGGTGCTGGAGTGGGTTCGCATCAGTGCCGCCGAACACTGCTCGTCTCAAGTGCGAAACCCGCTCGATGTCCGACACTTCTTCGATGGCGATGGAATCGCCCATGAATGAGAGCCCAGAGCCGCCAAGTGCCGGCAGATATCTACTCGACTGCTGTGCCTCGTATTCCACTGCTTCTGTCCATCGGCCACGGGTGTCAAGGATCTTCTCAAGGAGTTCGAGTTGCCCAACGGCACCGAAGTTGCATAGCACCGTGTTGTCCGGAAACCAACACTGACTCACGCGAGGACAGTGACTTTCTCGTTGTCCATCTCCATGTCGAGCTCACTTCTCTCCGCTTCGAGAGCGGAGCGAAGCTCCTTTGTGTCGACACCAACTAGATTCGCAAACGGCCTGAGTGTGGTCCGCCCGTCCAAGTAGGCCCGACCTGCGTCTTCGACAAGTTTCCTCGGAAGCCTGGGTGTCAAACTATTCTTGATCCAGGAGGAAAACTCGGCGGTTTGTCCGGCGATGACTGCGGCCTCCATCGCGGTCAGCTGGGACAAATTTCGGCGCTTTTGACCATCGATCAATTTGAGATTGAACAATCGCCACGCCAGTGTCGTGGGTGTCACGAACATCTCGCATGACAGCGCAGCAAACTGGTCCTTATCCACCGATTCGTTAGCGAGCTTCTCCCTAATGACCTTTTCCGGCATGAGGAAACAAGCGGCGAAAGTATTGGCCCGAATCTCGGAGGAGTCACGCTCGCCCCCCACCTTGTCCAAGGTCAGCTTCTGATTGTCCTCGGCCAGTAGGTGCGCAAGCTCATGTGCAAGTGTGAAGCGTCGTCGACCTGGAACGCTCGAGGTTCCAATAACTATCAGACGGCATGAACCGTCCCTCCATGTCAAACCTTCAAACTTGGAGCCTGCCGGGACAACTGCGATATCTACGCCGAACCAATCCTCGACGATGTCGATTAGGTTCCGATCGCTGGTGTGGTCAATGTTCTTCGATCTGAGGTATGAGACAGCGTCCGCTGCCAGCTTCTCACCATCGGTGATATAGCTCCTGCCTCGGCTCTCAGACTGAAACGCGCATTCCGATTGCGGGTAGCCCAGTCGTTTCAGGTCAGCGCGAACTTTCGCCCACTCTGTCGCCTTCTCGATTGCGACCTGGGTTTCTTCCTCGGAGGTAACGCCGCCGGAATCGTGGCGAGCCGCCAGTGCAGGCGATTCGTCATCACGACCGAGGATCCAATCGACAGTTGTGTTGGTGAACTGGGCAATCCTGGCCAAATTGACAGACGTGAACCTGCGATCGCCGGACAAAGACTTTGAGAGTTTCGGGCCGTCCAAGCCGACCCGACTTGCAAAGTCAGCATCTGACAGATTGCTCCGTGCAATCAGTTCACGCACGCGTGCGGACACATCATTGGAGAGCATGTAGTCACGATAGGTTGTACTTGCGATTTTCGCAATGACTTTCTAGGGATCGATGCACGCCCGGCCCGAGCTCCGACACGCCGGGAGGTTAGCTGTCCCGAGTGCGGCGCGAGTGGTGGTGACCTGGTCGTCAGTGCCTTCGCTGCGAAGCTAAGGAGTAAACGCTGATACGAGACGAGCGTATCCGCGGGGTGAGTCCGGACGCTTGTCGTCATACTTGACGTGCCGCGACTAGCGCCGCGCAAGAAGCCTTGCATACTCGGTGCCGGTGCGAGGGCCGACAGACTTTGCGCGTGCCATCACGACTTCTTAGCTTGCCAGCGCTGCCGATTCCACCGTGAGTCGGCGGCCTTCTGGTGTTGGCGGGATTTCGCCGACAGTTGGGATCCGCCGGCCGCTGCATCCTCGGGGAGCTGCAGCTGCGCGAGGAGCTTCGCCAGGGCGGAGCGGGCAAGTCGGACTTCGGTCACTGCGGGGTGCAGTCTGGTCTGTCCGGTCGAGCCTGTGGCGGTCAATCCGTCTTCGGTGATGGTCTGATCGAGTTTCTCGATGGTGTCCGCCTGGGACTCGATCAGGGCCAGTAATGCCACTTCTCGGCTGTCCCATTCCCACTTTTCGCCGTCTTTCGAGGCCTCTCTGAGGGTCTTGTCGAGCTCCCTGCGGAGCTTGCGACCTGCCGAAACAGGCTTTCTGGGTGTCATTATGTCCTCCAAAAAACGGATTGTTCGTAATGCGCGGGAAGGGACCTGCTATGCCAACCGTGGGCCCGTGGGGGTGGGGGT
>NZ_LEKE01000077.1:0-59636 GCF_001029585.1 Rhodococcus sp. ARP2 | reverse complement strand
GCGAAGGCGAAGGCGACGACGAGCAGATCGACGTGAACCTCGCAGCGGTTCCCGCCGAGATCGAAAGCGTTGTCTTCCCCGTCTCGATCTACGACGCAGAGGCTCGCTCGCAGTCCTTCGGCCAGGTTCGCAACGCGTACATCCGCGTCGTCGACAAGGCGAACGGCAACGAGCTCGCTCGCTACGACCTCTCCGAGGACGCTTCCACCGAAACCGCCATGGTCTTCGGTGAGCTGTACCGCAACGGTGCAGAGTGGAAGTTCCGCGCAATCGGCCAGGGTTACGCATCCGGCCTGTCCGGCATCGCGCGCGATTACGGCGTCAACGTCTGATCTTCGCTCTCGACGAGCTGACTCGGGGAAGGTTCCGCAGTAGTCTGTGGAACCCTCCCCGTTTTCACGTTCGGATGCGGTGAGAGACCGCTTGCAGTAACCACTCTGCATTGACCAACGAGAAAGGGCCACGCTCCGTGGTACTGCGAATATTCGGTTTATCCATCGCGATCTCCATCATCGCGATGATCGTCGCGTTCATCTACGGCGGACCCGAGGCACTGTTCCTCGTCATCATCCTGTCGATTCTGGAAATCTCGCTTTCCTTCGACAACGCCGTCATCAATGCCACCGTTCTGCGAAGAATGAGTGACTTCTGGCAGAAGATCTTCCTTACCATCGGCATTGTCATCGCCGTCTTCGGTATGCGTCTGGTGTTCCCGCTCGTGATCGTCTGGGCTGCTTCCGGGCTCGGACCCGTTGCTGCGCTCGACCTCGCGCTCAACCCGCCTGCCGACGACGCCGCTTACTTCGCCAACGGCGAGCCGAGCTACGAAACCATCCTCACCGACGCTCACCCGCAGATCGCTGCCTTCGGTGGCATGTTCCTGCTGATGCTCTTCCTCGGCTTCATCTTCGAAGAGCGTGAGATTACCTGGCTGTCCTGGCTGGAGAAGCCCCTCGCTCGCATCGGCAAGCTCGATCAGCTCTCCGTCGTCGTAGCCGGCATCGTCCTGGTTCTCAGTGGTTCTTTCCTCGCCGCTGACGACAAGGTCTCCACCGTCATGATCTCGGGCGTTCTGGGCATGATCACCTACATCGCGGTCAACGGATTGGGTGAACTGTTCAACTTGCCGGAAGAAGGCGAAGAAGAGGAGACCACCAAGTCCGGTGGTCCCACCGAATTCGCGAAGGCAACCGGCAAGGCCGGCTTCTTCCTGTTCCTCTACCTCGAAGTCCTCGACGCGTCCTTCTCCTTCGACGGCGTCATCGGCGCATTCGCCATCACTGCAGACCCGATCATCATCGCCCTCGGCCTCGGCTTCGTCGGCGCGATGTTCGTCCGTTCCATCACGGTCTTCCTGGTCCGCAAGGGCACGCTCTCCGATTACGTCTACCTCGAACACGGTGCGCACTGGGCCATCGGCGCTCTGGCCGTCATCTTGATGGTGTCCATCGGCGTTCACATCAACGAGATCATCACCGGCCTGGTCGGTGTCTTCTTGATCGGCGCTGCTTTCATCAGCAGCCTCATTCGCAACAAGCGAATCGCGAACGCAGATCCGAAGTTGGACGAGAACACTCCGGCAACTGTCTGACGTTCTTTCTCGAAACGCCCGCGACCAATTGGTTGCGGGCGTTTTGTTTGTTATGCCTGAATTGAAACGCTCTGCATTCACAGCCGCGCGCCAATTGTTCAGCCGCGCGCCAAATTCAGCCTGCGGGTGAACAATTGCCCTGCGGGTGCGAAACCGCACAAATCTCGACCCACCCCGGCACAATCAAGAGGCGAAATCCGATTGTGCACAGTGATGAGGGGGAAAGTCGTGGAAGACCAGTTTCTGTCCAAAGGCCAGAACATCGAGCTCCCCGACGAACTCGATCAGATCGACATCGTGATCACCTGGGACAATACGGAATTCGGTGTCGATGCCTCGGCATTGCTTCTGGGTGCCGACGGAAAAGTCAGGTCCGACGCGGACTTCGTCTTCTACAACCAACAGGAATCTGCTGACGGCTCGGTTCGCTATCTCGGCCGCCGCGAAGCCGAATCCGGCCCGCACGAGCGCCTCCTCGTCCACCTCGCTGCTGTACCCGAACAGGTCGATGCGATCGCGTTGGTAGGCAGCGTCGACTCCGGCTCTTTCGGAGACCTCGGCAAACTTGCGCTCCAACTGGTCGATTCCGGCGGCTCTCCTATCGCCGAATACGTCACCGCCGACGCATCCACCGAAACCGCCTTCGTCTTCGGTCAGGTCTATCGGCGCAACGGGAAGTGGAAACTTCGCGCCATCGGCCAAGGTTGGGCTTCAGGACTCGCCGGGCTCGCCGAAGACTTCGGAGTCGACGTGAGCGAGGATGCCCCCGTCGAGGAGCCGTCGTCACCTGAGCTGGAGACACCCCAACCGATATCGGAATCCGATCCACCAGTCACCGAACCCACGACGCCACCAAAGCCCGCACGGCAGCGCGGGGTTCGTACAGCGAAGCCCGTGCCCAAGAAGGCTCCACTACCCGAATTCAAGCACGCCGAGTCCGAGACCTGGCAACCTGCACGACTCTTCTCGGTGATCGGCGTCGGAACCGGCGAGGAACAAGAACGACGCACGACGTCGGCATTGGTTTCCACGATGCAAGCGGTTCCATTGTTTGCGCGGGCGGTTTCGTCCCGCGTGGGCGCACCGGCCGGCTCGTTCGAGGGCTATGTCGAAGTTCCCTACGTCAAAGGTGAATCTCGGGTGATCCCGGATGCGGTGTGGCGCATCGCCCGCGGAAGCCGGCTCTGGACCGGCTTGCTCGAAGCAAAGACTGGAGCAGGCACCCATACCCGAGAGCAGCTCGAAAACTATCTCGACGTCGCCAAGAAGAACAAGTACGACGTCGTGATCAGCCTGTCCAACGACTTGCCTGCCGGCGCCGGCGAATTACCCGTCGAGGTGGACAAGCGCAAGCTCACCAAAGTTGCGCTGCGGCATCTGTCTTGGGCAGAAGTCATCCACGAGGCCCGGATGGTGCTCTCGCACGGCGGAATCGACAATCCTCTGCAAGGTTGGATTCTCAGCGAATTTCTCCGGTACATCGAACATCCCAAGTCAGGGGCCGAGGAGTTCGTTGACATGGGTCGTCACTGGGTATCGATACGCGATTCCGTCAGCGCCGGGACTCTACGTCCTGGAGATCCGAAGGCAGCGGCGGTCGCTCAGTCGTGGATCGCGCTCGCACGAAATCTTGCGCTGCGATTCACAGCTGATCTCGGTGTCATCGTCAAACATGTGTTGCCCCGCCGGGTAGTCAACGACGCGGAAGCGCGTACCGCGCTGACGGTCAACGAATTGGCGAACGACGGCACCTTCAGCGCCACCCTCCGGATCCCCGACGCAGCCGGAGAGTTACGGGTTACCGCTGATTTGAGAACCAACAAAGTGAGCTGCAGTACAACGGTTTCCGCTCCTGACGAAGGTACCGCAGGAAAACGGGTTACTTGGGCTTTGCGTCAATTGAAAAATGCACCCGAGGACTTGTTGGTCGAAGCGTTGTTCACCGGTCCTGCCGCGTCGACATGCGAGATTCTTACATCGGCCCGAGCAACACCGCGTCTACTGACGGACGGGCAAGGCGGTCAACTCACTTCATTCGTGCTGACACAGTCCTTCCCCCTCGGCAGCAAGCGTGCGGGCACTGCTGCAAGTTTCATCAGCAGCGTCACGAGTTCAGCCGAGGTGTTCTATTCCGAAGTCGTTCAACCACTCCGGGAATGGGTCCCCGCCGCACCTAAAGCGTCCGATCTCCCTCGTGAAGAACAAGTCGATAACGAAGACTGAAATTGAACGAGATAGTCATAGAGTGGCACCGGACTTGGCGGGCAACCGCCTCGGCCGACGCCTCTTGCAGCACGTGGAACAGAACGCTCCGGAGCACACCACAAGTTTCGAGCTGTTCACCGGAAGCAAGAGCGTGCGGAACATTCGCGTGTACACCCGAGCGGGCTACTCCCAATTGCCGCCGGACCCCAGCCACATCCCCGGAGTCGTCTACCTGTCCAAGCCGAACGCCATCAACTCCGAGTGAACGGCGATACTGACTTCTGTGGTGAACATTCGCGTCGCAGCGCAGACAGACTTGCCGTTCTTACGTGAGCACGACTCACACATCGCAGCCGAGGAACTCGCGTCAGTGATCCAACGCGGCCGGATACTCGTCGCCGAGGACAGCGGGAAACCAATCGGATGGCTGCGCTGGGGCTTGTTCTGGGACGAGATTCCGTTCATGAACATGCTGACCGTGCTGTCTTCGAACCGCGGCCAAGGCATCGGGCGCGCTTTGGTCACAGATTGGGAAAAACGCATGAGCCGCGCGGGACACTCGCAGGTCCTCACCTCCACACTCGCCGACGAATCAGCCCAGAACTTCTATCGCGCAATGGGATACAGCGACGCGGGAGTTCTGTTACTCCCAGGCGAGCCCTCCGAAATCTTCCTACGCCGAGACCTCGGGCCTGCGCCCGATCTGACCGATCCCCACATTACCCGCGAGTAATATATGGTGGTCGTCACACCGCGATCTCAGGGTGGGGCGTGGCACACCAATGTGGAGGACGAGTATGTCGTCAAGGGTCTTATCTCGCACAGCCGTCGGAGTACTCGCGGTTGCACTGACAGGCGTCGGTGCACCGGCAGCACTCGCGCAGCCGGCTCTTGCCCAGTCCCCTGATGACAGTTTCTACAGCTACGAGGGCGCGGCGCCTCTCTCGTCGTACGCTCCAGGCGCGGTCCTCGAGACTCGCACCGTGCCGTACACCATTCTCAACATCCCGACCCCGATACAGGCAGTGCAGGTTCTCTACCGATCAACCGACGCCCTCGGTCAGCCGTCGGCCAACGTCACCTCGATCCTGCGCCCGGCCAACGGTCAACCGGATAAAGTTGTTTCGTACCAATCCTTTTACGATTCACTGAACCCCGACGACAGTCCGTCGCGGGCCATCGCGGGCAACACCCCGATCGGAGATTGGACGCCGAGTGGGCGCAATTTCAACGTCGGCGGAACCTTCACGTCCATCGAGGCAGCCTTGTTCGGGCCGCTCTTCGCCCTCGGCTACACGATCGTCGTCCCGGACACCGAAGGCCCGGATGCAAACTTCGCTGCCGGACCCGAATACGGGATGATGACGCTCGACGCTCTGCGTGCGGCCAAAGATGTCCCGAAAACCGGAATCACCGACGACGCAGAGATCGCGCTGATGGGGTACTCCGGCGGAGCGATCGCCACCAACTGGGCTTCGATCCTCGCTCCCGCGTACGCACCGGAGATCAACGACAACTTGATCGGTGCCGCGCAGGGCGGCGTGCTGGTCAATCCGGCCAACAACCTTCGCTACGCGAGCGGAAGCATCGGGTGGGGCGGCGTCGTCGGCATGGCTATCGTCGGCGTTGCGCGTTCGTACGACATCGATTTCGGAAAGTATCTCAGTGACCGTGGACGCGACGTCATGGCTCGACTCGAAGACGCGTCCATCGGCAACGTGCTGGCACAGTACCCCGGTCTGACCTGGCAGGAACTGGTCAAGCCCGAGTACGCCGATCCCAATACGGTTCCCGAGTACGTCGATGTCGTGAACAAGATCAACATGGGCACCGCAGCCACACCGACGATTCCGATGTTCATCGCCCAGGCAGCCAACGGCACTATCGAGGGCACCCAACCCGGTGGCCCCGGCGTCGGAGCGGGCGACGGCGTCATGATCACGGGCGACGTCCGTACCCTCGCACGCAAGTATTGCGACGCCGGCCTGCCGATTCAGTACGACCAGTACGACACCATCAGCCACTTCCTCGGCGCCATGCTCTGGCTCCCCGGTGCGCTCACCTGGATCGACGACCGATTCACCGGCAAGCCTGCTCCGTCCAACTGCGCAAGCATCGCACCCGGGAACTCCCTTGCACCACAGGAACATGCCCGCTAGCTGACAGAGACGTCCGTTTCTACTTCGACGGCTCCACCTCCCAGCGAACGTGTGTCACCAACGGTTCCAGGCTCAGCCGGCTGACGGCGGATTCCAGGAGTCCGTCGTCACGCTCCGCTGCGGCCAATTCCGCGACCACTCGTACGCGGTCGCTGTCCGGGATGTCGAAGGACTGCACTGACCGGAGTTGGAACTCCGGCCTCGAAATGGACTGCACGGTAAGCCCTCTGATGTGAGCTTCGGCGTCACCGTGGCAGGTCACCTCGAAGGTGTAGTCAGCCGGCGGTTCCTCGCGCCCGGTGCGGGCAGGCTGGTGATCCATCATCCGGCCCAACGGCCTCAACAACGTATTCGCCAACATGATTGCACCGGCACCGAACACCGCAACCCAGTACATTCCGCCGCCTGCCAGCGCACCGACGGCGGCCGTGGCCCACAAGGTTGCGGCGGTGTTCAGGCCGGTGACCGAGGCTCCCTGCTTCATGATCACCCCGGCACCGAGGAAGCCGATCCCCGAGACGATCTGCGCTGCGACGCGCGTCGGATCAGCGTCCGGCCCCTGAAACCCGTACGCGCCCATGATGACGAAGAGCGTCGCACCCAAGCTCACCAACGCGTTGGTTCGCAGACCCGCCATCCTTGCGCGCCATTGCCTTTCGATCCCGACGGCAGCGCCGAGGACGAGTCCGAGCGCTATCCGCACAAGGATGACGTGGATTTCCACGGTGAACTCCTAGAGCCAGGTCGCGAATCGACGGATGAACATTCCCTTGGCCACCTGCGTGACGACGCAGTAAGCCGCGAGAGTGAGGACCAGCCACGGGAAGTAGTTCCACGGCAGTGAAACCAACCCGAGGGAATGGCCCCAGGACGTGAACGGGAACACCAGCGCGAAGACGCAGGCGGCGCCCGTGCTGAGCAGTACCGGAAGCGAAGCACGCGACTGGATGAATGGGATCTTGCGGGTGCGGATCATGTGAACGATCAGCGTCTGCGAGATCAATGACTCGATGAACCAACCCGATTGGAACAGCGCTGCATGCTCGGGAGAGTTGGCAGCGAACACGAACCACATCAGCGCGAAGGTCGAGATGTCGAAGATCGAACTGATCGGGCCGATGAACACCATGAACCGGCGAAGGCTCTTGGTCTCCCACTTGCGGGGCTTCGCGAGGAAGTCGTCGTCGACGCGGTCCCACGGGATCGTGAGCATCGAGAGATCGTAGATCAGGTTCTGCAACAACAGAACTACGGGAATCATGGGGATGAACGGCAGCAAGGCACTGGCGACGAGCACCGAGAAGACGTTCCCGAAGTTCGACGACGCAGTCATCTTGATGTACTTCTGGATGTTTCCGAAGGTACGACGCCCTTCGATGACTCCTTGTTCGAGTACGCCGAGGTCCTTCTCCAGCAAGATGATGTCCGCGGATTCGCGGGCGATGTCCGCCGCTGTGTCGACGGAGATGCCGACGTCCGCCGCCCGAAGTGCGGGTGCGTCGTTGACACCGTCACCAAGGAAACCAACCGTGTGGCCGACCCGGCGCAGCGATTCGACAATGCGTGCCTTCTGCATCGGATCCGTCTTCGCGAAGACGGTTGTCCGCTGCACCAACTCGTCGAGGGCGTCGTCGTTCAACGCTTCGATCTCGGCGCCGGAGACCACGGTCCCGACATCGATACCGACTTTGCCGCAGACGGTTTCGGCGACCAATTCGTTGTCACCCGTCACTACCTTGACCGCGACTCCGTGGCTCGCGAGGGCTTCGATCGCCCCGGCCGCAGATTCCTTCGGCGGGTCGAGGAAGGCCAGCAGTCCAACCAGGGTCATACCCTCTTCGTCGGCCGTCGAGTACTCGCGGCGCTGCTCTTCGACGACTGTCTTGGTTGCCACCGCAAGCACTCGCTTGCCCTGACCGTTCAGTTCCGCGACCAGACGGTCGACTCGGGCCAGCCATCCCGGCGTCAATTGGTGGGTCACCCCGTCCAGTTCCACCGATTCACAGACCGAAAGGAGCTCTTCCACTGCACCTTTGGTGACGATCAGATCGGCGTCGCCGTGGTCGACCACCACGGAGAGTCGACGGCGCTTGAAGTCGAAGGGAATCTCGTCCACCAACCCGTGCCGACGCGAGATCTCCTCGACCACTTCGGGACCGGCGGCCTCGATCACCGCGTCGTCGAGAAGACTGCGCAATCCGGTCTGATTCACGGAATTGACTGCCGCTAGCCGCAATACGTCCTCGGACTTGCGTCCGGCAGTATCGAGATGCTCACCGAGAACGATGCGGTCCTCGGTGAGAGTTCCGGTCTTGTCCGTGCACAGAACGTCCATGGCGCCGAAGTTCTGAATCGCGTTGATCTGCTTGACGATCACCTTCTTGCGCGACATGTGGAGCGCACCCTTGGCCAGGTTCGCAGTCACGATGAGCGGCAACATTTCGGGGGTCAACCCCACCGCGGTGGCGACGCCGAAGAGTAGTGCTTGGCTCCAGTCCTTGGTCAGTCCGTTGATGATGAAAACCGCGGGAACCATGATCAGCATGAACTTGATCAGCAGGTAGCTGACACTGCGGACCCCGACGTCGAAGCTGGTTTCGGGTCGCTTGGACGCCAATTGTGCTGTCATGGCGCCGAAGTAAGTCCGCTTGCCGGTGTGCACCGCGACGGCGGTGCCGCTGCCCGACACGACGGAAGTACCCATGAACCCGATGTTCTCGGCCTCGAGCAGCCGATCGACGTCGATCCCCGTCGACGGTTCCGCCGACTTCTCGGCCGGCATCGACTCACCGCTGAGCATTGACTGATTGACCTGTAGATCCTTGGCCCGGATGATGCGGACATCGGCCGGGATCATGTCGCCGGCGGCAAGCTGGACTACATCACCTGGCAGTAGCTGCTCGATCGGAATCTCAGCCGTGACCACGGTGTTGTTGATCTTGCGGGTGGCCGCGACAGTTGTCGTGACCATGGCCTTGAGTGCCTCGGCAGCCCGAGTCGAACGGTATTCCTGCCAGAACCTCAGGGACACACTGACAAAGATCATCAGCCCGAGGGTGATGATGCCCTCGTAGGAGGGACCGTCTTCCGGGTCTGCCCACACCACGTCGGTCCCGACCATGATCAGTGCGAGGAACACCAGGATCAAGATGAACGGATTCTTGAAAGCTTGCGCGAACTGCACTATCGCCGGTGCCGGGCGGTCGTGGCGGACATCGTTGCGCCCGTATTGCCGACGAAGATCGTCGATCTGATCGTCACGAAGGCCGTTGGCCGTCGTGGTCAGATCTGCGAGAACGGTGCGCGTGTCCGAGGCCGAGTAGTCGACCAATTCCTGTGCGCTTTCTTTTGCCAGGACCGTTGAAGGTGTTTGTTGTGCACTGTTTCTCGTGGGCCGTGGCCGCAATGCGAGAACGGAAAATGACATGACGAATCTCCTCGACTGCCGGCGTGCACGGGACAGTGCCAGCGCATGAGGGCAGCAGAATGCGCTGAACGACAACGGAAGTCGTCAGCGGACGCGACAAAGCCGCGCAGATGAAACCGAGGGTGCGAAGGTCAGAGACTGACGAGCAAAATGCCGGGGTGAGCACCGTCGGTAAGAACAGAAGGATGGGTCGAATATCGACTCGGCGGGTCGTCCACGATGGTCACCTCCTGAAAGTTCGGGGCGTCCGTTGACGCCACACAAAGTACATGCGCACAGCACACGCCAGGAGAACCGAATATCGACGTACTCTCGCCTTCGCCGGAAGAAACCGGCATCAAGCTGCGAAAACACCTCCACGTCCGAGTTTTGGCACTGCACGACGTGTCCCGATCAAGACCGGGAAGCCACTTTGGATCACCCCTTAAGCCGGGGAGATCTGTCCTAACCTTGGGCGTCTCTCGACGTCGTGAGATCAGTGGCCTGTGTTCGTGCAGAAGCCTCACCTAACGAGGTACTGCACCCAGAGGGTAGTTCTCAAATCTGTTGCCTGTCAACCGAGCAACTCAGACGGCGGGCAATCCTGCCCGTGCGACGGCGCCGGCGAAGAGTGCCGTCACGGCGGCACCCATCACGCTCTGATCAACTTCTTCCGGATCCACCGAGTGCTCGAGAACGAGCCCGGATATCAAGGCCATCAACGAGATTGCAGTGGTCCGCACATCGAAGGAATCGTCCACTCCCCATTCGCGGGCACGTTCACCGATCAACTCCACGAGTTGACTGCGCAAGTGGCGACGCTCACGCAAGTACGCCTGAGCGATCTGCGGATCACGTCCGGCGAGCACTCCGAATTCGAGGACGAGCAGTGACCACCCCGGGTCGTCGACCATCCACGTTGCAATGGCCTCGCCACCTTTACCCGCCGCGTCGGCGGGGTTCATCCCGGCGATCTCGGCGAGCACACGGCCGGCCAGTTCGAGAGACCGTTGCGCGAACAGTTCGGCGAACAGATCTTGTTTCGACTCGAAGTTGGAATAGACAGCCCCCTTGGTGAAGCCCGCGCGGCGGGCAACTTCAGTGAGACGTGCAGCACTGAATCCGCGCTCCGCAAACTCTTCCGCCGCAGCGTCGAGCAGTCTTTGCCGCACCACGTCACGTCCGGGGCGGGTTACCGGCGTCCAGTCCGGTTGACGAGATTCAGTCACGATACCTAGAGTATTCAATACCTTGGGTATTGACAAGCTCTTTACTTTCGACAAGATCAGGACTCTTTCGTGACCACTACGCATCCGGCACACGCCGCACCAGACAACAGCTCCACCCACGACGAACACCACCACGACAATCTGCTCGTGAAATACGGCGCACCCAAGGTGATGGCCGCGCTGTTCGTCGGCGTGCTCCTGCTGCAGATGGGCTTCATCCTCAGCTACGTCGCCGCCTTCCATCAGCCGACTCCGCGAGACATCGAAATCGCGGTCATCGCCGATCAGGGCACACCGGACGGCATGGATCAGCAGATCGCCGACAAACTCAATGCCATCGACGGCAGCCCGCTCGACGCTCAGGTGGTCGACAGCACGGCGACCGCTCGCCGCATGATCAACGACCGCGAGATCCAGGGCGCGTTTGTCATCAACCCGGCCGGACCGGACACCCTGATCACCGCGAGCGCGGGCGGCAGCTCCATCGCGACATCACTCGAAGCGGTGTTCACGAAGGTCGAGGCGACGCAGGACCGACAGTTCGTCGTCCGCGACGAGATCCCCGTCGGAGCGCACGACAACCGCGGCCTCTCCGGCTTCTACCTCTCGGTCGGCTGGGTCGTCGGCGGCTATCTCCTTGCGGCAGCCATCGGACTGTTCATCGGTGCGCCGAAGACCCTCCGCCAGGCAAGCGCCCACACGGGCGTGATCGCGATCTACTCGATCATCTCGGGAGCCCTCGGCGCCCTCATCACCTCACACGTGCTCGGAACTTTCGCGGGCCACTGGTTCCCGCTGTGGATCCTGGGAACAGCCGTGGTGTTCGGCACCGCCATGTTCACACTCGGATTGCGCGCTGCCATCGGCGTTCTGGCAGTCCCGCTGGCTATCGCCGTCTTCGTGATTCTCGGCAATCCCAGTGCGGGAGGCGCATTCGGCTCCAACGTGATTCCCTCGTTCTATGCCGCCATCGGCCGATGGATCACACCTGGCGCCGGCACCGAAGGCGTGCGGAGCATCGTCTACTTCAACAACGTCGGCGTCGGCCAGCCTGCTCTGACGCTTTTCCTGTACGCGCTGATCGGTGCGGTCATGCTGTTCGGCTTCACGATCCGTCGTAACCGAAAGTCCACCGACACGACGCCGACTCCAGCTGTGGCGAACGCCGACTAGTCCTAGTCTGAACTCATGACGAGCCTCCTCCACCCCAACGCCTCGCACGTCGCCGAAACACTGATCTCACGGGGTCACCACGGCGTCATCGTCACGCAGCCCGAAGCCACGCACACCGCGGCCGAGGCAGCGGCGGCCGTCGGGGTGGAGGTAGGCGCGATCACCAAGTCGCTCGTGTTCCTTCTCGACGACGACCCGGTCCTACTGCTGGTCTCCGGCGCACATCAGGTCAATCTGAAAGCCACCGGCGAACGCCTCGAAGGCAAGCTCACGCGGGCGCCGCTGGAAATGGCGAAGTCGGCAACGGGCCAGCCGATCGGTGGGGTCGCTCCGCTCGGGCATCCCACCAACCTGCCCACCTACATCGATACCGCCCTCGAGCAGTACCCCGAATTGTGGGCTGCTGCCGGGCACCCGAACACGGTCTTTCGCACGACGTACTCCGAACTCCTTCGAATCACGGCCGGCCTCGCCGTCGACATGGACTGACGCACTTCAGCCAACCCGGTCCGAACCCACTCAGACGTGCGTCCACCTATAGTTGGACGCACCATGTGCACTGCAACCAGGACCCCGGCCGGTAACCACTGGCGTCGACGACACGTAGATCTGTGCCGCACCGACGCATGTCTGTGTATGCCGAGCGCAGTCACCTCGACCACACCGCACACCTCGAGTTCCAGCCGGAGAGTTCCCGTTGTCTGACAAGCCGAATGCCGTTTCCAGCCACACCACCCCCGACGTCCCCGAAGTAGCAGCGACGCCCGAGTTGTCCACCGGCATCTGCGCCGGTGACTACCGTGCAGCGCTTCGCCGCCACCCCGCCGGTGTCACCGTCGTGACCCTTGATTCGGGTACCGGCCCGGTGGGTTTCACCGCCACCTCGTTCTCGTCCGTCTCCCTCGAGCCGCCGCTCGTCTCGTTCAACATCGCGGAGACGTCGTCGAGCATCAATGCACTCAAGGCCGCCGAGTCTTTGGTTATCCACCTTCTCGGCGAACATCAGCAGCATCTGGCCCAGCGCTTTGCGCGTAGCGCCGATCAGCGTTTTGCAGACGAGTCGCTGTGGGCAGTGCTCGACACCGGGGAGCCGGTTCTGCACGGCACCCCCAGCTGGATGCGCGTCAAGGTCGACCAGTTGATCCCTGTTGGCGACCACACGCTGGTCATCGGACTCGTCACGCGGGTTCACGCCGAAGAGGACGACGAATCCGCTGCCGCACCGCTGCTCTACCACGAGGGCAAGTACTACCGCCCCACTCCGTTAGGTCGATAGACAACTGTGCGCCTTTATTAACCGCCCGCGGTTAATAAAGGCGCACAGCAAGTTACAGCGCTACGTACTTGGTATCGAGATACTCGTCGATACCCTCGGTTCCGCCTTCACGGCCGAAGCCCGATTCCTTCACGCCACCGAACGGCGCCGCAGCATCGGAGATCGCGCCGCGATTGACGCCGACCATGCCGGTGTCCAGCTTGGCCGAGACGCGCATCGCCCGGTCGATGTCGCGGGTGTAGAAGTACGCCACGAGGCCGTACTCGGTGTTGTTCGCAGCCGCGATCGCTTCGTCTTCGGTGTCGAAACCGACCACTGCCGCAACGGGTCCGAAGATCTCTTCCTTCAGCAGGCGCGCATCGGCGGGCACCTGATCCAGAACGGTCGGGGTGAAGAAGAAGCCGGCTCCTTCGGGCGCCGATCCACCGGTGCGAACGCGAGCGCCCTTGGACACGGCGTCGTCGACGAGTCCGGTGACGGTTGCGAGCTGCTTGGTGTTGATCAGCGGGCCGATGTTGGTGCCCTCGGCGTCACCGGCGCCCACCTTCAAGGCCGCAACCTTGGCGGTGAACTTGTCGGTGAACTCCTCGCGCACCGAGTTGGCGACGTAGATGCGGTTGGCCGCGGTGCAGGCCTCGCCGCCGTTACGCATCTTCGCGAGCATTGCGCCGTCGACAGCTGCGTCGATGTCGGCGTCGTCGAAGACGATGAACGGCGCGTTGCCACCGAGTTCCATCGACGTGCGGAGCAGCTTGTCAGCGGCACCCCGCACCAACAGCTTTCCGACGCCCGTGGAGCCGGTGAAGGTGACCTTGCGCAGACGCGCATCTTCCATCAGCGGTCCACTGATGGAGGCCGCGTCGGACGTCGGGAGGATCGAGAGCACACCGTCGGGCAGACCGGCATCGGCGAACACCTGACCGAGGAGCTGCATGGTCAGCGGCGTGTCCTCGGCGGGCTTGACGATGATGGTGCAACCGGCAGCCAGCGCCGGTCCGATCTTGCGTGTGCCCATGGCGAGCGGAAAGTTCCACGGGGTGATCGCAAGGACCGGTCCGACGGCTTCCTTGGTGACCAGGATGCGACCGTTGCCGGCCGGAGCCTGCGTGAAACGTCCGCCGATGCGTACTGCTTCCTCGCTGAACCAGCGCAGGAATTCGCCGCCGTAGTTGACCTCACCGCGGCTCTCTGCCAACGACTTACCCATTTCCAGGGTCATCATCAGCGCGAAGTCCTCGGCGCGGGCGTGCAGCAATTCGAAGGCGGTGCGCAGGATCTCGCCGCGTACACGTGCCGGCGTGGCCGCCCAGTCTTCCTGCGCCGCAGCGGCGAGGTCGAGCGCACGGATACCGTCGGCAGCGGTGGCGTCGGCTACCTGGGCGAGTTCCTCACCCGTTGCCGGGTTGTAGACCGCAAAGGTCTTCTCGGCCGGGACGAGCTTGCCGCCGAGCCAGAGATCCTTGGGTACCGAGTCGAGAAGATCCGAGACGTTGGACATGTCAGTTCCCCTGTGCTGCAGTGCGAATAGCGGTCTCGAGGACGGTCAACGCGTCGTCGAGCAGCTCTTCGGAGATGACCAGCGGCGGGAGCAGACGGATGACGTTGCCGTAGGTACCGCAGGTGAGGATCACGACGCCGGCAGCGAGGCATTCGGCGGCGATCTTCTTGGTGATATCGGCGTCCGGCTCCTGCCCACCGGGCTTGACCAGCTCGATGGCGAGCATGGCGCCGCGACCGCGAACGTCACCGATGACGTCGAGTTCCTTTGCCAGTGCGTTCATTCGGCCGACGACGGTCGACTCGATGGTGCGTGCGCGGCCACAGAGGTCGAGCTCGCGCATCTGGTCGATGGACGCCAATGCAGCGGCGCAGGCGACGGGGTTACCGCCGTAGGTGCCACCGAGGCCGCCGGGGTGGACGGCGTCGATGAGCTCGGCGCGGCCCGTGACAGCGGCGAGCGGCATGCCGCCTGCGATGCCCTTGGCGAGAGTGACCAGGTCGGGGACGATGCCCTCGTGATCGCTGGCGAACCAGGCGCCGGTACGAGCGAAGCCTGCCTGAACCTCGTCGGCGATGAAGACGACGCCGTTCTCCTTGGCCCACGCGACGAGCGTCGGGAGGAATCCTTCTGCGGGAACGATGAATCCGCCCTCGCCCTGAATGGGCTCGATGAGGATGGCGGCCGTGTTGGCAGCACCGACCTGCTTCTCGATCATCGTGATGGCGCGCTGTGCGGCCTGCTCACCCGTGATCTTGGAGCCGTCGACGTTGAGGCCCTCGCGGTACGGGTAGGACATCGGGACGCGGTAGACCTCGGGGGCGAACGGACCGAAGCCGCTCTTGTACGGCATGGACTTCGAGGTCAGTGCCATCGTGAGGTTGGTGCGGCCGTGGTACGCGTGGTCGAAGACGACGACTGCGTCGCGACCGGTTGCGTGACGGGCGATCTTGACGGCGTTCTCGACGGCTTCTGCGCCGGAGTTGAACAGCACGGAACGCTTCTCGTGGTCACCGGGGGTGAGCTCGGCGAGACGCTCGGCGACCTCGACGTAGCCCTCGTACGGAGCGACCATGAAACAGGTGTGGGTGAAGTGCGCGACCTGATCCTGAACTGCGGACACGACGGCCGGGTTGGAAGCACCGACGCTGGTCACCGCGATACCGGCACCGAGGTCGATCAGCGAGTTGCCGTCGACGTCGACGATGACTCCGCCGTCTGCGTCGGCGACGTAGACCGGGAGGGTGGATGCGACGCCGGCGCCGACGACCTTCTTACGGCGTTCGGCGAGCGCAGCCGAGCGCGGGCCCGGGAACTCCGTGACGATGCGACGCTCCTGCGGAAGCCGGTATTCGATTGCACTCATGTGACCACCCTCTCGGTTGTGTATTGCATTCGAGTATGCGACGCGCGAAGCATCGCAAGCACTGCCGAAATGGATACCCGAAGCTCCAGGGCTACTCCATATCGGCAACGACAGCTAGCCTTGATCAGGTGACGGTTCCGATCTCGTGGCTCTTGCGCCAGAAACACCTCTCGCTGGCTCTGCTCACCGACCGAGCAGCTGCCACCCACCCCGTCACGTTTGCACAGGCCACAGAGCTGACGGACCCCACCCCGTGGCTTTCCGGCGGCGAATTGGTGCTCACCACCGGGCTGGCACTGGTGGGCGCGGACGCCACCGACTACAGCGAGTACATCGACCGTCTGGCCGCCGCAGAAGTATCGGCTCTGGGTTTCGGGACCGGCCTTTCCCACGAGAGTGTGCCCGCAGACCTGATTGCCGCCGCCCGCAGTCGCGGGCTCCCCCTGCTGGAAGTGCCGTTCACGACCCCGTTCGCGGCGGTCACGCGCGCGGTGATGACCAGTCTGAGCCAGCAGGAATACGAATCGGTACTCCGCGCGGCAGAAGTACAGACACGCATCACCCGCGTTGCGCTGCGCGGTGGCGTGTCGGCGATCGTGCGTGAACTGGCCACGGCCACAAAAACTTCGGTGGCGTTTGTCGGTGATCGGATCACCGCGGTGCATCCGGCAAACCAGAAGTCGTTGATCACCGAGGTTCGCGCGGTCGCGGCCACCACCCGCGATCCCAACGCTCCGGCGTCGATCTCGCAGAGCACACCCGAACGGACGCTGACACTGTCCCCCGTCGGCGTCACCGACAGTTGGCACGGCTACCTCGCCATGGCGGGCGCCGGGCCCCTGAGCAATATCGACAGAGTGTTGCTCGGGCATGCGGTCTCGCTGCTCACTCTCGAACTCGAGAAACCGGTTCGACTACGGGCCGAGCGAACTCGACTCAACGCCATGGCTTTCGGGCTCTTACTCGACGGCCGAATCCCCGAGGACGGTGTGCCGTCGTACTTGGACGAAGCGAGCGACACGCACGGCAATGTCCGTGTCGTCCACGTTCGCGGATCCGGACTCGGCCCTGTTCTTCGCGAACTCGACAACGCTCTCGCGCGAGCAGGCCGGCCGTTGTTCGCGCAATCCGAGGACGGTTCGCTGACCGTCCTCCTTCGCGGAACCGACACAATCGACACTGCCAAAACACTACTGGCGCAGCTCTCCCCCACCGAGGCGAAGACGGTGCGGGCCGGAATCAGCACCCCTCACCGTCTTCTGGACGCACCGCGCGCTCTCGTCCAGGCCCGCGCCGCGGCCAATCTCACGACGGCCACTGCCCGCATTCTCGAGTTCGACGCTCTGAGTGGCTCGACGATTCTGGCATCCGAGCCTGCCCGTGAGGCACTGATCGCAATGGCAGCGGACACCATCCCGGTGCTGACCGAACACGACCAGGCACACGGGAGCGCACTGGTCGCGTCTTTGCGCGCCTATCTCGAGGCAAACGGTCAATGGGAGTCGGCGGCAGCCGAACTCGGTGTTCATCGGCACACCCTCCGAGGTCGCATCGCACGCATCGAGGAACTGCTGCAATGCGACCTCGGACAGGCCAGGGTCAGAGCCGAACTGCTGCTATCGCTACTCGCCTGGGAGGGTCGCTGAACGCTCCGCGGCGTGTACCGAAGCGAAACTGGACGCACCGCGAACGAGTAGTTCGAGTTCGGCGTCGACCGTGCAGAGACGGGCGGTGTCCAGCGCTCCACTGCGGCTCACGCTCGACATCAAGGCCGTGAACCGGCGCACCGCTTGCGGATTGGCGGCGGTCCACAACTCGACGACCTCCGGAATACCTTCACCGAGCGCTCCGGACACGAGGTCTGCGAAACGCGCCGTCAACCTGGCGTGGACGGCAGCGCTGCCCATGACCTCCCAATGCGAGGCGCCGACGGCAACGTCGACGCCCCCGAGAACGTCGCCCAGATCGAGGGTGTCGGAGAGTTCCCGGTAGATCGCAGCCGCGGCCTGAACCGTCGTATTCTCCTGCAACGCAATGTCAGCCAGGGCGAGCGCCCCGAAAGACGCCTCGATGCGGTCGCTGGCCGACAGCCCTTCGGTGAGAGCCCGCACCGGCGCGGCCCATCGATCGATGTCGGCTCGCGGGTTCACGGTGAACCGGCCGGCTGCTCCCGGACGACGCAACACCCAGCTCATCTCGGATTCCAACAACTGCTGCAAGCGATCGAGAGCCTGCAACTGCTCGGTGGCGCGCAGCTCAGAGTTCAAGATCTCGCGCCGAAGGTCCTCGGTGCCGAGCACTTCGCTGACCACTGCGTAGGCCAGAGCCGCTTCCGGACTGTGGACTCCGAGGTGTTCCTCCAGCCGGAACAGCACGCCGGGTCCGACGCGGTTGACCAGTTCGTCGACCACCGAGGTGATGATGATGTCGCGGCCCAACCGATGTGCGCGGACTGCGTCCGGTGCTGCCTCGACGACGGAGAGCGGGAAGTACTGCGGGAGACGATCGGCGAAGATCTGATTGTCCGGGACGGTCGACGCCCCCAATTCCGCCGTCAGCACGTTCTTCGACTGCGCCACCAGCACAGCAAGTTCCGGACGGAGTAGGCCCTGCCCGGCTCGCGCCCTGACCGCCAGCGCCTTGGCGTCCGGCAATGATTCTTCGAGGCGCTTCATCGCGCCCGCCGAGACCAGGTTCTCGATCAACCGTTCGTGCTGATCGAGCAGGGCGGGAGCGCGGTGCTCGGCCAGGCTGATCGCGAGGGTCTGATCTTCACTGGCCTCGAGTACCGATGCGGCTACCTCGTCCTGGGCCGCCGCGAGTAGTTCATTGCGCGAGGTCGCGTCCAACTCTGCGAGTGCGATCTTGATGTTGACCTCACGGTCCGAGGTAGCCACGCCGGCCGCGTTGTCGATGAAGTCGGCGTTGATTCGTCCTCCGCCAGCGGCATATTCGATGCGGGCACGCTGGGTGAAACCCAGGTTGCCGCCCTCACCCACCACGGTTGCACGCAACTCGTCAGCGCTGACGCGAACTGCGTCGTTGGACGGATCGGCCGCGTCGACGTTGCTTTCGGTCGACGCCTTCACGTAGGTACCGACGCCGCCATTCCACAACAGGTCCACCGGAGCGCACAGGATCGCTCGGATCAGTTCCTGCGGAGTCAGCTTCTCCTCGGTGATACCGAGAACCTGACGCGCTTCGAGCGGAAGACGGATCGACTTCGCGCTACGTGGCCAGACGCCACCGCCAGGCGACATCACGGTGCGGTCGAAGTCGTCCCAGGACGAGCGCGGCACGGTGAAGAGACGAGCGCGTTCGGCAAACGTCGTCTCGGTGTCGGGGTTCGGGTCGATGAAGATGTGGCGGTGATCGAATGCCGCGACCAAACGAATCTTGTGCGAGAGCAACATTCCGTTACCGAACACATCGCCGGACATGTCACCGATGCCCGCGACGGTGAACGGATCGGTGTCGACGTCGAGGTCACGCTCGGCGAAGTGGCGTCGAACCGCTACCCAGGCGCCGCGAGCGGTGATGCCCATCGCCTTGTGGTCGTAGCCGGCTGAACCGCCGGAAGCAAAAGCGTCGCCGAGCCAGAAACCACGTTCGACGGCGATGCCGTTCGCGACGTCGGAGAACCGTGCGGTCCCCTTGTCCGCCGCCACGACGAGGTAGGAGTCTTCACCGTCGTACTCGATTACTTCGGCCGGGTGCACCGCTGCGCCGTCGACGATGTTGTCCACCACGTCCAGCAAGCCGCGGATGAAGGTGCTGTACGACTCCTGCACCTGCGCCGGGGTCGGCGACGACGTGCCCCGAACCACGAACGCACCCTTGGCTCCCGAGGGAACGATCGGCGAGTTCTTCACGCTCTGGGTCTTCATCAGACTCAGAGCCTCGGTGCGGAAGTCCTCGTATCGATCCGACCAACGCAGGCCACCACGGGCGACGGAGGAGCTACGCAAATGCACGCCTTCGACATTGGGTGCGCTGACGTAGATCTCGCGGAAAGGAACTGTCTTCTGCGGGGTGGAGAGCAACTGCGAGTCGATCTTGAACGACGCGTACGGCAGCGGCTCGCCGGCCTCACCGCGCAGGTACCAGTTGGTGCGCAGAGTCGCCTGCAAGAATGAACGCACACCGCGCAAGACGCGATCCTCGTCGAGAGTGTCTGCACCGTCGACTGATTCGTCGATGGCCGCCGCCGCGGTGGCCACGGCCGTCTCACGCGAACCTGCTACTGCGGGATCGAAACGCGCGGTGAAGAGTTCGATTGCCTGCCGTACGAAGAGCGGCTTCGCTGCCAACACTCCGACGATGTAGCTCTCGGACAACCCGATACGAGCCTGAGCGAGGAAACGGCACGCAGCGCGCAGCAACTCTGCGTCGCGCCACGTGATGTCTGCTCGTCCGATCAGACTGGAAAATGCGTCCATCCGGGTCTGTCCGGCGATGACGGCTTCGAAGGCGTCCGCCATCTTCTCGAGCGCACTGCCGTCGAAGGTGCTCGGCTCGAAGGTGAAGTAGTGTGCCGAACCCAGAACGGTCGGAAGCGGGCGGTGCGTCGAAACTCGGAGTCCGAGGGACTCGAAGTTCTCGCACAGATCGGAGAGGGAGGGCTCTCCGGACGGCCACAGCACCACACAGGTCAGATCGTCACTGTTCAGGGCACCGCTGTTCAAGTCGTCGCTGTTCAAGTCGTCGCTGTTCAAGTCGTCGCCCTGACGGAAGACGAGTCGCTGGCCCGCTGCTGCCAATTCGGCGACCAGTTCGAGCGCCGGGTCACCGGATCGATCACCGCCCGCGGGTCTCGATTCTGCAGCTGCGGTCTTGGTCGCCGATGATGTGCTCGCCATTGAACACCCTCCTGGAAATTATTGGATCCGAACACTTTCCAGTGTTGCGTGGATCACCGGAAAGAGGTCGTGCCCGATAGGAGTACCAACCCCCAGCGGGCACGACATTTCGGCAGTTGCGGTGAGCTCAGTCGCCCAACCTGATCGGAGCGAGCTCCTCGAACACGTCGCCGGGTCCGGGATTCTCGGTAGGCGCAGCGCCGCCGAGATGGTTGACGACGCCCCATACCGCGTTGATCGCGGTCTGGATCGCGCCCTCGGCCCAGCCGGCAGTCCACGACACGTCGTCTCCGGCGAGGAAGATTCCCCGATGACGCGGTTCGAGATCATTCTGCACGAAGTGAGAGAACAGGCGTTCCTGGTACCGGTAGTGCCCCGGAAGGTTCGCCTTGAATGCACCCATGAAGTCGCGCTCGGTTTCCCACGACAGCGTCACCGGGCTCGAGATGATGTGGCTGCGGAAGTCCACGCCTGGGTAGACCTCTTCGAGCGAACGCAGCATGATGTTCATGCGCTCGGTGGCGTCGAGCGCCAGCAGCTTCAGCGAATCGTCCGACCAGGTGTACGACAAGCAGATCAGGCCTGGCTTGCCCTCGCCTTGATCGAGCAGGTAGGTGCCGCGACTCATACGGTCGGTCAGTGTCATCGACACCGAATCACGGCCGGTCACGGGGTCCTTGTCCTTCCAGAACGGGCGGTCGACGAGAACGAACACCTTGGTCGAACCCATGTAGTGAGTTCGCTCGATCGCAGTCCAGTGGTCGATCGGGAACAGATCGTCGTCACACCTGATGTTGTTCAGCAGCATCCAACTCTGCACTGTCACAACGGCACTCGCATACGTGCGAATGAAACCTTCGGAGTCCGTCACCGTGATGTTGCCGGGCTCGGTACGCCGGAGTTCGGTGACGCGGGGACGCGTCTCGCCGTCGTTGAGCGAAGCGACCGTCGTACCGGCAGGCCAATGCGCCATGTGATCCGGGGCGCGGTTCCACAACCGCATCGGCAGCTGCTGCGATCCACCGACGATGCCGCGGTGGTCGTCGTCGGCGGCCGTGATGACCACACGAAGGATTTCGAGGATCGAGTTGGGGTAGTCGGTATCCCAACCACCCGTACCGAATCCGACCTGCCCGAACACTTCCCGCATATGGAAGGACTTGAAGTGCTTCGACGCGGCGAGGAATCCGTAGAACGTCTGGTCGTCGTAGCGCACCACGAGGTCGTTCCAGATCCGCTTGATCTCTGCGGTGTCGCGGTCACGAATGGCCTGCTGCAACGGAATCAGATCGGCATGCTCTTCGAGAGTGCGCTGCCAGGCCTGCGCCACCTCGGTGTAGATCGGAGGCAGATCCTCGAGAGTGTGCGCGTAGTGGCTCTCACCCTTGAGATCGATGACCGTGCTCGGCGTGACCTCGGCAAGGGGATTGGGGAACTCTTCGGTCTGCAGACCCAGTTCGTTCAGGTAGTGGAACAACGTCGTCGACGACGGTGGGAAACGCATTGCGCCCATCTCGGCGACAACCCCGGGGTGCCCGTCGAACTCGACCGACCGCATCCGGCCACCGATCTGATCAGCTTCGTAGACAATCGGTTTGAGACCGACCTTGAGCAACTCGTAGGCCGCGATCATGCCGGAGAGTCCACCACCGATCACGGCAACTTCTGTACCCAGTGCCAGATCGGGCACCGAGCCGAGTCCCGCCGGACTGGAAACATAGTCGTCGTACGGGAACGGAAAATCCGGCCCGAACATCGTGAGGGGCGGCTGCTTGCCGGGTTCCGAGGAACTGTCCGGAGCTACTGGGATGGTCATCTACGGTTCTCCTTGGAGACAGTCGTGACAGAAAGGTCTGGATACAGATCGAGGCGTCGATCGTCGAGATGCGTGTTGAGGGTGCGCGATTGCGAGACGGTGGCGGCGGCGATATCCGCGAAGAGCAATTCCTGGCCGCCCTCTGCCCGCGCCAACTCGGCACCGTCGGGTGCGATGGCGCACGAGAGACCGCAGTAGGTCAGCTCGGTTTCGGCGCCACAGCGATTGACGTAGGTGACAAACATCTGACTCTCGTATGCGCGGGCCGGAACCACTTGCTGCGCAATGTGTTCGTACGGAGTCATCAACCCCGTCGGCACGATGAGCCATTCGGTACCGGCGTCGGCATGGGCCCGAACCGCTTCCGGAAATTCCACGTCGTAGCAGATCAACAATCCGCAGCGGATGCCCTCGAAGTCGAACCCGACCACCAGGGTCTCACCTGGCCGGAAATGTTCGCGGTCGAGCGTGCCGAACAGGTGTGTCTTGCGGTAGTGCGCAAGCGAAGTGCCATCGCGGTCCACCACCTGCACGCTGTTGTAGACGTCTCCCCCGTCGAGTTCGGGGTAGCCGTAGACGACGGCGATGCCTGCACTTCGAGCAATCTCGGCGACGGAATCGAAGATAGGGCCGTCGGCCGGTTCCGCGCGCAGCGACACCAGTTCGCCGATGTCGTAGCCGGTTGCGGACATCTCCGGCGTCAGCAGGATCTTCGCACCGGATGCCGCAGCCTCGCGGGCAGCGGTGTCGATTGCAGCGAGGTTGAACTCCACCGACGCAAAGGTGTCCGGGGTGGTGAGCGGACCTTGGAACAGGCCAACTCGAACTGAATCGACATGCATGGTGCGCTCCTTCAGGAGTTCCGTGACGCCAATTTTCGACGGTGTGTGTGACGGGGACAACTACCAGCGTGACGGGTGCCGCCAATCATGTCAACTCTTGTTTCCTAAGAATCAACATTCACAGATTCGGGTCTCACGAAGGCGACGCGCGTGGCCCTTCCGGCAATGCCGGATTCAAGACCCACAGAACCTTCGCCAGAACCGAGCCTTCGGCCTGAAAACTATGGTTGTGCGTCGGCGTGAACGTGAAGGAATCGCCCGCCGCAAGCACGACGTCCTCGGCATCGACGGCCTCACCGTTCGGATCCGTCCGACCGCCCTCGAACGAGACCCGCAAGCCGCCCTCCAGCACGTGCACGAAGTTCACGTCGATCGGCAGACTGTAGAACTCCTGACCACTTCCGCCGCCTGGTTCCAGCTCGCCGAGCAGCACCTGAATTCGACGCTCGTTGGTAGGCGTGAGCAGGTACTCCGTCATCTTTTCGCCGCCGAAGCTGATTTGCGGCATGGCGTCGGCGCGGACTACTTCACCGGCGGACGCATTCTCGAACAGGGATCCGACGGGGATCTCGAGCACCGCGCACACCTTGATCAGGGTCGCCACCGACGCGTTGACGTGATCGCGCTCGAGTTTCGAGAGATACCCCTTCGTCACACCACAGGCCTCGGCCAGGTCGTCGAGGGTCAACCGCTTCGATTGACGTGCCGCCTTGAGCCTCGCCCCGATGCGCGGTCCGACCGGCTCGACCGCTTCCTTCGCCTTGGCCACTGAACCCACTCCTTCACGACCGCCGTGTCCCTTTCAGGAAACAGGGGTTGACAACCGAGCCTCTTGAAGAAACCATACTTGCTCAGAGAGCTACATCACTGAAGGGCGCCCGGTGTGCGCCGAATCGAGAGCAGGGACCTCTGCACATGGCTACCAACAACCCCGGATCGTTCATCGGACCCGTCGACGCCACGCGCGTCCCCCGCTACGCCGAGCCGACCACTTTTGCGCGTCTGCCGCGCCTGGACGAGGTCTCGCGCGCCGACGTGACAATCCTCGGCATCCCCTTCGATTCGGGTGTCAGCTACCGACCCGGCGCTCGGTTCGGTCCGGGGCACATCCGCGCTGCGTCGAAGCTGCTGCGTCCGTACAACCCCGCGCTCAAGGTCTCCCCCTTCGCCAACCAGCAGGTAGCCGATTTCGGCGACATCGGAGTCAACCCCTTCGACATTCAGGAAGCTCTCACGACGGTTCAGTCCGCCGTCACCGACCTGCGCGCCGACGGTTCCTCTGTGCTCACGCTCGGCGGCGACCACACCATCGCACTTCCGATCCTGCGTTCACTGGCCCGCGATCACGGCCCGATCGCCGTCCTGCACTTCGACGCTCACCTCGACACCTGGGACACCTACTTCGGTCAGCCTTTCACCCACGGCACCCCCTTCCGCCGCGCCAGCGAAGAAGGCCTGATCGACATGGAGCGTTCGCAGCACATCGGCATCCGTGGACCGCTCTACAGCGAGAAAGACCTCGAAGACGACCGCGTCCTCGGCTTCCAGGTGATCCGCAGTGACGACTACGAGGTCGACGGCGTCGCCAGCATCGTCGAGCGCATGCGTAAGCGCCTCGACGGTGGCCCGGTGTACGTCTCCGTCGACATCGACGTGCTCGATCCCGCCCACGCTCCGGGTACCGGAACACCCGAAGCGGGCGGCATGACCTCTCGCGAATTGTTGAACACACTGCGCGGGTTGGTGGGACTCAACGTGGTCGGCGCCGACATCGTCGAGGTAGCGCCGGCGTACGACCACGCCGAGATCACCGGTATCGCAGCGGCTCACGTCGCTTACGAGTTGCTGTCGGTGCTCGCACTCAATCGCTGAAGCAGCACAACGGTATCCGTCGTGTGATGCATCTCGGGGTTCGCGGGAAGATCACGTTCCCGCGACTCCGAGACCAACACCTTCCAACCATCGGTGAACAGCGACTCCACGTATTCGGGTGTATGGAGCATGGCCCGATGATGCTCGGTCGGCGACTCGTGTGGCGAGTGGCCCACGATCAGCAAATGCCCGCCGGGCGCGACCAGATCTCCGAGAGCACGGAACAATTCCCCGCGCGCGGGTTCGAGCATGTGGAAGAACTGCGCGGACACCAGATCGAACGAGCGCCCCTGCGGATCCCACTTCGTCAGGTCGGCTTCCAGCCATTCGATGTCGACGCCCTCGCCCTCGACGTGAGCCTGGGCGCGGCTGAGCGCAACCGACGATATGTCGGTGCCGGTGACCTTCCACCCGCGACGTGCCAACCACAAAGCGTCGGCGCCTTCGCCGCAACCGACGTCGAGTGCAGTGCCCGGTTCGAGGTCGGAGGCTTCGGCAATCAACTGTGGGTTGGGATTTCCGCTCCAGCGCGCGGGACGTTCCTCGTACAGCGAGTTCCAGAACTGTGCGTCCGCCTTGGCGTACGGATTCTCGGTGGTTTCAGAGTTTTCGTGGTGATTGTGGTGTTCGTGGCTCATGCACCCAGGATGAACGACCTTCCACAACTCACGCAACCATCTTTGCCGAAACAGCAACTTCTCCATTTCGACGCTCTGCTAACGTCACGCTTCGTGGCAGGTGGATTTCCCGTGTTTCGTCTCTACTGCAACTCAGAGGGCTCACACGTTTTGTGTTGTGCGCATTTCCCCGAGTTCAGCGGTTCGAACGCGGACGAAGAGTTCACCACTCAGCAGAGTTTCGACCGCGCAGTCGAGAAGATGCTGCGCGAGGCGTCCTTCGAACCGACAACCCTGACGTTGGTGGGCGAGCAACAGGGATATCCAGTCGGAGACCACCTGTTCGATGCGACGGTTCCGCGAACCGGCAGAGTCTCCTTTGCCTTTCAAGAAGCCGGACCGCCGTGGATCGTTCTCGGCCTCGATGTTTCTTCTGAAAAATTCTGGTCCGAGATCGACGAAGACGAAGATCTCCTCGCCCTCGGCCCGATCTCTCCGTTGACGTCGGTCCCTGCCGTTGTACTCACTGCGGCCGGGTGGCCACGGCAAAATGACCTCGACTCACCGTGACCTGAACTGGTTCATCACCCCGGTTCTCGTGAGATCGAACAAAAATCGGCATGATTTTCGTGAAGATCGACCGAGATGCCCGTCACGTCCTACGCCAAGATTTAGCGGTCACACTCGACCGCGCCCTCTCGAACTTCGCTCGGGCCCTGGCTCCTTCACGGAGGCACAATGAAACACCGCTCTTATCCGGCACTTGCAACGGCCGCGGGGCTCGCACTCGTGTTGTCGGCCTGCAGCTCGGGAGGCACGTCCTCGGGCTCCGACGGCGGTGAACCTCTGACAGACGGAACCTTCCGTTATGCGTTGCAAGCCGATCCGGGTGCACTCAACCCGATCATGTCCGGCTCCGCGGCAACCGCTGACATCTCGAGGCTGGCCTACGACTCCCTGGTCTACCAGGATCCGGACACCAGTGAATTCAAACCGTGGTTGGCAGAGAAATGGGAAGAGACGCCGACCTCCGCATCCTTCACCATCCGCGAGGGAGTGACCTGTACCGACGGGTCGACGCTGAACGCGCAGACCGTCGCGAACAACATCAACTTCGTGGCCGATCCGGCCAACGGTTCACAACAACGCGGCACTACGGTCCCCGTAGGCGCTTCGGCCACTGCCGATCCCGCGACCCGCACCATCACGGTCACCACTCCGGCGCCGAGCCCCTTCCTCCTCCTCACGGTCAGTCGCCTCCCGATCATGTGCGACGCCGGACTCGCGGACCCGACCGCCTCGAACAAGAAGTCTCTCGGTTCCGGGATGTTCGAAGTCACCGAAGTCGCCGCCAACGACCACTACACGTTCGAGCGTCGTGACGGCTACAACTGGGGCCCCGACGACACCACCTCCGACACACCAGGTGTCCCCAAGACCGTCATCGCTGTCATGGCACCCAATGTCAGCACCGCCGCAAACCAGCTTCTCTCCGGCGAACTCAACGCATCTCCGATCGCCGGTCCGGACAAGGACCGGATCGAAGCCGCCAATTTCGCCTCGATCAATCGCCCGATGCCGTCCGGTCAGATGTACTTCAACCAGATCGCGAACAATCCCACCAGCGATCCCGCCGTTCGCAAAGCACTCATCCAGGGAGTCAATCTCGACGATCTGGCAGAAGTTATCACTGCCGGCCAGGGCACCCGCGCAACAAGTCTCGTCGGTGTAGAGCCCCGCGCCTGCGTGTACGACTCCGTCACCGGCAACATTCCGGACTACGACGTCAGCGCAGCGAAGGCAACCTTGGACGCGGCCGGCTGGACCGCCGGGTCGGACGGAAAACGAAGCAAAGACGGAAACCCGTTGACACTCCGCCTCTTCTACGCAGGAGGCGAAGAGGCTCGCAGCGCAGCAGCCGAACTCGCTCAATCTGCATGGTCGGATCTCGGCGCAAACGTCGAGGTAACGGGAGCCGACCAGACCAAAGTTGTCGACGTCATGCTCAGCGGTAAAGACAACAATCAGTGGGACATCGCATGGATCCAGATCAACAATTCGATTCCCAGCGGGTTCACCCCGTTCTTCACCGGACCTGCTCCGGCAGCCGGTAAGAATTTCTCTTCGATCAACAACCCCGCCTACGAAGCAGCGGTGGCCAAGGCTTCCGGGTTGACCGGCGACGCAGCGTGCGCAGAGTGGGCAGACGCCGAGTCGCAGATCACCAAGACGGTGTCCGCGGTGCCGTTCGCGAATACGAACATGAGCTTCTACTTCAACAAGGCCGGGCTCGCATTCGGTAAGTCCTTCATCGGGTCTGCACTGCGTCTCTACCAGTAGTCCGATCGATCGAAACCCCTGTGGCAACGAGATATGTCAGATCAGTGCGATCTGACGTATCTCGTTGCCACACCTATCGTCTCGTTGTCCAGCTCGACGTAGGTCAGCTGAGGAATCGTGGACGCAAGTTCCGTGAAAGACCACTTCGCAACGTTCTCGAATGACGGACGGAAATCGAAAATCTCCGGCCAGACACCGCTCGCCAATCGCTCGGCGCACCGATCGACGGACTCGTCCAGAGCGTCCGTGTCGACAAACCATCCACGTTCGCCGAGTTGGTCGTCCTCGAACGAGAACCCGACTCGCATCGTCACGCGAAATCCCTCGGCAGGCATCAGCGGCGGCAAATTCTTTGCGTCCCGCACGGGTGCCGGAAGCCGCCGGAAACCCTTGCCTCACAGCGAATGTACGACGGATCTCGATGCTGAACATGACGACCACGGTATCAATGTTCGTCGAGCACAGTTCTACGAGCGAACGAGCCTCGCAATCGCGTCGGTCGCTTCCTTCACCTTTGCCTCCGCCTCGGGACCACCGTCAACGGCAGCTTTGACGACGCAGTGGCTGATGTGGTCCTCGAGCAGCCCCATGGCCACCGCGTGGAGAGCCTTGGTCATCGCCGAAACCTGCGTGAGAATGTCGATGCAGTACTTGTCCTCGTCGACCATGCGCTGCAGGCCGCGGGCTTGACCCTCGATGCGACGCAGGCGCCCTAGGTAGTCGTCCTTGGCGGTGATGTAGCCGTGGGAATCACCCGTGCAGCACACATCGCCGGTCGTATCATTGCCCGGGGCACTGCTTGGAGCGTTGCCCACTTCTGTCGCTTCCGACATTCGATGTCCTCCTGTTCGTCAACGCGTGACTTCGCAACAATTCTCGTTACCGGGGCGATGTGCGGTTACTCTTCGACTTCCGTTGTCTTGCAGAGCAATCACTGCGCACATCGCCACGCATTTCGCTACTGCACGAACAGATGGGTGCATGGTGATCGCCCATGCCCGTTTTCCCGTTGCTGCGAAACTCATTCGGTCTCAGTGCCCGTGGTGCGAGTGGCTCGAGTGTTCGGCCCCAGGCGTGGTCGCATTGTCGGCAGTCAGAGTGAATTCCGCCGTACGCACCACTTCGCCATGTTTGAAGTCCAGGAACAACCGGTAGTCCTCAGCGCTCGGCATGTTGGCGTAGAAGGTGATTGCCGGTCCAGCCGGCGTGACACCGTCACCCGGATGACCATCCGGATGCACATGGAGATAGGCGAGGTCGGAGGCACGCAACGCGACCAGATGCCCGTACGCGGCAAGGTAGGGCTGCAAGTCTGTGACCGGGATTCCGTCACGACTGACCGAGAGCGTGAGCTTCGATGTCTGGCCGGCATGGGCCGCGCCTTCGAGAGAGACGGTATAGCCGTCGACCGTCGTGACGGCAGCAGCGGCGGGCAACGGCCGAGGATCATAGGACCCGGCGACGCGTACATCCGCACTCAGCGTCATTCCGTCACCCCCGTCCGGGGTGAAGTCAGCGAAGACTCGGTAGTCTCCCGCGTGATCGAAATCGACTGACACACGCCAGTTTCCGTTCTCGTCCAATTCGGGATGCACGTGTTGGAATCCGGTCAGGTCCAGACCGACCACGATCAGATGCAACTGCTTGTCGTGGGTGTCGGTGTACCTGGTCAACGGAGTTCCAACCGAATCCAGGATCCGGAACTGCAAGGGGACATGGCTGCCGACGGCCGCCTCCGACGTTGCCAATTCCAGTGTGTAGCCGTTGCCGCTGAACATCTTGCCCTCCAAAGTTTGGGTCGGCAGCACTTCCGTTGCCGTCTGCGTCGGGTTCGACACTCCTTGAATTCGAACCTGTTGCAATTTGTACCATACCCCCCTAGGGTATGCAACGAACTACTCGAACACCCTGAATTCGCTCGAAGGAGATCCGATGCGCATCTACGCAGAGCGCCGGCCGAATGAGTTCCAAGAACAGCATTTCCCCGCGCACCTCAACGAAGCGCTGCGCCGATGTCGCCCAGGCCCGCTTTCGACACCCCCTGACCACACGAGCATCATCTATACCCCGTACAGGTAAGGAACTCAGAATGTCCACACAACCGAAATCCACCCGTAAGTGGTGGGCGTTGGCGTTGATCGCCGCCGCTCAGTTCATGGTCATCATGGACACCTCGATCATCGGTGTCGCTCTCCCCCAGATGCAGAGCGATCTCGGCTTTTCCCAGGAAGGCCTGACCTGGGTCTTCAATGCGTACGTCATCGCATTCGGTGGGCTACTCCTCCTCGGCGGCCGCCTGTCCGACCTGTTCGGCGCCCGCAGAGTGTTCTCCGCTGGTTGGCTGATCCTGCTGATCGGTTCCGTTGTCGCCGGTGCCGCCGGTAACGTTGCCGTCGAACTTGCGGGCCGCGCCGTTCAGGGTGCCGGTGCCGCACTCATCGCACCATCGGCGCTCACCTTGCTGATGATGCTGTTCGGCAGCACGCAGAAAGAGATGACCAAGGCGCTGTCCATCTACGGCGCTGCCGCCCCGGCAGGCGGTACGGCCGGAGTGTTCCTCGGCGGCGTCATCACCGAATACACCAGCTGGCCTTGGGTGTTTTACCTCAACATTCCCATCGCCGTCATCGCGCTGATCGCTACTCCCCTCCTGATGCCGAACGCACCGGCACGTACCGGGTCGATCGACTTCCTCGGCGCACTCGCTGTCACCGCAGGTCTTGCTGTCGGAGTCTTCGGCATCGTCAGAGCACCTGATGTCGGATGGGGATCCGGGCAGACGTGGCTGGCGCTCGCCGTTTCGGCCGCTCTGTTGGGTGCATTCGTGTTGATCCAGTCCAAGCGTCGGGAACCTCTGGTGCGTCTGGGAATCTTCAAGGCGCCCAACCTCGGTGCCGCGAACATCGCTCAGCTCGTCCTCGGCGCTGCCTGGATACCGATGTGGTTCTTCCTGAACCTGTACCTGCAGCAAGTGCTCGGATACAGCGCCTTCCCGGCCGGTGCGGCGCTGCTGCCGATGACGATCTTCGTCATGCTCGGCATGGTCGTCGTGGCACCACGGGCCATGGCACGCTTCGGTGCAAAAGCGATGATCGTGACCGGATTGCTGGTACTGGGAATCGGTTTGGGTTGGATGTCGTTGATCCGGCCCACCGGCAACTTCTGGGTCGACGTACTGCCGGCGTCGCTCGTGGCTGCGGCAGGTATGACGCTGGCGTTCATTCCCTCACTCGGTACGGCGATTTCGGCTGCACGCCCGGAAGAGGGCGGATTGGCCTCCGGCATCGTCAACGTCAGCTACCAGGTCGGCTCGGCTGTCGGCCTCGCGGTGATGACCGCGATCGCAGCAGTGTTCGGCGCTGATCAACTCGGTGACCTGACGGAGTTGACGAACGGTTTCTCCGCCGTGTTCCTCGGAGCAGCCGCCATCGCAGTGGTTGGCGCAGCAATCACCGCGGTCGTGATGCGGTCGACCAAGGTCGACGATCCTCGAACCGTTCAATCCACCGTCAATTCTTGACCAACTCCGGTGGTGGGTTCGGCCGGCTGTCACCAGCCGAACCCACCACCGGCGGAACCACTTAGGACTCGTTATGCCGCGCCTTGCATCTCTCACGCCCACCACCGCTGTCGGTGCATCTAAAGACCTTCTCGCCGAACTCGTCAACCGTCATGGACAGGTCGGTGACATGGTCGCGGCGATGGCTCATTCGCCCGCCGTACTGGGTGGCTATCTGCAACTCAGCCGGGCAATGAAGCGAGCGAAACTGAGCCGCAAGATCACCGAGCGAATCTCGATCGCCGTGCAGGTCCAGCAAGGTTGCGCTGTTTGCCTCGAAGCCCACGTTGCCGCCGCGCACGCCAACGGCGTCGAGGCGGACGAGATCGAGCGTGCCCGCGCGGGCACGTCCGCCGATCCTGCCATCGCGGCAATGATCGACCTCGGACTTCGCGTCTATCGGGAGCCTGCCTCGATTTCAGACGAACACATCGCGGGCCTTCGAGCGCACGGCTACGGTGATCGCGAGATCGCCGACGTCGTCGGAATCGTCGCCCTCAATGTCCTGACCGGAGCTTTCAATCTTGTCGCGGGAGTGAAACCAGATGAACCGGACCGCTAGGACCGCACCGGAACGGAACAGCATGCGTCTGTTCTTGATTCGCGACTATCGCCTGCTCTTCAGCGCCCAGATCATCGCGCTGTTCGGCACCGGATTGGCGACGGTTGCGCTGGGTCTACTCGCCTACGAACTCGCTGGGCCGAGCGCCGGAGCTGTGCTGGCCACCGCGCTGACGATCAAGATGTCCCTGTACGTCGTGATCGCTCCACTCGCGGCGGCGTACGTCGACCGGTTGCCGAGACGGGCTTTCCTCGTTGCCCTCGACGCCCTTCGTGCAGCGGTCGTGATCGCATTGCCCTTCGTCAGCGAGATCTGGCACATCTACGTGCTGGTAGGCGTTCTCCAAGCTGCGTCGGCAGCGTTCACTCCCACGTTCCAAGCGGTCATTCCTGACATCGTGACCGACGAGGCCGATTTCACCCGCGCACTGTCGGCATCGCAGGTCGCTTACACTATGGAAAGCCTGCTCAGCCCTGTTCTTGCCGCAGTCGCACTGTCCTTCATGACATTCAACCTGTTGTTCGTCGCCACCTCCGTGGGCTTTGCGGTCTCGGCACTGCTCGTGCTGGCCACCCGAATCCCCAACGCTCGCCGGAGTACTCACCGCAAGGCGTGGGATCGGATCGCGTCGGGGGTGCGAATCTTCGTGACCACACCGCGACTGCGCGGCATCATGGCACTCAATCTCGTGGTGGCAGCAGCCGGTTCGATCGTCGTGGTCAACACCGTCAACTACGTCCGCGACGAGCTCGGTGGAACCCAATCCGACGTGGCGTGGATGCTTGCCGCGTCAGGCACCGGCACGTTGGTGACCGCGCTGCTTCTTCCACGCGTTCTCGACAGAACCGCTGAACGCACTGTGATGACAGCGGGTTCCGTTGTCCTGGTCGTCAGTGCCAGCGCGGCAGCAGCCCTCGCCGTGGCCGGTGTATTCACGTGGATGCTCACTGCCGCAGTGTGGGCACTCGTCGGCGCCGGGATGGCCATGATCGTCACGCCGACCGGAAAAGTACTTCGGCGCTCCGTCGACCCCGCAGGTATACCGGAGGTATTCGCAGCCCAGTTCTCCCTGTCGCACCTTGCCTGGCTTGTCACCTATCCGATCGCCGGATGGGTTGGTTCGAGCGCGGGATTTGCGGTCACCTGGAGCATCCTTGCAGCGCTTGCCGCAGTGGGAGCCGTTGCAGGATTTGCACTTTGGCCTCGGGAGACAGTTGCTGAATTGCCCGGACAAGCGACGTACGAAACCACGCGAGGCGAATGCACCTTGGCGGCCACCCAGTGCGCGTGCGCTCGCACCGTCTGATGTCGACGGTCTGCCCGAACCCCGATTGGGCCTCAACGAAAGTGGTGGTGCAGCCATCGCCTGCACCACCACTTTTCGCTCAGCTCACGTCAGCGTACTTCCGCGGATTTGCGTCGAATCGAGGACCACAACCCTTGCAGCAAAACCAGTACCGATTACCTTCGTAGTCACGGAACAGGCCTTCCGCTTCGGCACGCGCCTTTTCGATCACACTGCCGGGCATGACCCGACATTCGACGAGTTCACTACTGCCAGAGTTGAGTAGGTCTTTCCCACCGGTCGGCATCGCCGTACCGACAGTGCCTACAGCGCCATTGGCGTCGGCCTTCGGGGTATTTCCACAGCCACAACTACTCATTGGGATTCCTGTTCTTTTGCTGGACGGATGTGGCCCGGAAAGCGAGCCCGACACAACCACCAATATACCCCCTATAGGTATATTGGAGATAACTTGAAGGTCTGCGCGTACAGCACCTCGACACATAAACCATTGCAGGAGAACGAATAATGCGTCCCCAGTCTCGGATCACCTACAGCATCATGACACAAGAAGAATTATACCTACTGGGGGTATAGGGTAGGTCTGGCATCGGCCATCCATGTCCGCGAGGTCGTCGACGAAGAGGCGCAATGAAGAACTGGAAAGCAATCGGCAGCAGCCGATTCGCCGTAGTTGGAGCTTTGCTGTTGGTCGGCGCGCTCTGGGGAAGCTCGTTCCCCCTCGTTGCTGTGGCAGCACCAACACTCGGCGCCGTCGGCACGACGCACGGCCGCTTCATTGTTGCAGCGTTGGTTCTCGCACTGATAACGGCTTCCAGCAGATCGACCTGGCGCGCGGTCGGTCACCGGTTTCCTGCATTCCTACTGCTGGCAGCCCTCAACGTCGCTGGGCCCCTGACGCTTGTCGCAACTGCGATCGTCGGCCTCAACTCGTCGACGGCGTCGATCCTGAATGCCACGACGCCGATGTTCACCGTATTCGTCGCCGCTTTCTGGCTTCGACAAAAGATCACCTGGCGAAAACTCTCGGGGGTCGCGATCGGCATCGTCGGCGTCTCGGTGCTCGTCGGTGGAATTCCGTCAGCGATCGACAGTCACGCAATGCTGGCCATTGGCGCATCTTTGACCGCGGCGCTGCTGTACGCAGTCGGAGGTGTCTACGCACGAAAGTCGTTCCAGGACACTCCACCGATGACACTGGCCCTCGGACAACAACTTGCCGCGGTTGCCCTATTGATGCCCGTGTCCGCCGTCGCTCCCCCACCGGGGCCCATAACCGTCGGTCCACTCATCGCCGTGGCAGCCCTGGGGCTGGGGGCTACCGCCGGTGGCTACCTGGTCTACTTCTGGATAATTCGTCAGGCGGGTCCAGTCGCGGCATCGGCCGTCACTCTTCTCGTTCCGATTTCGGCATCAGCCATCGGAGTGCTGTGGTTGAACGAGCCTGTTACCTTCGCGCTCGTTGGCGGTCTTGTCATCATTCTTGCCGGAGTGGGCTTGCTCCTGGATCTTCCGCCGACGCGAGATCCATTGCGCAGGGTTGCCCCGGGGCGGGCGGCTAGCGCGGACAAACGGCCGGTCAGCGGCTGATCGGAGCCGTCCAAAGTCCGACCAGCGCGTCGACGAGGTCGGTCGTGAAGTCCTCCCATGACGTGACCGCTTCCGGCCCCTCTTCGGCAAGCGTGCGCTCACGTTCGGCGAACATGTGCACGATCGCATTGCGTCCGATGTCCGCGCGGGCGCGTCGAACACTCATCGGCATGTCGGCCAGACAGTCAGAGAGTCCCCGAAGCGTCTCCTGCAGGGTGGGCGAGGCCAATACCTCGTCGTAGACGATTTTCCGCAGGACCGGGTCGGTGAGAATCTGTGCACTGAACCGCGCGTACCAAGTCGGGCCACCCATTTCGGCGTAGTGATCGGTCGACGCCCGAACCAGACACGAAATCCAGTCACGAACGTTTGTGGACCCTTCGATCTCACACAGCAGTTCGCCACGCTTCTTCTCGACCTGCTGGGAATGCTTGTTCACGATCGCGCGGACCAGATCGGTCTTGGTCCCGAAGTGGTATCCGACGGCTGCATTGTTGCCCTGACCTGCCGCTTCACTCACCTGGCGGTTCGAAACCGCGAAGACTCCGTGCTCGGCGAACAGCTGCTCGGCGACGGCGAGAATGCGGTCTCGGGTTGCAGCAGAGCGCGCGGAATTTGCGGCGCCGCCGACGTCGGCCGACGCGTCCTCAGTCCTCGTAGTCATGGACACCATCATCCTCGACCATCCGAAGCTGCTCGGCACCGGAGATATTCGTCACGATCGGAGGCGCACCCTTCCGTTAAGTCAGTCACTTGATTTAACTTTAGTTCAATCAACTGACTTAAACCATTATTCGTTCTTCCTCCGATGGAGTTACCGCAATGTCGTCAACCACTTCTCCACCACCGACAACGCCGCCACAGACAACGAAGTCGCCAGCCACCACCGCAGTGGTGGCTGTTCTGGCGTTTTCCGGCATCGTCGTCTCGCTCATGCAGACGCTGGTCATCCCGATCATCCCGCATCTGCCCGAGTACCTGAACGCGCCGGCGTCCGATACCGCGTGGGCTGTGACCGCCACGCTGCTCGCCGCCGCCGTCGCCGTCCCGACCATGGGCCGCTTGGGCGACATGTTCGGCAAACGCCGTCTACTCCTGATCAGCATGGCGCTGTTGGTAACCGGTTCGGTGGTCGGAGCACTCAGTTCGAGCGTTATCCCCCTCGTTGCCGGCCGAATCCTGCAGGGTCTTGCTGCCGGCGTCATCCCGCTCGGTATCAGTGTGATGCGCGATGTACTTCCGCCCAAGAAGCTCGCCGGCGCTGTTGCGATGATGAGCGCTTCGCTGGGAGTCGGTGGCGCTCTGGGGCTTCCGATCGCGGCTTTGATCGCCGAGTACGCCGACTGGCACGTCCTGTTCTGGGCGTCAGCCGTGCTCGGCGCGCTTGCGGCCGTTCTTGTTGTCGTCCTGGTCCCCGAATCGGCGGTTCGCACAGGAGGCACGTTCGATTTCGGCGGAGCAATCTCACTCTCAGCCGCCCTCATCGCTCTGCTACTCGCAATTTCCAAGGGTGGCGACTGGGGTTGGACGAGCACGCTCACGCTTTCCCTGTTCGGCGCCGCGATCCTGATATTCGGATTCTGGGCATGGTGGGAACTACGCACCCCCAAGCCGCTGGTGGATCTACGCGTATCCATCCGCCGCCAGGTGCTCTTCACCAACCTCGCATCCATCGTGTTCGGATTCGCGATGTTCGCCGCCAGCATGGTCTTTCCCCAGGTAGTCCAGTTGCCTGAAATCACTGGTTACGGCCTCGGCGGTTCGATGCTCACCGCAGGTCTGGTCATGGCTCCCTCCGGCATCATCATGATGCTGATCTCTCCGCTGTCCTCACGCATCACCAATTCGCACGGCCCCAAAGTGACGCTCATGCTCGGCGCCATTGTGGTCGCAATCGGTTACGGCATCGGCATTTTCGCCATGCACTCGATTTGGGAACTGATCGTGATCGCAGTGATCATCGGCGCCGGTACCGGTATGGCTTACGGCGCAATGCCCGCTCTCATCATGGGGGCTGTTCCTCCGTCCGAGACCGGTGCAGCCAACAGCTTCAACACTCTGATGCGCTCCCTCGGTACATCATTCGCCAGCGCCATCGCGGGTGTCGTCATCGCCCAGATGACCATGTCCGTCGGTGGGGCAACGCTGCCGTCGGAGAACGCTTTCCGCGTCGTCATGGCCCTCGCTGCCGGATCCGCCGTCATCGCACTCGTCCTGGCCGGTTTCCTCCCTCGGTTCAACGGCTCGAACTCCCGCAAGGAGATTGGTAGCCAGCACACCGATACGTCCCCGACCACGTCGAAGGAATCCGTCCCGACGCACTGAGCAAGTGCGCAACACACACAGCACGGCCCCGGCGGAGTCCAACTCCGCCGGGGCCGACGCGTTTCACACATTTTGCGGTTGATACACCTGCAGACGACCGTTTCGTGACATGCTCCGTTGAGATGGGTGCTCGTTCGATACTCGGGGAAAGGATGCCGCGATCGCCGCTCCTCGTGCTGACGTCGCCCTTGCCGTCGCCGCTGCTGCCGTCCTGGGCATAGGCGTCGGTGTTCTTCTTGCCGATGTCGTCGCCGGCCTGGCTGCAGGTGCCGGTGCTGCAGTGGTATTTCGGTTTGCACTTCGGATGATCAATACCCGAAAGTGAGCGTTTGCCGAGGGTCCTACTTCAGGACACGGATCGCCGAGCCCGGAAGGATTCCGCTCGACGGCGGGTAGATCGACGTTGCGCCGTTGAAGAACATGTGAGCGGGAGTCGTGGATACCGGCAGCAGGTCGATGTCGTTGAACAACGCGCGCTCACTTTCCTCCCAGACCTTGCAGGACTCGTCACCGGGAAGAAGCGAAGCCTCAGTGGACAATTCGATGTACGTCTTGTTGTCGAGGGAAGCGAAGTTCACTCCTTCAGGTTTGGGCGGGCCGGTGAAGTACTTGGCAAAGATGCTCGGCGTATCACTCCCCAGCGTCAAACCGATGGAAACGTCCCACGACGACAGGTCGGTGGTGCTGAATGTGTTGGCAATGACGAAACTGTAGTCGCCGCCGGTCAGTTTCACCTTCGCGCCCAGTCCTTCCCACTGTGTTGCTACGTATTCCGCGGCGGCAGAGTTTGTATCGCGTGAGTTGTTGAAAATTACGTTGAGGGCAAGCGGTCGACCGTCCTTCGTCAGGAGGCCGTCGGGACCCGCCTTCCAACCTGCGTCGGACAGCGTTTTCTTTGCTGCATCGACGTCGAAATCGGGGATCGTCCCTTCGACACTGTTGTAGTCGCAGGCAAGGGGTTCCGAAACCGCGAGGGCGCGTGCACGGGTTCCTTTACCGCCGGTGGTGATCTCGGTGTAGTCGTCCAGGTCTACTGCCTGCACAAGGGCCTGCCGTACAGCACGGTCTGCCGTGGGTAGGGCCGCGAAATGATTGAAGATGAACTCGCCGGACAACGTGGTGTAGGTCTTCGAATCCAGACCCGCTGCCAAGACTCGTTCCTCGTCCGAACCTGTCACCGCCGCGGCATTCACTCCACCGGTGAGAACAAGATTCGCCGTCGTACTCGGATCGGTGACAATCTTGATCGTCACTGTCTTCGGCACCCCGAGAGTGTCGGAAGTGGTCTCACCGTTCGGACTCCAGGTGTAACCGTCGCGGCGTTCCATCGTGATGTGATCGTTGGGAACAACTTCGGTGACCTTGAACAGACCCGTTCCGTTACTACTCGAACGGATACTGGCCGGGTCTTCGAGCGTCGCAGCGCACGGAAGCCGCATCGATCCTATTCGGGAGAGCAAGAAGGGTGCCGGTTCGGCTGTCGTGACCGTCAGTTCGTCACCGTCCGCGGACGCGACCGTCGACGACGGCACGGTGGATCCTCGTAGCGGTGAAGCGTTTTCAGGGTCCATGACCCAGTTGATGTCATCGGCTGCGGTCTGCGCGGTGAAGGAAGTGCCGTCGGCACAAGTGACGCCCTTCTTGAGCACGAACTTCAGCGTGTTTCCTTCTTCACGCCAACTCTCCGCCAGATACGGACGCACCGTGCGGGTTTGCGCATCGATGTCGATCAACGAATCGTACGAGTACGCGTTCACGATCTGAGTCGACGTAAGGTTGGTGATCAGAGGGTGCAGATTTCCGGGATCGGCGTTGATGACAGTCGTGAAACTGCCGTCCTTTGCATACTCACCGACCGAACCTTCGGGGCCGGATGCGCCGCCACACCCGGCCAGAGTGAATACGCCAACGCTGATAACTGCTGTCGCGGAGACAGAACGGGCTTTCATACGAGCCGCCATCTACTAGGAGTTGCCATGGCGACAATCGTGCGGGACTGACGTGGTCTGTATCTCGTTGAAGTTCCCCATACAGTCGGCCGTACTCTGTTCGATTGTCACTATCGACCGGGCAATCGCAGACGCTAAGTACGACGCCATCGTTGACGACTAAGTACGACGCTGCCGTTGACGGTGATTCGCGACGTTGATTCGGTTGCCGCACAACGCCGGCATGCAGTAGCGGCGTCGCCCTCCCCGGCTCGTATCGACAAACACCCCGTTGCACGTCGGCGATGCGCATGGGCGGAATCGTTCGTACCCCAATGTGCGCAGAGTCCCCAGCAACGAGAAGCCGATCAACAACGCAAGCTCACCCGTGAGATCGATTCTTCTGTCCGGTACCGCATTCCATCGATAGTCGTACTGGGCATCAGGCACGAGTCGAACGTGATGCGGGACAGTCTGCAGGAGTTGATCAGTGCGATCAACGAGCTCATCAGAAGTCGGAGCATCGAGAATCGAACGAATCTCCTCTCTGAGTGCCTGCACGTCGGCAAGTTCACCGCTGGTAAGCCGACGCCCGTTGCGGAGCGCATCCGGCGAGAGTCCATGTTCATCCAGTAGATCGTGAAGCGCCTGGGGGTCAGCCAACGCGTCACCTGCCTCCACCCAGACCCGGGGCGAGGTGTTGACCAGGTCGGTCGCGAACGACGCACCGACGACGTAATCGTCTAAAACTACTTGCATCCCTTACCGCCCTGCCTTACCGTAATTGAATAACCCAACTTTACACCTTACGGAGGCAGCGGGATGGAACATTGCGCAGACCACAGACTGCCCGAGATACTCCGAGACACTCATCACCGATTGCGCCGCGCCGGCACCGTGGCATCGGAGACGCCTGTCGTCGCTGCCGATCTCTACTGGTCGATCGGCGCGCTCGCCCAGTGCCTGACCGCGATGGACGAGGTCATTTCACAACTTGGAATCAATGCCCGAAAGCAGTTGCGAGCTGGAAAGTTCGACGTCCAGAGCGGACCGTTCGAAGGAGAGCCCGACGCCGCCTTACTCACCGCAGTTCTTGCGCTCGCCAGAGCATCGAGTAGTTGCGAACCGGTTCAGGCGGCAATCGGCAACGCTCAGATCGCGGTGAGCGATCTCGTCGTCGCGAGGACTACCAGCGCCTGACACTCGGGCGGGCCACCCGCCCCAGTAGAGACTGTATGGTTGGTTTTCGGCATCCGCCGAGAGCGTCGAACAGCAGGGACCGGGTTTTCACTGTGAGTACAGGGACATCAACGATCTACGAGGACAGGACCGTCCGAATCGACGATCAGGGCGTCACGATCCGCCACTATTACTTCCCGTTTGTCAGCAAGTTCGTTCCGTACTCACAGATCGAATCCGTCGACCTCGGAGTCATGTCATGGCTGAGTGGACGCTTACGAATTTGGGGAACAACAGATTTCAGCTCGTGGTACAGCCTGGATCTTTCACGCCCGTGGAAGGAGACCGCGGTGGTACTCACCCTCGCCGGCCGCGGAGCGCCTTCATTCAGCCCCAAGGACGGAGATCGCGTCGAGACCGAAATCCGCAGTCGCATCGGATCGCACGCCGCGAACTGACTAGCGAAACTCGGATTCGACGGTAACGATGTCACTCCAGTCGGTTCGACCGAACAACCGCGCCAGTGCAGTGAACAGAACGTCCGGGTCGATGACGCTCTCGGCTGAGTGCACACCGACCGGATCCCGAATCGTTCCGTCGGCCAGCCGGGACACCACCTGAGCAAGGCCGAGCGCCAAGGGGATTCCGGTTGCACCGGCCATGTCCGACAGTAACGCCGATACCGGTGAATCGTCAGCGATCCGTGCCACGACGCGCATCTCTCGACCTTCGCGCACCCCGGTCGCCGAGGCGAAAAACAACGGCAAGGATCCATGACCGGCACGCGTGAGCATTCGAGGCGCAGCACGGATCATCCGCCGGAGCGAGGGCTTGCCCAATTCTTCAGCAGCCGAGTCGAGATCAATTCTCCCCTTGTCGATATCTGAGCGGAGAACGTCGAGAAACGCCACGGTTTCCGGTGTGATCACCATCAGATTTGCCGAATGCCCTGCAGGATTGATGGTCCGATGAAACATCACCGGCTCCGGATGCCCGACCACGTAAGCGTTCCCCCGACGTCCGCCGGGCAGTTCGAGTGCGATGGAACGCAACGGTTCTTCGTTGACGATTCGCCCCGCACGAACCACTGGAACCGTGCCGCTGATCTGCTGCATCCAGTGAACGGCCGCTGCACTCAATGTGTCCACCGACTCGTCCTCGCCCTCGACATCAACCGGCCAGGCTGTATACAGATCGTCGACCACGTCCAATCGCGAGACTGCCATCGCGGCCAGGAGGTTACTCATCCCGGGACTTGCGCCCATGCCGACTACCGCACAGATTCCGGCTCCCCTCGCGGCACAGTCCAATTCCAGCATGTCGACGGCCGGCTCCCAGTCGTCGCAGATGTCGAGATAGTGAGTCCCGGTCTCGATCGCTGCCTGGAGAATGCCGACGCCGAAACGGAAGAACGGTCCGACCGTATTGACGACCACGTCTGCGCCGTCAAGCAATTCACGTAGCGTGCGACCGTCCGTGACGTCGATGCTGCGCGCCTCGACTTCCGCTGACGCCTGCGCCAGTTCAACTGAAAGACGCTTCGCAGCATCGATATCGCGATCCGCGACTACTACCTTGCCGATTCCCGGCAATGTTGCGGCCAGACGAACTGCTGCCGAGCCCATGGCACCGGCACCACCCAGTGCGACAACCGTGATTCCGTCAGCCATGAATTCCCTCCAAAAATGCAGTCTGATCCGCTAGATAGCCGGGAGCGAAGATCGAACGGGGAGCAAGAACGGCCACCAGAGCCGACATCAATTCCGAGTCTTCGAGGTCCTTCTCCACAATCGAGTGAGTGGCGTCGGGGTACTTCTTGACCACCAGTTGCCCTGGCGAGTCGAGTAATTCGCGGTACACCCTTTCGGTATCAGCCACGTCGACGTTGACGTCTTGTCCGCCGATGATCAAGAGCACCGGAACCTTCACGGTTTCGAGATCGGCTCGCGCATCCGAGAGGTAGTTCTTTCGGATGAAGTTCCACCGGTCTTCGGTGAGACCGTCGGCCTCGCCGGAGGCCACGAGATCGTCGAACGATGCATCACGGGCCAACTGATCCAAGTTCTTCGCACGATCGACCCGCGCTTTCTCGAACTCGTCGGCCGACGCATTTCTCTCGGAAAGTTCGGCTAGGGTATTGAATTCGCCTTGTTGGAGCCAGTTGATCGCGGGACCCACGGCAATGACGAACGCTACGTCCGGGTCGAGGTTCACCACCTTGGGCATCACCCACCCTGCCTGGCTTGCACCCCACAGACCGATACGAGACGGATCGATATCCGAACGTCCCCGCGCCCACTCGATTGCCGCTTCCGTTTCTGCCGCGCGATCGTCCATGCTCTGATCGAGCCAATTGCCCGGTGCCCCATTCACCCCCGGCTTGTCCCAGGAGAGTGACGCGTACCCCGCCTTTGCGAACGCCTCCCACACCGGTCGATAGAACGTCTCATGTGTTGCATCGACCGGGCCGTCTCCGTGGACGAAAACCACGAGCCCGAAGGGACCGTCACCGTGTTCGGGCAGTGCAAGGACTCCCTGGAGCGGCACCGATCCCCCGGTGATCGTCACTTTTTCCTCACGGATGTCATAGGTGTTCTGGTACAGCGTCCAGCCCACCAGAGTCGCGATCAGAACAACGACCACCGCCAGGGAAGTAACCATCCACCTGCGTAAACGAGGCTTACTCTTGCCCTCGCTCATCGATTCCGCTGCCATCTTCCCGCCCTAACGTACGAATTTGAAACGATCGTATTGCATTCGATAGTACAGTTGTGGGCGAAGATGTCGAGAAGCGAGGAAAGGACATGGCGATGACCGACATGGACGTCGATGTACCCACGAGGATCTTGATCGAGGGACTACTGCGCACGGACGGAACTGTCGACGGACGCACCCTTTATGCCACCGCCGACGCCCTCGACAAAACTGATCAACAGGTTCGGCTGTGTATCAAGCGGTTGGTCACCGAGGGGAAGTTCACTCAGGAAGGTCGCGGGCGGCAGGCCACGCTACGAGCAACGCCGAAAGCCGTGCGCGAGATGGAACCCGACGTCGAATTCGTTCGGCTGGCCTATCAACAAGACCGCGACACTGTGACGCCGTGGGACGGGTATTGGCACCTGGCCGGGTTCGCAATTCCGGAGTCATCGCGGAAAGCGCGAGATGCGCTGCGCACCAAGGTCGTTTACCTCGGCGGCGCGCTCGTCCAGGGCGGTCTGTACGTCTCGCCGCACGCCTGGGAACCGTATATTCGCGATGCGGCCGCCGAACTCGACGTCGAACAGCACCTGTCTTCTCTCACCACTCGAGATCTGAAAGTGGGCATGCTCGTAGACCCCGTGAAGATTGCCGCGCAGTTGTGGCCACTGGACCAGATCGCTGACGGATACGAACGGCTGCTCGACGTAGCGACCGCACGCCTGCACAAACTGCAGAACGGTTCCGGTACCGATGCTGTCACGATGACCATCGAGCTCGCGGCGGAATTCACGCGAGCCATGGAACCGGATCCGCTGTTGCCGCCGGAACTACTGCCCACCAACTGGATCGGCACGAGGGCTCGGTCGATCACTGCGCAATGCTGGACGCTTCTGGCACAGGTGGACGGTGCCGACGAATTACCGTCGCTGTTCCACCTGTACGCAGATGCAATCGGTGACGATCAGGACGCAAGCGTGCGCTGACGGGGCGGCAGTCCGAAACGCCCGAGAACCTCGTCGACTGCGGTGGACGGTGTGACAAGTCCGCGATCCTGAAGCCACGGAATGGTGCTGTCCACCAGATGCTCGAGCGCGCGAGGCAATGCGAGAGGCAGCAACGTAACGCCGTCGGCGACCTCGGCAGCTCGGATATCGGCGATCAAACTGCCGAGACCGGAAGGCGTTCCGACGTAGTGAAGCGAAACGGGAACCCGCGGCGCCGTCAACGCGCTGTCCAACTGTGCAAGCTCTTTACGGGCGGAGCGAGCCTCCGGCGCGATCAGAATCTCGAGATCGACCAGTACTGCGACACTGTCGGGATCGCGTCCTTCTTCGGCGACAGCAGCGCGTATCCGTGCACGTTCGAGCTGTGCCTCACGCAGGTCCGCAGCGCGAATCCGAACCACATTGGTAGGGAATGAGGCTAAATCGAGAGCCTTTTCGCCCTCGGTGAGGTCCACCCAGTAGTCGCCGCCGATGATGGGCAGGTTGCCGGGTGCGCCCTCAGCTGCCGGATGGTGACCGGATCCGGTCAACTCGACCGCTACGTGCAGAGAATGCGAAGCGCGTGAAGACATGTGAGACCTCCGAAAATCAGAAAAGTATGGGATGAGCGAGACGAATCGTCAGCTCGAACACATTCCTGACGAGGTGCGGCACAGATCGACATGGCGACGGCACCACTGACCGAGAGTGATGCTCACTCTCGAAGGGGTGGCGGGGAAATCCGCTGGTGCCATGGCTGCCATGCTAGTTGTCCGTTCGAGTTTTCGGGGACCGAGCTCAGCTCAGACGCACTCGGCTGCGCCGGCGTTGTCGTCTGCGGCTCCGAGGAAGGGGCGGGTCTCGGGCACGGGGTTCCACGCACCGGCAGTCTTGGCGTAGTTCCAATCACGCTGATTCGAAACCAGGATGTTCACGGCGTCTACCAACCGCGTCACGTCGTCCGAGCTGCTACCGAGGCCGAGGCTGGCGCGAACTGCACCGCCGGAGAGGCCGAGGCGTGCGAGAACCGGGTGTGCGCAGAAGCGACCGTCGCGAACTCCGATGCCGTGCTCGGCGGAGAGGAATGCGGCGATTTCGCCCGCTTCGAATCCGTCGACGGTGAAGGTGACGATTCCGACGGCGTCCGGTGCGTCATTCCACAGTCGCACGAGCGAGACGCCCTCGATGGCGGACAATCCGTCGGTGAGCTGGGCGGTGAGTGCCTTCTCGTGCTCGGCGATGACGTCGAAGTCCAGCGCGTGCAGGGTTTCGCATGCGGTCGCGATGGCTGCCGCACCGAGAACGTTGGGGGAACCTGCCTCGTGGCGGGCAGGCGCGCAGGCCCACTCCGTGGACTCGATGGTCACCTCACGCACGGCGCCGCCGCCGGCGAGGTACGGCTGAGCCTCGTCGAGCCAGTCACGGCGTCCGACCAGAACACCCGCGCCGAAGGGCGCATAGAGCTTGTGACCGGAGAAAGCGATGTAGTCGACCCCGCATTCCTGCAGGTCGATGCGACGGTGAGGAGCCAACTGAGCTGCGTCGACGAGGATACGTGCGCCGCAACGATGAGCGATGTCAGCCAAGCGTGCAATCGGCAGGATCTCGCCGGTCACGTTGGAGGCACCGGTGATTGCGAGCAGCGCTGCAGGCTTGGTGCACAGTTCACCGATCAGACGCTCGATCGTCTCTTCGATGGTGTCTGCAGCGGTGACGATACGAGCGTCGTTCCACGGCAACAGGTTTGCGTGATGCTCGACATCGAGGACGACGGTGCTGCCGGGGACGCACTGCGCAAGCAGGTTCAGCGAATCGGTGGTGTTCCGGGTGAAGACGACAACCTGATCGTCGGCACAGTTCACGAAACGAGCAACGGATTCACGAGCGTTCTCGTAGGTGAGCGTGGAGATCCGAGACGCGTAGCCGGCACCGCGGTGGACGCTGGCGTATGTCGGCAGCAACTCGGCGATACGGTCGGTGACCTGGGCCAATGCCGGCGCACTCGCGGCGTAGTCGAAGTTGGCGTAGGAGCATTCGCCGCCCTGAACCAATCGAACCTGCAGGTCAGCACCCGAAACCTTGGCAATCGCGGTGGTGCGGCAGGTGTCGGCACTCAATACAGCAGTCATCGAAGACAATCCTCACGTTCAAGGACTCGTTCGTCGGGTGATGGCCCCGGAAGAGTCCGCGCTTGCCGCATTCGTTTTCGAACGCAGCCGGGTCGTCACCCGGAGCACCCCACCGCGGAGGAGGGTTGCCGACCAGCAAGCCGGGGCTGAACACTGGTACTCGTGACCTGGCAACGAGGATGGCAGGAACCTCCCTTGCTTGTCAAGACGAAGCCGCGAAGATCTCCGTCAGGGCGCGATGGTCCGGCAAGCAAGGTGGAGCGCGAGTCTCGTTTCCGGATCTGCGAGATCCACCGAGAGAAGGCGCTGAATTCTATCGATCCGACTCGATACGGTGTTGCGGTGCAAGCCCATTCGGGTTGCGGTGTGAGCCAGAGACGATTCTTCGTCGAGGTACGTCGACAGAGTCTCGAGCAACTCTCCATTCGAATCTCGTAGCGGCGCGAGCAGTGCCGCGGCTGCGGGCTGAAACGTGTCGGTTCGCGTCCACGCCAGCAGCAACTGCGCCAGACCCAGGCGGTCCACGTGCAGGAAGCGGCCTGTCTGCGACCTCGAACCCGCGAGCCGAGCGGCATCCCCGGCCTCAGACAGGGACGCACCGATTCCAGCCGGACCGTCGTGTGCGCGTCCCACACCGACCCAGGTCTCCATCGTGGGTTCCAACCTCGCCTGAGCTGCACGGATGCTCTCGGCGATCCTGGTGATCGACTCCGGTCGCGGCTCGCCCGGCAGAGTGGTCCACGCTGCCCAGCCGTCAGCCTGTTCCACGACATTGGCGTCGATTCCCTCGGCGGCGAGGGCGTCTGAGACCTCACTGCGCCTGGCCACCAGGTCGACCTCACCGACCGCCAGGACTTTGATGCCGATATGCCATCCGTCCAGTGCCCAACCCGCGTCGAGTGCGCGCCGGAGCAGTCCGGGTGTGGCGTCTGCTGACGTGTCGATCAGTTCACCGAGTAGCGCGCTACGCCGGCGCGCTTCACGCTCGTCGACCATGCGTGCAACGGCCAGTCGGTGCCCGGCAGCCAACGAGGCCACGTCGAGAACCACTGAGAGAGAAGCCTCTTCGACGCTTTGACGCACCGGGAGCAGCACCGCCAGCCAGGGCTCTCGGGCTGCGCCGGACATCACCGGGCACGCAATCAGGACCCCGCCGGAGTCCAATTCAACAGTGGTGGGCGCCCCGCGGCCCGACAACATACCGGCGGCTGCTCGATCAGCGTCGGACAACAAATCGGCGCCGGTCAGCGGGCGTCCGGACGCGTCCAGGAGGATGAACGAACGCTGAAATGTGTTCAGCAGCACCGACAGAAGATTCTCGACGCTTCCGCCGGCCCGCTGGCCCGCGTGTGTCGCCCGCAGTACCGCGTCGGCCATCACCGCCCGCGAATTCGAGAGAAGATCACGAAGATCCACGCTGAACTGCCACGGGTCGGATACTCCGAGCACCACCAGTCCGAGGCGATCGGCAAGCAACGAGAGATTCGCATCCTCCGCCGCAGTGCTGTGTACCGCGAGCACCCGGCAGCCGGTCGCCGCCGTGCGTCGAAGGAGAGCGTCGAATCTCCACTCCCCGACGTCGATTCGATCGAGAATCACCAGAACTGATCCTGCACCCGCCGCACCCGACACGGCCTCGGCTGACTGTGCCGATTCCCCGGTGAGCGCTCCCACTGTCGTCACGACGGGATCACCTTCGCCGGCAAGTCGATACAACCCGACAAAAATCGGGTTGTTCAGCAACGCCGACACACTCGCGCTCATTGCGCCTCCATCAGCACTGCGTCGTGGTCGATCCCGAAGGCCCGCGGGCCGACAACTTTCAACCTGCTCACATCTTCCGCCCACCACTGAGGGCCGGGCAGAACCAACACGGCCACGTCCTGCCCCTGGTGCACTGATTCGCACGAGACGAAGGCACCGGTCCGGACGTCGAGCAACGTCACGATGTCCGGACATGTCGCAATCATCTCGCCGTCCGACGCGACGGTCAGGAACTCACTTTCGAATTCGACTCGTATCACCGCAGAATCGTGTTCGAGAATCACGTTGCCCCGACGATCGCCGGCGTTCGGGCGACTACGACGCACCGCACGCACCCGGCCTGTCCCCATTACTCGCCCCCCGGAGCTTTCGGCGATCTCCCGCCAACTGCCGAGGGTCCCGACGTGCTGACCCAGTTCATATGCTCGGGACAGAGTTCCCGGAATGCACGCCTCCTGCACAGTCCGCGCATCGATCGACGCGATCGCCAGAGCGCCCCAACCGCTGGTTCTCCCGATCAACGACCGCACTGCTACCTCGGCGCCCAGCACATCCACTCCGTCGACGACGGTAATGAGGCCGCCGGGCTGGGCGAGAGTGACCGGGCACAATTCCAACCCGGCTGCGGCGAGAGAGAAGTGATCGAGCCGAGGCATCGCTCGACCGAGCAGGTCCGCGTCGACCACGGGAATCCCCAACGCCAACGCCGCCGCAATGCCGGAGAGAGCGTTGAGTCCACCGCCTTCGAAAGTCATCACCGCGGTCGGACGTTTACCAGTCCACCGCGTCAAAGCTGCTGCAGTGTCGGCAAACTCATGCCCGGAGGGCAGTTGCTCTTCCAAAGCCAGGGCCGATCCGACGATTCCCACCGGCATGATCATCGCCCCGGACGGCAACTGGTCCGGCGCGATGACTTCTACCGACGTTGACGTCATCAGTGGACGCAGCATTTCCACGAACAGGCGTGGATCGCCGCCCCCACCGCAGCCCAAGACCACCGCCCCCGCTGCGATCGCGTCGAGGTCGGCCTCCCGGACCGCGTGCAGCCTGCTCACGGCTCGCTATTCTGCCAGTACAGGTTGCTCGAGTGTCTCCACCGGCAGGAACGGGCGATCGAGTCCGAAGCTTGCCGGGCCGAAGACCGCCAGTGCCTCCGGTGTTCTCATGATCGGCGGAGTCGCGATCCCGATGACCGCAACTCGCTGCCCGTACCGCAATCCCTCGGTGGTGATGGGCTCGGCAGTGTCGGCCTCGACGATGCAGATAAGGTCTGGCACGATCGCCACCATTACTCCGGATTGCACGGCGATCAGATTTTCGTTCTGGAATTGAACTTCCAGCTCTTCGTCTCCGACGCCGGCGATCCGCACCGAACCTCGAGCGAACCCCTCATCGGTTCGCCGGTCGACATCGATCACCTTGCCGTGAAAGAGAACTCGCCCGTATCCGTAAAGCGTGTCGGAGAGACCGTCCACCAGCGCCTGAACCGGGTCCACCCGCTGCTCACGTGAAAGCCTGATGGACCGACCGATGGCCAAGGCCAACGACAGAGTCCGTGGGATCGCCGTCCGCTTCACATCTGCACCCGTCATCGAGTACTGCGCGATATGCGCCATCCCACCGAACCTCGACGTCACCCCGCGAGCGAGGCCCTCCAATCTGCTGTTGTCGCTGCCGGTGTCGAAGATCGCCACCTCGTCGTGCTCGTTCGCCATGGCGAGCGGACTCGCCGAAATCCCGTACACCGAGAAGGTTTCCATCTCGAGCTGAGGAAAGGCTCGTCCCATCCCGTCGGCGTCGACAACCGGCAGTCCGCGCCGCGCTGCCACCAGCAACGGAATCATCGAATTGATCCCGCCGCACTCCATCGGCATCGTGGCATCTGCAGTTCGCCCCGTGTGCTTCTCCAATGTGATCAGCGCCAGCTCGGGTTCGGTTCCGCGCGGCATCTTCTCGACCACGACGGTCGGTGCACCCATCTGCGCGACGGGGATCACCCACGCGTCGTCGTCGAGCTCCGCCGGATCCAGAATCGTGATTTCACCGGCTTCCCCGAGCGCCTGCGTGACCAACATCTTGCCGACGAACGGATCTCCCCCGCCGCCGGTCCCCAACAAAGCTGCGCCCCTGGCGAGGTCGTCGAGGTCTGCCGTTCGTAGTGTCCAACTCATCGTGAGCCTTCCTGACCGGTGGAGACCAGACCACTGTGCAGTGCCAAGTCACCGACTGCCTTCACTCGAATACGTGTTGCGTTGCCCGGCAGATACGGAATCGGGACCTCGTCGAACTCCACGATCTGCACCGACTCGGGCCGTGCGCCTGCTGCGACTGCCCGATCGATCGCCTCCTGGCGAGCGTCGTCGGCAAGAATCTGCCTGCGCCCGTCCCGTACCGCTTCGACTCGATCTACCTCACCACTGACCTGCGCGATCGCAGCGCCGATCGCATTGGCAACGTCGAAGCGCTCAGGACGAATCACCGTTCCCAGGCCGGGAAGTTCGTGCTCCAGCAAAACCGATCCCCCGCCAACCGCCACAACGGGAAGTGGATCCGACGTGGTCCGCATCTGTTCCACGGCGTCGGCGACCCGGCGCGAGATCCGGTCGAGTGCCGTCGACACCAGACCGCGGTCGAGGTGTGCCACCGCACTGCGATCTCCGACGTCGGCCAAGCCTGCCGCGACGGCTATGTCGGTGGCCGTCAACGTGTCACCGCCGAATACGAGTGCCCGTGAACCCAATTCGTATCCCACAGATTCGGGTCCGACTGTGAGTCCGTCCGCATCCACCAGCGAACCACCACCGATACCGATCGAGAAGACGTCCGGCATACGGAAATTGGTCCGTACCCCCGCGACCGTCACCTCCGTGGTGGCTTCTCTAGGGAAACCGTTGGTCAGTACGCCCACGTCGGTTGTGGTGCCCCCGATGTCGATCACCGCACAGCTGGCCAGACCGGACAGAACAGCGGCGCCTCGCATGGAGTTGGTCGGTCCCGACGCGAAAGTCGCCACCGGATAACGCCTTGCGTACTCGATGTCCATCAAGGTTCCGTCGTTCTGGCTCAGATACAGCGGTGCGGCGATGCCGTGCTCGACCAAAGAACTGGCAAGACCGTCGACGATGTGATCGGCAAGCTCGCGCAGCGCAGCGTTGATGATGGTCGCGTTCTCCCGCTGGAGTAGACCCACTCGACCGATCTCGTGAGAGAGCGAAATTGCGACGTCCGGACCGAGTTCCTGACGCACGATCTCCGCTGCCGCCGCTTCGCATTCGAGATTGACCGGAGAGAACACCGACGATATTGCGACCGAACGAGTACCGCTGCGAGCCATGTCGGCGGCATGGCGACGAATCTCGTCGGGATCCAGCGGTGAGATACGACGACCGTCGAACTCGTGCCCACCGTGAGCGAGGTAGTGCCTTCCTTGCACAGCGGAGACCAGGTCTCGCGGCCACCCCACCATCGGCGGAAGCGCTGCGGTCGTCGGAAGCCCCAATCGCAGAGCCGCTGTTGGTGCAAGTCCTCGCTGCTCGATGAGAGCGTTGAGAAAGTGCGTCGTGCCGATCATCACTGCTTGAACAGCGCTGGGAGAGAACGAGTACTGCTGCTGCAGCGCCGTCAGAGCTCCGCCGATTCCGCCGGTGATGTCCTTGCTGGTCGAGTGTTTGACATGCCCGATGACGGTGGTCCCGTCCATCAGGACCGCATCGGTGTTTGTACCACCGACGTCGATTCCGATTCGCATCGCGAACTCCCTTCTACAGTGTTTGCAGTGCTAGTGCGTGAGCGCAGATGTTCCCGAAGGCTCTTGCGGCGCTTCGGTTGTGGTGCGTCCGACCCCGCGAATCAGGCCGAGTCGACCCGCGACGACGTAGAGAACGAATGCCGAGGCCACCGCGTTGATGGACGGCAAACCGAAGGTGCTGTAATGCCCGATCAGCGCCGAGACGATCCAGATCACCAACGTGGCCGGTACCCAAGTGGGCGCCGAGTTCGGGAGGGTACCCGCGGCTCGACTCTCCTCCAGGTCCTTGCGCCAGGTCCTGACGATGAAGTACTCCGCCACCATGATTCCGGCGATCGGCGGGAATCCGACGCCTAACAGGATCAGGAAGTCGGTGAACGAGTTCAGGATTCCGGCAGCCGCGAGGATCGAACCGGTCACGCCGACCACAGCTGTGACGACGGCGCGATTGATGCGTCGCCCGAACACGACGTCGATGAAGTTCACGATGCCGAGCCCCGAGCTGTACAGGTTCCAGTCGTTGATCTTGAAAGTTCCGAGAACAATGATGAGAACGCCGACCCAGCCGACCGACGACAGGATGATCGTGGCGATGTCGGAACTGCGAACGGCATGCGCAAGAAGTACACCGGTCAATCCGATCACGTATTCGCCCAATGTGATTCCGACGAGTGTCTGCTTCACGACGTCACCCGCCGTGCGGTTGAATCGCGTCATGTCGGGTGTGATCACTGCTCCGGCAATGAAACCGCCTGCGACGATGGTGGTTCCGGCGAGGAAGCTGAGCTCCGGTCCGGCTGGAGCAGATGCCATCAGATCTGACAGCGAGTGATTGCGCAGTTCGGCGATGACGGCCCAACCCACCAGAAGCAGGAACAGGGGAACGGTGATGTTTGCGATCAGCTGCATCGAGCCGAATCCGCGAAGGACTATCGCGGTGATCAGAAGGCCGAAGACCAGGGCCCACGCCCACTGCGGCAGAAACGGCATGATTCCGTGCAAACCTGATGCAGAGACAGCAGATTGGATGCCGAACCAACCGATCAGGCTGACTCCGATCACCAGGCCGATCACCGCGGAACCAGCGTGCCCGAATCCACACCAGCGTGCGACCACCGACGTGTTGAGCCCTTCACGAACCCCGATGATGCCGATGAAAATACAGACAACCTCGAGAATCACCGCCCCGACTGTCAATGCCCAGAAGGCATTCCAGAACGTCATGCCGTAGCCGAGCGTCGCACCGAGCAGGAACTGTGCGAGTGCCGATACCTGACCAAATCGCTGTACTGCCACCGAGAACCACGAATACCGTGCTTCGTCGGGAACGCGGGTGAGCGCGTAGTCGTCACCGTCGGACACTTCACCGCCGGCGGCGGTCGTTGATGTGTTTTTCATGACGGACTCCTCGAATAGTTGGGAAGTGTTCTCGGAGAAGACGGTACGAATGTGGCCGGGGTCACGCCTATGGGCGAATTGGCGTTTCTTCGTGTTACGACAATGCATTTCGCACAGTCGTCTTTCACTCAGTCGTCATTTCACTCAGTCGTCAAATGGCACGGGTCTAGCGCAACGCGTACCCGCCGTCGGGGTACAGCGTGGAACCCGTTGTGTACGTGTTGGTGAAGAGATAGAACACCGCTTGTGCAATCTCGTCTTCGTTCCCGACACGGCCGAGCACGTTGTTCTCCGCACTCCAGGTGAACGCCGCCTCCCGAACCTCCGCCGGGCGCTGAGCCCACAGATGCCCGTCGATGGTTCCGGGAGCAACGGTGTTGACGCGAATCGGCGACAGTTCGACCGCCAGCCCCCGCCCGAGTCCCTCGATTGCCGCATTGGCCGCAACGTAGGCCGCGGCAGCCGCGGGTGGCCGCACACTGGCAGCACCGGACATGAGGACCACCGATGCGGTGGGTGTCAGCCTGTCGAGCGCAGCGTGCACGACGCGGTACTGCCCCCAGAACTTGGAGGTGAACGGCGACGCCGCTTCCTCGACGCTCTGTTCACGGAACGAGCCGACCTGGTAATCGGCAGCCGTGGTGAAGAGAGCGTCGACGCTGGGGATGTTGGTGAAGAACGCTTTCACCGAGTCGTCGTCGGAGGTGTCGACGGTGAACCAGTGCGCCGCCGCACCCAGCTGCGTGGCCGCTGCTTCCAGCTTGGATGCGGTTCGGCCACCGAGAACTACCTGCGCGCCGGCGTCGACGGCAAGCTGCGCCACCCGCAGCCCGATGCCTGTTCCGCCGCCGATCAGTACGACGGTCTTGCCTGAGAGAGGAGAAGGTGTCGTTGTCATTTAGCGACTGTAAGGCTCACCGAATTGTCCCGACATGTGCAGAATGCACAGATTTCACTACGCCACGGTGCTAAGTATCCAGACTAAGCCGGTAGAGACTGCCGCCCCCAGGGATCTCACTTGACTGAGTTTGCTGCGTCGAAACTGCCGTCACATGCACTCCTCCTTCGAGTTCGCTTGTAACAAAACAACTCCCACGACCGAAAATGTCGGTGAACCACAACCGCGAAGGGAAGTAACGAATATGGGATCAGCAGATGTCATGGCCTGGCTCGCCGAGGGTTACCTCGCCGGCGACCCGATTCGCTATCCGCTCTACGTCGGATCGATGTTCCTCGCGATGCCGTTCCAGTTGATCGGCGTAATTCTGGGTCACCCCTTCTGAGTCGCCCCTATTGAGTCACCCCTTCCGAATCGTCACATCAGGCCAGGGCGGTCGACGTAGAACGGCCAGGGTTGCGATCACCGCGGCCGCCAACCCGATGAACTCCCCCATCAAAGCCGCCCTGGTGTGATCGACGGCCGGTGACCACGACGGCTCACCCTCGTGGATCGAGAACACTCCCACTGGCACCGGTATCGGGTCGCCCCGCCACCGCCGGTGTAGACGCGAAACCGTGATGATCGTCGATCCGTCGCTGGTCTGGTGAGGTTCTCCGAAGATCGTCGAGGTCCCTGATTCCCCTCGAAATCGCTCCACCGCATCACGAATCTCCATGATCTCCATCGTCGCACCGAAACAGCAGCCCTGTGCGAGTATCGGTCGATGGCAGAGTGGTGGAATCCGAGCAGGCGCGTCGAGCGATGGTGGCAGACGATCGTGCTGGTTTGGCTACTCGTTTTCTTCGGCCCAAGCACCATCGACAAGGTCATCACAGAACCCACAGCTTGGAATTGGACATTCCTCGCAATCTGGCTTTTCGCGACGGCCGGGTCTGCTTACTACGCAGTCCAAGCCTGGCGAAACAGGAACAAACCTCAGTCGGTGTGGTGGGAAGGGACAACTGCCCCCACCGAAATCCCTGCCGACGACGTCCGTAGTGCACTCGCGTCGACTGACGACCGTATTCCGGCAATCAAGGCACTACGCGAACTGCATCCGGGCTTGGGTCTGAAGGATGCGATGGATCTGATCGACGCTCAGCGGGGCGAACAGGGCCCGCATCACTGATAGTTGCGACCATCACAATCACAGTTAGGTATCGACACCTGACCGCCACGATCGGGCAAGCACGCCAGGAGTTAACCACCTGACAGACAGGCTGTTTCGCCGAGTTTGACAAATGTGGTCAATCGGTGAGCGTCGACTCGACCGATTCAACTCACCGTACCAATCGAATTCGCCGTTCAGCATTCCACTCATGGCCCAATGCCACTATTACCCAACGATTTACAACCGGAACTACGGCATCCAGTGAGAACTTTCACGACAGTGCAGCATCTTTCGTCCAGTTGAGTTGACCGAAACTTGACGTTACGTTGAATTTCAAAGCAATAGCCCGGTCTTGACCTGCGATGGTGTGAGCGAAACGCCCACCTACGCGTGACACGTGGCCGCCCTGATGGGCGCTGTGAATGCCTGAACGTTCGAGGAGTGGAATGACTGCGGTCAAAACTGCGTGGCGTGAACTACGGAAACCCGTGTTCATCCCCGCGTCGATAGTGATCTTTGCCCTGATCGCCTTTGCCGTGATCTACGCGGGAACCGCCGCGGATGCTTTCGAAACACTCAACAACGTGATCAGCGACGGCGTCGGCTGGTGGTACATCCTCTCGGCCACCGGTTTCGTGATCTTCGCGCTGTACTGCGGAATCAGCCGCATCGGCAACATCCGATTGGGACGTGACGACGAGCAGCCCGAGTTCGGGATGCTCTCGTGGTTCGCGATGCTCTTCAGCGCCGGCATGGGCATCGGGCTCGTGTTCTACGGAGTAGCCGAACCACTTTCGCACTACGTGACCCCACCCGTCGCCGGGCAGATCGCCGGATCCACGGACGCCGCAGCCAATCAAGCCATGGAACTGACGCTGTTCCACTGGGGCTTGCATGCATGGGCGATCTACGTCGTCGTCGGCCTTGGTCTGGCGTACATGACCTACCGAAAGGGTCGCCCGCTGTCGATCCGTTGGCTGCTCGAGCCGCTCCTCGGACGGGCTCGCATCGAAGGAAAGATCGGCCACGCCATTGACGTCGTCGCCATCGTCGGCACGCTGTTCGGTGTCGCGACGTCGCTGGGCTTCGGTGTCCAGCAGATCTCGGCCGGCCTCGACTACCTCGGCTGGGTGGAGACCGACAACTGGTTGGTCATCACCATCATCGTCATCGTGACGGGCATGGCGACCTTCTCGGTCGTCTCCGGTGTCACGAAGGGCCTCAAGTGGCTCTCCAACATCAACATGATGCTCGCTGCCGCGCTGGCACTGTTCGTCCTGATTCTGGGACCGACGCTGTTCCTCATGCAGTCGTGGGTGCAGAACCTCGGCGGATACGTCCAGGCCTTGCCCGAACTGATGCTGCGCACGTCCCCTTTCGCCGAAGACGGCTGGCAGGGCGCATGGACCATCTTCTACTGGGGTTGGTGGATGAGCTGGGCACCGTTCGTCGGCATGTTCATCGCGCGCATCTCACGCGGCCGCACCATCCGCGAATTCGTCTTCGGTGTGCTGCTGGCCCCGACGCTGGTTGGTTCGTTGTGGTTCACGATCTTCGGTAACTCCGGCATTCTGCGTCAGCGCAACGAGGGCACGATGCTCGACGCATCCGGCGCAGTGGACACCAACACGTCGCTGTTCACGCTTCTCGACGGACTTCCGCTCGGAACGATTTCGAGTGTTCTCGCGATCGTCGTGATCGTGTTCTTCTTCGTCACGTCCGCGGACTCCGGCTCGATCGTCATCGACATCCTCGCGACCGGTGGCAGCTTGGAGACCTCCAAGATCACGCGTGTCTACTGGACGTTCCTCTCCGGTGCCGCGGCCGCAGTTCTCCTCATCGTGGGTGGCAGTGGATCGCTCACGGCGCTGCAAACCGTTGCCATCGCCACGGCGGTACCGTTCTCGGTCATCATGGTGCTGGCATGTCTGTCGATGCTGAAGGCGTTCCGATACGAGGTCGCGTCGGCACCACGCTACCTGCGGGTTTCTACAAATGCCTCGGCATCGACCGACGTTCCGCAACCCACCGAAAAGCGGCTCCGCGATCTGAAGATCTCGTCGACCTTCGCCGGGCTCACCCCGTCACAAAGCGGAATCATGACGGATCCCTCCGACGCCCACATGCTCGTCGCGGTCCACGAAGTTCCCGCCCATGCGGTCAACATCGACCCGGATACCGGCGCCGTCGACTTCTCCGAGGAATCGAAGGTCGTCGATCCGCTGGGCGGAGAGGTGTTCGACACACCCGAGTTCGCCGACTCGGCAGAAGGCCACGCGCAAGCTGCCAGTACGGACTGACCGGCACGTTCGGCATGTTGCATTAGGCATATCTGTTCACCAACTCGCAAACTTGTCATGAGACTTTCAACTCGACAGTTCGCAGGACTCTAAGTTTCGTGAGTAGAACAGGACCAACGGGTTTGCCACTCCAGTCGCAGTCGGAGACGGAACAATCTTTCGGGATTCCGTCCGTATTCCTACGGTCGGCGCATGCACCTGCGCCGCGCACGCTCATCGACATCGTGCGGGCCTCAGCCGAGGCCAACCCGGAAGCACCTGCCATCGACGACGGCGACACCACACTGTCGTACTCGGAGTTGCTCGACGAGATCGCGCTCGGTGCGCGCTGGCTCGGTGATGCCGGCGTCGGCGCAGGTGACCGCGTCGGAATCAGGATGCCGTCAGGTTCGCGTTCGCTGTACGTGGCGATCCTGTCGATCCTCGCGGCGGGCGCCGCCTACGTTCCCGTCGACGCCGACGATCCGGAAGAGCGCGCCGAGTTGGTGTTCGGCGAGGCGCAGGTAGCGGCGATCATCACCGGCGACGGAATCCAGCCGGGGACGGCGCCGAAGCGGCTCGAACATCCACCGGTTCGCGAACCCGAACCCGAGGACGACGCCTGGATCATCTTCACCTCAGGATCCACGGGCACCCCCAAGGGCGTCGCGGTCACTCACCTCAATGCCGCAGCCTTCGTCGACGCCGAGGCGCGCATGTTCCTCCAGGACGAGCCCATCGGGCCTGGTGACCGCGTCCTCGCGGGACTCTCCGTGGCATTCGACGCGTCCTGCGAGGAGATGTGGCTCGCGTGGCGCCACGGCGCCTGCCTCGTCCCGGCTCCTCGTTCGCTGGTTCGCAGCGGCATGGACCTCGGCCCGTGGCTGGTCTCGCGTGACGTCAGCATCGTCTCCACTGTGCCGACGCTTGCGTCTCTGTGGCCGGCCGAGGCCCTCGAAGCCGTTCGACTCCTGATCTTCGGCGGCGAAGCCTGCCCACCCGAACTGGCCGAACGCCTGGCCGTCGAGGGCCGCGAGGTCTGGAACACTTACGGCCCCACCGAGGCAACCGTCGTCGCCTGCGGCGCACTGATGGACGGCAAGAGCCCCGTCAGCATCGGCCTCCCCCTCGACGGCTGGGACCTTGCCGTCGTCGACGCCCAGAGCAATCCCGTCGCGGTCGGCGAGGTGGGCGAGCTGGTGATCGGCGGCGTCGGCCTCGCCCGTTACCTCGACCCCGCGAAGGACGCCGAGAAGTACGCGTCGATGCCCTCGCTCGGGTGGGAACGCGCCTACCGAAGCGGCGACCTGGTCCGGCTCGAGACCACCGGCCTGATGTTCCAGGGCCGCGCGGACGATCAGGTCAAGCTCGGCGGCAGGCGCATCGAACTCGGTGAGGTCGACAACGCCTTGCAGAATCTGCCGGGTGTGAGCGGCGCTGCCGCAGCCGTGAAGAAGACGGCAGCCGGCAACCAGCTCCTCGTCGGGTACATCGCCAGCACGGATCCCGACTTCGATCTCAAGGCCGCTCATGCACTGCTCAGCGAGCAGCTACCAGCAGCCCTCGTGCCGCGTCTGGCGTTGATGGACGAACTTCCGACGCGTACGTCAGGCAAGGTCGACCGCAATGCGCTGCCGTGGCCGTTGCCCGGCGCCGGTGAAGATGCCGGGGCCGCGTTGGGCCTCGACGGCACCGCTGCCTGGGTTGCCGGCCTGTGGGGATCGATCCTGGGAGCCCAGATCACTGGACTCGACGACGACTTCTTCGAAGTGGGCGGCGGATCCCTCTCTGCTGCTCAGTTGGTGACCGCCCTGCGCGAGCGGTTCCCCGAAGTGACCGTCGCACAGCTCTACGACCATCCACGGTTGGGATCGCTCGCCGAATAT